>JAJDBQ010000208.1 GCA_029261255.1 Nitrospirales bacterium
TCTGCCTAAGATTCCGCTCTTCCATTGAAATTTGAAGATCACATGAATACATTGTGACCATTTTCTATTGTTAACCCGTTATAACTAACAAAGGAGCGGTCTTATGAAAGCGATTGGAATTATTCTTGGAACGGTGGCTGCGAGTTGTTTGGTCGTCTCAATGGCGTTTGCTCAGGCAAAGCCACCAGCTCATCCTGGATACCCAGCCCAAGGGAAATCTCCTGTGACTGGCCAATCAACGGCAAATGATCCAGGACAAACAAATGCAGTTGGCGGTGCTACGTTGGAGACTTCTCAGGGAACTGCATCCAAAGCAGCCATGAATGATGTCAGCGATGCGAATCGTGCTCGGATTAAAAAATCCATGGGTGCCGGTCGTTTGCCAGAAACTGACACCATGAACAAGGTGCCTATCAATCCAGCTGGGGCCACTTCAACAAAAATGAATTAATCAATTCGTTTTTAGGTTTTAGAAAAAAGGGTGCCAAATTTGGCACCCTTTTTTTTGTCTTTATTTCATTCCTGCCGTCTTTTCTTCTTAGCGTGACGGAGTGAGTGCCTGACAGATGCTCACGAGACCTTGAAAAAAAACCGTGAATCGGATTCCCACAGAACTTTCCAGCATAGTAAAGGACAAAATTCGTGCTGAAGGTCCGATGACCTTCCGGGATTTCATGTCCCTCGCACTGTTTCATGAGATCCATGGGTTCTATACCCAAGCGCCCTCCATCGGGAGTTCTGATGGACCTTTTGACACGAGTGCCAAATTTACAGCTTTTGGGTTTGGGGTGGCTCAAGCCATTACGCAGGCTTCCAAAATCATGGGTGGTTCAGTTCGAGTGATAGAACTCGGGGGAGGGACCGGGCAACTAGGGGCATGCATTCGTTCTTTCCTTACGATCCCTCATGACTATCTTGTATGTGAAACAAGTCCAGGGTTTAGACAAAAACAAGAAAAAAAAGGGCTGACGTCTGTTGAGACGTTGAAAGGACTTGATCCTACTCCGACAATTGTCTTTGGCAACGAAGTGTTGGATGCGTTGCCGGTCCATCGGGTCATGGGCTTGGCCAACGAGGAGGTGTGTGAATTATTCGTGGACGTCGATGAAGCGGGAGAATTCTGTGAACAAACTGGAGATGTCTCGACGCCCGCCCTATTGCAGCGGTTAACAGACGAACACATACATCTTGGCCGTGGACATGTTGCAGAACTATGCTTAGACATACAGCCTTTTCTTCAAGAATTGAAGAGAGTCGTTAATCCGGGATACATCATTTTTGTTGACTACGGTGACAAAGCGTCAAATATCTATTCATACCATCATCGGAATGGGACCTTACGTTCGTATTACCAACAGCAACAGATCCATGACCCGTTTTTTGCTGTTGGACAACAAGATTTGACGGCCGATGTCGATTTTACCGCAGTCATGTCAGAGGCAAATACCTTAGGCCTTGCGTTCGCTGGTTCGACTTCTCAAGGAACATGGCTGATGAATCTTGGTATTCAGGATTATATTGGGACCGGAAAGGACTTTCTTTCCAGACAGCAGGAAGTTGATGTCTTAACCAAGCCAGCGAGTTTAGGTAGCACTTTTGATGTGCTCATGTTTAAGACGCCTGGACTCCCCGATGGTCCCGGACTCCATCCAGTGCGATGACATGACCCTGTCAAAATTCTATCAGGCCTGACAGATCACACCACAATCTTTGTGCAACGAAGCGAAGGGAGCAAGGAATCAATGTGAATGTGCCGATGGTTTGAAAGTGTTTCTTCAAATATGTCGTGATGGCGCGATATCCTTCTTTTCTTGTAAACCCACAAAATGTATGTTGACTCTTTTTTTTTTCTACAAAATGTTGTAGACTCCAAACATTCATACGCAGATATTCTTTCCTCTCTTCTTTTTTCGCCGTCATACACTCCACATTTTTCAGTTGTTTGTGAGTGCCACAATTTCTGTGGCATGCATGATGCACTCACTCACCTATTGACAACCGCGGGAGCAGGAGGCTTTCACAAGGAGGAGAGTTATGAATTGTGCAAGATGTAATGGACTGATGGTGGTTGATGATTGCCTGGACGTGAAGGGTGGCATGGGGGAGCTCTGGATTCGAGCGTACCGATGTGTCATGTGTGGGAATCTTTTAGATCCAGTCATCAATCAACATCGAACCACTCCAGTACAGGCGCAAGTGTTGCCGTTTCGGAAGCGGTTACGAAGAGCACCTCGCACTCCGGTTGCTCGATTAACGGCGTAGCATGAGTGCCTGAGATATCAGGCATTCAGGACAGACTGTCTCAGGGATGGAACATATTTACGGTCGGATGACTGTTTGTATGAGATGTGATGTGAGGTACCCGTCAAAATTATGATCATGCTATTGGCTCTTTTGACATATCTCAAACGCGTTCGATAGGTATCGAGTCGCGAGTTGAAGACGGTCTTCACCTGAGTGACTCCCTCTCAATTGTTGTTTCTTCTCTTTCTGCTCTCGCAGAAAGTTTGAATTTGTCTTCCGATCCTGCTTAAATCACAGTCGTGATTTTTCTGGAAGTGATGCGACAAGTTCCCCTCTACGTTCTCATCACGTGAAATTCTTTCCCGATACAATTTTTTTCAATCAAGGGCCTATTGAATATTTTCCCAAAAGGCCCGTATAGGCTCTAGGATTTTTTTATTTCAGGAGCCTCGCCGGGAATGATCAAAATAGTCATCCAGCAAGGTCGCAGCCGTTTTGACGCGCGGAGCGTACTCTCAGTACGTGAGCACGACAAAAGGGCGAGAACGCCGCTGGTGGCTTTTTTCAACATTCCCATTAAGGATGTTACCAGCCGGTGACTACTGACCAACTTTTTCTTATTAGCCTTCTGGGTATTCTCGTCGCCTTTTTTGTCTGGGAACGTTGGCGGTACGACCTTGTCGCGCTTGCCGGGTTACTCATTGCGACACTGTTGGGTTTCGTTCCTACTGATGAAGCGTTTTTAGGATTTGGCCATCCTGCTGTGGTGACCGTCGCCGCGGTACTGATCATCAGTCGTGGGTTGAGCAATGCCGGAGCCGTAGAATTCTTGGCCCACTATATTAAAGGGATGACGTCCTCTCCCACATTACATGTCATCGGGTTATCCACAGTTGGTGGGTTGCTGTCCACCATCATGAATAATGTTGGGGCGTTGGCCTTGCTTATGCCGGTGGCCATCCAATCCTCTCTCGATGCGAAGCGATCACCTGCCGTGGTTCTCATGCCCTTAGCCTTCGGAACCATTTTAGGTGGAATGGCCACACTCATAGGGACCCCACCGAATATCATCATTGCGAATTACCGGGCAGAAATTACCGGGCAGCCATTTGGCATGTTCGATTTTTCACCGGTGGGCGGAGTGGTGGCGGTGGCTGGCATTATTTTTGTGGCATTGATCGGTTGGCATTTGATCCCTATGGCACGCCGTTCTAAAAATGCACCGCAAGATCTCTTTCATCTCCAGGAATATCTCACGGAAGTCAAAGTACCCGAAGGGTCCAAGGCTATTGGTCAATCCCTTTCGCAATTAGAATCGGCGACCGAAGATTCGGATGCGTTAATCATCGGACTCATTCGAGGGGAACATTCTATTCGAGGGGCGGCTTGGCGGGAAGAGATTCAAGTGGGAGATGTCTTGGTGTTGGAAGCAGGGCCTCAGGGGCTTAATAAATTTGTCTCGGCATTGGGTTTGGAATTAACAGGCACGCAATCAAAAGATGAAGTGGAAGAGCTGGAGACAAAAAAGCCGACGGGGACTCCAGATGAAATATTATTAGAAGCCGTGGTCCCACCTGACCGTTCCTGGTTAGTGGGGAGATTGGCTGGCACATTAAAGCTCCGTAGTCGATTTGGTGTCTCCTTATTAGGTGTGTCACGCCAAGGGACTCCGTATCGGGGCCGACTCAAAGAATTTCGATTTAAGGCTGGCGATGTGTTGCTCTTACAAGGGGACAAAGAACAGGTGTTTGAAGTGATTGGATCGTTGGGATGTTTGCCGTTGGCCGAACGTGGCATTAAATTAGGAAAATCTGGTCAAGCCTTGTTAGCTGGGGGTCTCTTTGGTGTGGCGTTGGTGAGTGCCTTGACAGGGTTGGTCTCCCTTCCGATTGCATTAATGGGTGCCGCTTTGGGCATGGTATTACTGACCGTGGTGTCTCCGCGAGATGTGTATCAAGTGATTGATTGGCCAGTCTTGGTGTTGTTAGGGGCCATGATTCCCCTTGGCCGAGCATTAGAGCAGAGTGGCGCCACGACCGTGTTGGCCCAATATCTCGTTGATGTGACGACTGGATATTCTCCAATTCTTTTACTCGGTCTGATTATGGTGTTCACCATGTTGTTGTCAGATGTCATGAATAACGCCGCAACCGCAGTGGTGATGGCTCCATTTAGCTTCGCGGTGGCTCAAAGTCTTGGCCTCAATGCCGACCCATTTCTGATGGCCGTGGCTATTGGGGCATCCTGTGCGTTCCTCACACCAATAGGGCATCAAAATAATTTATTAGTCATGGGACCCGGCGGCTATCGATTCGGGGATTATTGGCGCATGGGCTTGCCGCTGGAAATTTTAATTCTTGCCGTCTCCCTTCCCTTGTTAGTCATATTCTGGCCCCTGACAGGGTAGGCTTCATCCATGGCCGCGATTTGGGGAACATTCGGAAAACACGGATTCAAGCCTAGAAGGTCTGCAGGAGTTCAGTTTTCCTCTCCTTAGAAAATGGATGGGGAATACTACGGGCTAATGAGGCATCAATGGTTTGTCTCACTTTTTAGTCCGACGCCTGCCGTCTGATCCCAGGGAGGGATGCTTCAAAAAATTGGCGGGCCTTGTTTGAGTAAAGCGAGTTGGGCCGCCTACCACAGTCTGGCGTCCTTCCTCTTTAATGAGTTCAGACGGGGCGTCAATGGTTTTGGATCCTTTTGCCGAAACAAAAGGGCCTCGCCTGCCGGGGCGAAACCCGGCGACAGAGAAAAGCCATTTGACCAGAGGGTTGGAAACAGGAGAGCGATGCGGTCACGAGGTAACGCGAAGTTGACGGTAAACATCCAAGAGGGATATTCGAGGCCCATCATAAAACTGTAAGGTTTGAACCATAAATTCCGTATGATTCGATTGTATTATGGCTTTCCCCTTTAAAACTAAATCAAAACCCAAATCCTCACTCTTTTTAAGGCGTGTCGTGTACATGCCTTCGGATTTGGATCCTGTCCGCACGCTGTTGATCAGGCTAGGGATGGTTGTATTCCTCTTTGGCATGTTGATCGGGGTGCTGTGGCTGGATCGAGAAGGATTGAAAGATCAAAGTGATGGCCACATGTCCTTTCCGGATGTCGTGTATTTCACCATGGTCACGGTCACAACCGTGGGGTATGGAGATATCGTGCCTGTGACTTCTCGAGCCAGAATGATCGATGCCCTTGTGGTGACACCCGTTCGAATTTTTATCTGGATCCTATTTTTAGGAACAGCCTATCAATTGGCGTTAAGACAATTTACTGAGGTATTTCGTATGGCAAAACTTCAATCGAATCTTGATCAGCATGTCGTCGTGTGTGGGTTTGGGCACACGGGCTATTCCGCCGTCAAAGAATTATTAGCAAAAGGAACCAACGCTGAATCTATTGTGGTCATTGATCCTCTAGATGATCGAGTGCGAACGGCCGTAGAGTTGGGGGTGGTGGCACTCAAAGGAGATGCGACACAAGAAGGCCTCTTACAGCATGGCGCATTCTTGAGCTGTGCCAAAGCGGTCATTATTGCCGCCGGTCGTGATGACTCGAATGCGCTTATCTTATTAACGGTTCGAAATCTCAATACACATTGTCGAGTGATTGTGAGTGCCAAGGAAGAAGAAAATGTGAAACTCTTCCGCCAGGGTGGGGCCCAAACGATTATTTCTCCGGCCACCTATGGGGGGTATATGTTGGCCGCAGCCGTGGATCAACAATATTTGGCTGATTATTTAGAAGACTTTCTCACCGTTGGGGGGCAAGTCAATATTGTTGAGCAAACCGTGAAAGATGCAGATGTTGGAAAGACCGCCAGCGATTTGCAGCCAGATGTTCTCCTTCGAGTCTATCGGCAGGGGACGATTTTATCGCCGTGGGAATTTCAGGATGGGCAGAGGTTGGAGTCGGGTGATGTGATGTTGTTGTTTCGACCGGTTCAGGAAGAGAAGTCTTCTTTGTAAGAGCCAGAGAAAAAGAAATGGAGCCCGTTACCATTTTCTTCAGCATTCCGGAATCAACCCTGCGTTTATCCTAAAGACGGCAGTTGCGCGCGAAAAAGCTGTGCAAGCAATTGATGTGCATAGGAATTTTAAAAATTGCGTGGTCACCTTGTGGATGATGAGTCAATTTTTAAAGTTTCAAGGTGTGCCGGGTTGTGCAGAGTTTCGTGATCCAACTGCCGTTTTTAGTTTGCTAGGATCCAATACCAAATTATACCTATCTATGGCTATGTATACACAAAAGTAATAATAAATGGCATGAGTGAAGTATGTATAGTATTTATCTTTTGTTTTCAACACGTTGTGGTGTGATTGTCTATGCCAAACTCACAATGTTGAATAAGAGAGCTTTGGCAGCACCAACAAAGTAAAACAAGGAAATTTATATTTTACTTTAACGCGTTAAGGTATAATAACTAAATCTATATGCTACTTTAGGAATGCTGATGAACATTACGGAATTCAAAGCGGGCTCATATAAAAAAGGCTATGAGTACCAGTACTTCCTGCCAGCGAAAATTAATCACCCCTATTACTGGACGGATACGGTCATCAATGAATTGCTAGAAAAAGCATCATTGAAATTGGGGGAATTGAATTCCTTTTCCCGGTTTGTTCCAGACACAGATATGTTTATTATCATGCATATCTATAAGGAAGCGGTCGTGTCTAGCCGAATTGAGGGCACACGCACTAATATAGAAGAAGCGCTGATCGAAGAGAAGGAAATCGATCCGGAAAAACGAGACGATAGGAAAGAGGTCAATAACTATGTCAGTGCAATGAATGCTGCCATAGAGGAGCTTCAAACACTTCCATTATCCAACAGACTGATTAAACATACCCACAAGATACTACTGTCGGGTGGCAGAGGCGACCAGAAAAATCCTGGTGAATTTCGGCAATCTCAAAACTGGATTGGCGGAGCAAGTCTTGCGGATGCAGTCTTCATCCCTCCTGCACATACTGAGCTGCCAGCATTAATGTCTGATCTGGAGTTCTTCCTTCATAAGACCGAGATTCATGTACCGCATTTAATAAAAATTGCAATCGCTCACTATCAGTTTGAGACCATTCATCCCTTTCTGGATGGCAATGGCAGAACCGGACGATTGCTGATCACCCTGTATCTGGTCTCCAGCGGCATTCTCGACAAACCTCTTTTGTATCTCTCCGATTTCTTTGAAAAAAACAAGACATTGTATTACGACAACCTGACATTTGTTCGATCCAAAAATGATCTTGGGCAATGGATTAAGTTTTTTCTGACAGGGGTGATACGGACGGCAGAAAATTCTGTGGCCACATTGAAGGCAATCACAGAATTGAAATCCTCCATTGAAAAAGAACGAATCCTTCTAATGGGCAAACGAGCGAAACAGGGAATAGAATTTTTTCATCAGCTTTTTAGAAAACCAGTCGTCACAATCAAAGATGTACAGAAAATGACTAGTCTGTCTCCTAAGGCAGCAAATGGTTTGGCTAAAGCCTTTGTTGAGCAAAGAATACTGGTTGAAACAACCGGCTATCAGCGCAACAGAGTGTTTGTATTTAGTGAGTATCTGAAGATGTTCGGAGAGGGAGAAGTCCGCAGATAAAAATAACCCGTGAAAAAGGAAGCGAATGTAGCGATATTGCATCGTCTACTCTTCGACTTTGGTAAACGTTGGTCTCAACCCGTGGTGCTTCAGAGAGATCAGACCCATAAAAATGTCTGGCAGAGAATGCTATGGACAAGGAATCTGAAGATGAAGGAATGAGAGAGGAATATGATTTTTCCCAAAGTGGTAGAGGGAAATATGCAAAGTCCTATCATCAAGGCAGTTTTGAATAATACAGATCGTCAAGAGCACACAGGCCAAGAGTCATGTTACCTATCAGCGGCTTCGGGGCGGTTCAAAAAAGTCCGTCCAGCAAGGCCACAACCCTATTCCCGCGCGGAGCGTACACTTCGTACGTGAGCACGCGAAAATGGCGAGAACGCCGCTGGCGGGTTTTTTCAACAGCCCTATCAAGGATCAAATGTGGTGGTATAGGCGCCTGATGTTGCAGCACGGTTTCCTAATGCAGAATCAGTGAATCAAGCGCTTCGCAGTTTGGTGAATGTGATGGAGGGGAAGTCGAAGTATAAGTGAGGTACGGTGTCCGCACTATATCACGGCTCTGTCGTTCAAGAAAAAACAGCAAACTCTTAATCTTTGAGTCACAGGTTCAACCTCTGTGCGTCACACCATCTTAGGCTATAGGCCAGCCATTTAAATTTCACTCTATATATTTCAATCGAGCATTCTTTGTCTTGTTGCGAGTTGCCGGGTTTCGGCCCGGCAGCCGAGGCCCTTTTGTTTCGGCAAAAGGACCCAAAACCATTGACGCCCAGTCCGGTAAGATTAAATGAGATGGACGCAGGCTATGTTTGAGTGCGGACCAACTCGCTACGCTCAAACAAGGCCCGCCAATAATAAGAGCGTCCATCCCCATGGCCGGACTGCAGGCGTCGGATCATGTCGGGGGACCAACAATTCCGTCCTATTCAAGATGAGAAGTCGCATGCATAATGAAATATTCTAAAACATGTATTTTTATTAAGAGCAGCGGACTCTTAATCAGCGGGTCGTAGGTTCGATCCCTACACGGCCCACCAATACAATCAACTACTTAGGTCGTCCGCGCCAGCACCCCGTTCGGGGCAAAATCTGTTTTAAACCTGTCTCTGGAAATCGGGCGGCTGCCTTTCCCATTTTCTCGAATAACGCCATTGGATTTTTGGGGCCATGCGGAAGAGAAAAAGTGGCCTCATTTTCCTGAAAATTGTATCGTGCTACATCCGGTTTTCTGGAGAAGGAATTATTATAATGGAGCTATGGAAGAAACTTCTCGCAGTAAAGGGACCACCAAGTCAGAGCGATATTTGGCCCAGCTCGCTGATCGTACCTTTCTCAATCTCTGGGCATACCCCAATGTGTACCGAGATGGTCTTGTACATGGTCGCCGTGCTGGAAAGGAGCTCTGTGATCTGCTGGTGGTTTGTGGAGACCAAGTCATCATTTTTAGTGATAAAACTATCGCATGGCCAAAAAATGATGATGTTAATTTGGCATGGTCACGATGGTATGCAAAAGCAGTAAAAAAATCAGTCCTTCAAGTTCGAGGTGCGGAGCGTTGGATCAATCAAAACCCAGATCGTCTTTTTCTTGATTCGGCCTGCACAAAAGTTCTACCAATTAAAATACCACCAAGGAATACTCGGAAAGTACATGGAGTCGTGGTCGCTTTAGGTGCACACGAAGCGTGTAGTAATTTTTTTGGAGGTGATAGCGGCAGCTTCATGATTCATCCAAGTTTACAGGGTGAGGAACACACGAATCTTACCTCTGCAGATTATTTTCCCTTTACTGTTGGGGACGTAGAACCTTCAGGCTCATTCATACACGTTGTGAATGAGGTTACATTAGATATCCTGATGAAAGAGCTTGATACCGTCACTGATTTTGTGGATTACCTGGAACACAAAGCTGTGTTCGCTCGTTCTGGAAATTTATTTCACGCTCCCGGAGAGGAAGAATTACTCGCACATTACCTTACTCATATGGATAATGACCGACATGGATTTGTTCATCCAGAAGATCGCCAGTGGATGCCAGAGGATAAGTTCCAACTTTCTACAGGTCATTATGTGGGTTTAACAGAACATCCTCAGTTTATTAGGAAGAAGGAAGCAGATAAAAATTCCTATGTATGGGATCATCTGATCGAAGCATTTACAAACCCCATGTTGGAAGGAACTACCATCGTCCCAGATGGCAGGCCGGACAATATTGCTCAGATTGAGGTAGGTGTTCGATACATGGCGCAGGAGCCTCGAATTATTCGACGACTGTACGGCGAGGCTATTTTAGAAGTGTTACAAGTAGCGAACCAACACGACCGTTATTTTCGATGCATGCTTCCGAGTCAAGAAAATCCCCGCCATGGTATAGGTTATGTGTTTATGACTTATGCACTTCCAAGAGAAGAGCTTGACTGCAGCTATGAGCAGTATTGCCAAGCAAGGGCTCATACACTTTATGCATATTGCATGGAGATGTTGAAGAGATGTCGGTGGGTAAAGCGAATCATAGGCATAGCTACCGAACCCCCACCAATCTCTGGTGGCGCTAGTGATACCTCGAAAGACATGGGAATGGTAGAGCAACCGACCGAATGGACACCAAAAAGAGAAATAGAGATAGATGAGCTATGCCGACAATTAGACATTCTTCAAGAGGACAGACTTCATTTCACCCCTATTGGTTTGGACGAATACCCAAGAGGAGCAAGTTAGGCGAAACTGGCAAACGTTCCAGAAACAGATTTCAAAAAGGTTTTTAATTTGGCGGCGTTATTCTAAATCCTTGCAATAGTTGGCCTTCAAGGTCGATGACCCACTGATTCCGTATCAGCTGCTCTGACCATTATCTTGACCTACCTACCATCATTTTCAACTTCGTCTTCTTCTATTCCGATAATCTCTCCATTACTATTAAGTCAGTCAATTTCTAATTAGGCATTATCCAATCGAAATCGACCAGGAGAGATTATGACACCATGTGAGTTAGCACCAGAAGATAAGAAGGCTTATGGAAAGGAGGTTGGGGAAATTCTAGTAAAGAAACACGGAAAGAAAAAGTTCTACTCCCCAGAAGAGGTCAAAACTGCTTCATCACAGAGTCGATCCGCAATGGATTGGCATTGTTGGGCTATGTGTATCTATACCTCCCCAAGCGACTTTGAGACCTACCATCGCTCAATAGGGGAAACGTGCGACTATGCTTCCATGAAAGCCGACATGACTTCCGCGTTGACAGATGGAGCATCAGAGTCCTGGTTTGATCTTGATGTTTCGTAGTTAGACTGGCCTGATATAGAACTCTCATCTGTATTCGATTTCTTGGACTAACCGGATATTATCAACTCACGGCACACTTGACTCCGGCTTCTCATGGCACTGATATCCTAATCTCTGATTTTTCAATGGACTATAACCAGTTGAATGGTCTGTTTCATATTTAATCTTCGATCAAGTGAGACTACCGATGAGAACATTGCAAACAGTCGTGAGACTTTCATGCTCAGCGATTGCCGGATTAATCTGTTATTTACTTTTTTTCTATCTGTGTTGGCTCGCTCAAGCCGATGCGCAAGGGGGTATCGGACTTGTCATTTATTCTCCGGTGATCGGAGGGTTATCTTTTTTTGCCATTTACCTTGTCAAACACTCTAAACCACTTTTCTGGGCGGCGATCGTACTGACACTTCCTATTCCTTTGTTTTATTTTTCCGCATTTACTTCGCTCGGATTTAATGATTTTGTCTTTAAAACCGTGGCAGGGATCAGGCAAACAATAGGATGGGTTTCTCCATATGATTGGGGAAGAAAGAACCGGGTCATTCATCTTGCCGCACGCGAAGGTGACCTATCAAAATTGGAAGAACACGTGAGCGAAAAAAAGAATGTCAACCTAGAAAACATCGGAGGAGAAACCCCGCTGTTCTTTTGTGTTGACGGGAATAAGATCAAAGCATGCCAACTCCTCGTAAAATTTGGCGCTAAGGTGAATCACCGGCGAAAAGACGGCAGAACAGCACTGCACAATGCGGCAATATACGATTATCGCATAGAGATCGTTCGCTTTCTGGTTGAGGCAGGGGCGGAGGTCAATGTCAGGGACAAAAAAAATAAAACCCCATTGGGAATAGCAATGAGCCGCAACGAAGTGGTAATCACAGAGTATCTTAGGGGAATTGGTGCGGAGGAATAGTCCTCCTTGCCTATCAATATTTTTTGATTCTATTGGCTGCAAGAACTATCTGAGATCCTGATCAGGCCAACCACGGCCCATCCAAACAGGTTCTAACGCAGGTTTTTCTCCATCTGTGGATCCCTCAAAGCCTTAACGGATAAGGAATTTTCTCCCACCAGCCCACAGATTCTCTATCAGTTGCTCTGATCCATCTCCTCTCCTCTTGGACCGTATTGGTCTTTTGAATGCGATTCCAATTTATTTTCGTCTTCACTTTTCTCTTCCCTGTTCAAGTTTTTCTTCTCTTTCTGATGCCTGCCTTCTGGTTCTAAGAAGGGACGCCTTTATAATGGGTAGTTCTTGCTTGAGGTCTTCGACATTGCTCAGGATAAACTCCGCGAGTTGGTCCGTTCTCTACAGGCACGTGGCAGATCAGAGATCTCGGGGGCAGTTCAAAAAAACTCGTCCAGCAAGGCCGCAGCCCTTTTGACGCGCGGAGCGTACGACAGTACGTGAGCACGACAAAATGGCGAGAACGCCGCTGGCGCTTTTTTTCAACCGTCCCGAAGGGTTCTCTTGTCGGGGGGATAGACAATAGATGAGAATCTGTTTGTGAATACGGAATATTTGACAGATACGATTGTGTTGTTAGCGGCGGCGGTGATTGCGGTCCCGTTGTTTCAAGCGATAGGTCTCGGGGCGATCCCGGGATTTTTGGTGGCGGGGATTGTCTTAGGGCCATCGGGGCTGGGATTTATCGAGAATTATGATGAGATTTCGCACCTTGCGGAGTTGGGTGTTGTGCTCTTGTTGTTTGTGATTGGGATAGAAATTAACCCCTCTCGTCTTTGGAAGATGAAGGGGCTGGTGTTAGGACTGGGCTCGCTTCAGGTGTTCATCACTGGAGGGATACTCACGTTTATTGTCCATGCCACCCTTCAAACTTCGTGGGGAATTTCGCTGTTAATCGGAGCAGCGTTAGCCCTGTCTTCAACGGCGTTTGTTCTTCAATTGCTCACGGAAAAGAAGATGCTGTCTTCAGAATACGGCAGACCCGCTGTGGCCGTCTTACTGTTACAAGATCTGGCGGTGGTCCCACTTTTAGCTTTTGTGTCTTTGATGGCCACACCGGAGTTAACCATCGCGGAAGACGTGTTCTATGCATTCGCCGAGGCACTCGTTATTCTCGTTCTCATTATTACAATAGCCCGTTACATTTTGAACCCCCTCCTGAATAGACTGGCACGGTTTAGTTCTCCAGAAATATTTACCGCATCAGCGCTATTGTTGGTTTTGGGCTCAGCGCAAGTCATGGAACGTATTGGCCTGTCCATGGCGATGGGGGCATTTACTGCTGGCCTCTTGATTGCTGATTCATCCTATCGCCACCAGATTATTGCTGAAATTCAGCCCTTTCGTGGCTTATTGCTGGGACTGTTTTTTATGTCCATGGGCATGTCCTTAAATCTCACCCTCTTTTTTGCTAACCCTCTTATCCTTTTAGGTATTGTGGTGGTCTTAATTGCTGGGAAGTTTCTCACTCTGTGGCCTTTATCACGTCTGTTTGGCATAGAAAACAAGGCATCGATTTCGATCGCCTTGCTCCTGGCTCAAAGTGGTGAATTTGCTTTGGTGCTGTTCGCCTTAGCAAAAGGCGTAGGGCTTTTAGATGCAACACTATTCCAACATCTTCTGATAATTGTCCTCCTGAGTATGCTGGCCACCCCAGCGCTAGAGAAAGCCGCTTTCCGGATATTTTTCTCTACTCGTGAAGGGAGCACTCCCATACCCGAGTTTGAAATTGGCAGGATAGAGCAAGACGCCAAGCCCGTCCTTCTTATTGGTTTTGGACGAATGGGCCGTAAGGTTGGCTTTATTCTGGAGTCGATGAAGGTGCCGTATGTGGCTATTGATGGTCGTGCCGATCTGGTGGATCGCGAGCGCGCAGAAGGGAAACCGGTGTATTACGGAGATCTCAAGCGTGCCGAGATTTTTAGGGTGGCTGGGGTTGCAGATGCCCCCCTTGTGATTGTGGCCATTGATAGTCCGGAGGTCTCTGAGCGAGTGGTATCCTCTCTTCATGCGGCCTATCCAGCTATTCCGATTTTTGTGCGCGGGCATGACATGATGAGATGTCAGGCTCTTAAAGCACTTGGGGCTCACTCCACTGTTTCGGAGACCCTGGAAGCTAGCGCAGAACTTGCGCGTGAAGCCTTGCTTCATATGGGACTTGAAGCACCTCAAGTCGAAATGGCGCTGGATGACTTACGGAAAGACTATTACGAACGAACCAACCAGGTGAGGGTGGAGAGTAAACCAGGCCCTAATATTCCGTAGTGGGAATGTTGAAAAAAGCCACCAGCGGCGTTCTCGCCATTTTCCCGTGCTCACGTACGAAGTGTACGCTCCGCGCGCGAAAATGACTGCGGCCTTGCTGGGTGACTTTTTTGACCATTCCCGTCAGCTGCTGACAACACAATTTCCTACAGCATTTCGAGCTATTTTTGAGAAATATTCAACAGCCCCATAGTCCTTTCAGATAATTTTTGTTTTCCCATACAGGTCTTTTTTGTTCCGATGGCTGCAGGCTGGTTATCGGAGAGGGGCGTCTCGTAAGGGCGGGCCTTGTTTGAGCGAAGCGAGTTGGCTCGCCCCACACTACCTACGCGCCGGTTCCATCATGTCCTAAAACCAGCCTGGGCATCAATGGTTTTGGGTCCTTTTGCCGAAACAAAAGGACCTCGCCTGCCGGGGCGAAACCCGGCAAGGTCATTGAAGAAATCACGATTTTTTAAAATAAGATGTATGACTGACTTAAAAGATGAGGTGCCAGCCATTATCTAGGATGAGTCCCAACCCGATGACGCCAATAAGGATAGCTACACATCGTCTGAGGTGATGAGAGGAAATTGATCGAGTTACCTTAGACCCAAAGACCAATCCCAAAACGCTTCCGACTAACACCAACCCCGTTAAAAAAATATCTAGGGATGCGAGAGATAAATGTCCAATGACTCCACCCGTTGCAATCAGGGCAATAATTAAAAATGACGTGCCAATTGCTAATCGGATAGGAAATTCCAAAAGGAGCATCAGGGCTGGCACAATCAGAAATCCTCCACCAATGCCAAAAAACCCTGTGAGTAACCCGACCCCCCAGCCTATAGCTGAGGCCTTCAACGCGCAGGGCCAGGAGAAATGTTTGGCGCATCCTGAAGCTGTATCATCACTTGAATCGTTTTGCGGTTGCCAAAACGTCCAGAAGCTCATAAACAGCAAGAGGTTTCCAAATAAAAATAATACTATGGTTTCCGAGACGAGTTGATGCCCCTGGGCGCCAATCCATGCCCCCAATACCCCAGTTAAACTAAATACTAATGCTGCGGGGACATGCACCCGCTTGTGTCGGCTTTCCTGCCATGCGCCAAACAAAGCGGAATAACCGACGACGATGAGTGACATTGCGCTAGCCGTTTGAACCGGAATCCCAACCACATATACTAACAAGGGAATCGCAACCAATGATCCGCCTCCGCCAGTCGAGCCGAGTAATAATCCGATCAGGCCACCAGATAATAGTGCGAGGATGTAGTGGAATTCCATTGAAGAAAGTTTCAGCGAGAGGGCATGTTGAAAAAATCCGCCAGCCTTCGCCAAGGCTGCGGCTGACAGGCAAATGGCTCGGTGCCTGCCGAAGCGGCTTCGCATAGGCAGGTCGCCATTTTTCCGTGCTCGCGTACTGAGAGTACTCTCCGCGCGTCAAAAAGGCTGCGGCCTTGCTGGGCGGACTTTTTTGACCATGCCTGACAGATTGTCGCTAGACAATAGTGACACAAATAATCGAGAGGTTCTTTATACCATAGACTTTAGCGAAAGAAATTACTGAGTGGGTGGCGAGACAGAATTTTGTTGGAAAAGATAGGCCGCCAAGGGGGTAATTTGGTCTTGAGGTATTGGGCAGCCAAAGACATGTTTCATTTTGGTGATGATAGCCTGCCATTTTTTCTGAGAATGTTCGGGCTGCATGTAGATGTAATCGGCTGAGTGGCAAATGACGCAATATGAGTTAGCGATCTCCTGGCCTGCACCGGATTGAAAAGAAAAGGGATCAGTGGGAAGTGTGATGCTGCGAGGTGAATTGGTCATCTCTTGAGCAAAACTCACCGTTTCAAAACTCACCAAGAGGGTTCCTATAATCAGGAGGGAACGTAGAAGTCTTGCAATCATGGACGAATTACCCCTGGGTCCGCACGTGAATAGCCTCAACGGCATTCCGTAAATATCCATTCGGGTTCCATTTGGGATGCAGTTGCTGAGACTCACCAATTCTATTAATTGCCAGCGATTGCAATTGATATGATTGTACTGGTTTCAATGAGACCGCAATTTCCCATTGGCGAAAAGAAAAATCGCCATAATCTTTTCCAAGTTTGGCGGCTTTCCAATGCTGGCCACCATCTGAAGAGAACAAGACCTGATCAATGCCATATCCCTGATCGAAGGCAATACCTTTAACGAGTATCTTGGTGCCGATATCTATAGTGGCACCATCATGTATATTGGTAATAAAAGACCGAACCTTCATCGTGGAGATGGGGATTTTATCCTTAGCTTTTTCTCCTGGCTCTAAACATCCGCAAGCATTGTCAGGAATGCGATAGGCAGGATCCATCCAGAACTTGTGATCTTCTTGATTGAGCACTTCGATATCATTGAGCATTTTCACCCAATAGGTGGCATACCATCCGGGAACGACGAGACGAAGAGGAAAGCCGTTGAGAATGGGTAGAGGCTCGCCATTCATCGCATAAGCCACAATCACGCTGTCGGCTGTGGCATCATTTAGAGGTAGAGATTTCAGGAAATCTGGTGTGCCATCTGCAACGGGACGATCTAACCCGTCAAATCGGACATGCTGGGCATCGCTTTCTATTCCAACTTTTTCTAATAGATCTCGCAGTCGAAGACCTTTCCACAGGGCGTTGCCCATCGCTCCATGCCCCCACTGCCCTCCAGCCACGCGAGGCTCAGAAAAACCACGACTATTTCCTGCGCATTGGCAGACCGCCGCTATCTCTACCGGCTCAAATTGTTCTTGTAAATCTTTGAGGCTGAAAGATAAGGGCTGTTTGACTCGCCCTCGAATGCTTAAGCGAAATGTTTGCAGATCAATTGAAGTGGGAATATTGGCTAAATGCCAGCGAACAAAGAAAGCATCATTCGGAGTAAACACATCATCATTGAAAATTGGAAAAGGTGTTTCCAATTGTGGTGGCCGTGTAGTCATGACCATCAATGGACGCTTTTCAGGAAACGTGACAAGAGGTCGATCTCCACGACTGAATGGAAGCTCGATGCTTTTTGGTGAGCTTGCTAAGACGGACTGTTTTCCGAGAACACTCAGCCCTCCCACAACGAGGCTTGTTTGGAGCAGTCGTCTGCGAGTTAATCCATCAGAATTAAAGTGTGCCATCGACTTTCCTCAATGCGTTCAACTAATTCAATGTGCCATGATGAAATCGATGCGATCCACTGTCTCTTGTATCATCTCTTCTTTTTTGGGGAGAACGACTCCGGTGATTTTGGCTAATGATTTATGTGGGGTGGTGAACTCCGTTTGTTTCATACTCTCCAAGGAAGCCTCAATGCTTTCGAGCGCTTCTTTCTTGTGGCCCATTTTAAATTGAATTTCCCCTATCATGCGATGTAGAAACATTTTTTCACTCTTCGGAGTATGCGGAAGTGCCTGTATGCCTGTTGCCAACGCTTTTTCATTATTGCTCATCAATAGGTAGCACTGTATTAAGCGATCTCGCATTTGAGAATCTTCGGGTCTTAATTTCACAAGTTTTTTGGCAAATGGTAGAGCCTTGTTGATGTCATGCTGATCTTTCTCTTCAAAATAGTAACTCACTAATTCGTACATTGTCTTCCAATCCTCGGGGTGTGATTCTACCCAGCTGACAAGGAATTTTTCGTATATTTTGGGGGTGTTTAAATCACGTAAGCTGTTTTTAATATCAAGATCGTCAGGATGAATTTCCATCCAGTCAAATATAAACTGTTCATAAAGAGTCTTGGAGCCTAGACGTTCTGGGAATTTTTCCGTGGGGAGATCTTTAAGTAACTCTGCAACAGATGTTTCCTCACCACCAACCTCTATTACGGCAGATCGAGTAAGTGCTTCATGCATAGTAGGAGACCAAAAAATTATCCCATCTCTTACTAATGCTATACGTTTGTTCTTGAGACGTCCCGTGACTTCACGAATTTTCCGCCACGAATCTGGATTGAAATGCATGATGAACCCTTTGTCATCTTCAAAAAGAGGTTCAAAGTCATAAGTCGTAAAACCTACGATATCTTCGTTACTTATGACAATTTCTTTAGAAGCTCTTTGAGGCATGCCATCATGATCCTGCAACAGAATCCATGGGATATTTTCTTGATCTTCAAGGAGGATTCTGAATTCAATTTCAACTCCGGCGTTTCTGTAGAACACTGGATCGGGAAGATCCTCTGCTCCGATGAATGTTGGCAGAAACAATAGAATGACGATGAGGTAGGCGATCTGTCTCATATTTGGTCTAGTGAAATTGTTAGGAATTTCCTGGAGAATTTCCAAAAGTCTAGATGGAAGAATCAAGGTCTCGATACCAATCGAACGTTCCCTGTCTGGCCAAAGACAAAAATTTTCCCCGAACTTTTATCGCAGAAGTATTCAGCGTTATTTTACAGAATAAAGACGATCAGCAAGGCTGGCCGTTGAAGACGCAGGGCTTATAGCGCGTGATATCAAACTCGGTGTCTTCTTGGTAGACCAATTCATTGCCGTTCACCCCATCGAGTTGGGGATCGTTGAACATTGTATGGTTCCACCAATAAAAAATTGGATGTTCTGGCAGAAAGTAGACGGGATTACCGTAGGAACTACGTTTGTGTCCTTGAACGGTTCGGCCTGTGACGTAATCGACTTTTCCGTCGCCGTCTAAGGAATAGAGAGAAAGAAAGAGACGAGATTCTTGATCGTAGATTTCGTCGATACGCGTGGTTTCATCGGGTTCGGGAGGTAAGGATTGGAAGGCGGGATTCGAGATGGGAACGGAAGTCAATACAAGCCAGCTGGAAAATGCGAATAAGGCTAAACCTGTCATGGGTCATGTCCCCCCTTTTGGGTTACGATTTGCCAAATGCCCTCACGTATAATAACACATGCCAGGCCTCCTCTTCACTAAGGACAAGTGGGATAAATGGCGCCATCGCTGTACCGGGGCTTCCGTTTTTCAGGATCCAAAGTAATTCCCCATCTGTTCGAGCCGCCTGCCAGTCTTTGTCAGTAAAATTTCTTGGAAGTTTCCCCACTAACCCTGGAATCTTTCCGAGGCCCTTCCCGTCACGCCCATGACAGGTGACGCAGAATGCTTTTCCATGGAAAAGCTTTTTCCCTTTCTCGATATTCTCAGGTGTTGAGGGGAACGGATTTACCCAGGCTTGCGCTTCGGCTATTTGGTCTTGAGGCACTCTTTGCTTTAACACTTGCGGGTCAGCCGCTTCACTTGTCAAAGGTAAAATGCTCTGGAGCAAGAGACTGAAAAAACATAGCGTTCCTATTATCCAAGGCATCAGCACTACTCCTTTATACAGGCTTGAGAGAACACAGGGAGAGCTTCATTCGCTCTCCCTGTGGCGTGAGGTTATTCTGTTCGGAAAACGTGGCCGAGTGAGGTGGGTATGGAGACTGTCCCGTCTGGAACAACTTTATCTTTACCCCAAAGATGAATAATGACCCCATCAGTTTTCCCAGCGGCTTCGGCAATGGCTTTGACTTTGGCTGGATCCTCAATATCAAGAATTTGAACACGACCGGTATCAATCTCAACTTGGTGGTCATGGAATGCTCTATTCCATTGAACTAACGGCACATTTTTTCTGGCAAGTTCTTTCCCGATAAAATATTCAATGGCCACTAGTTTGGCATTCGAATCGGTGGATTCATAGAGCTGACATTGCAGGACTTCAGGTGAGATCCCTTTGCAATAATGATGGTAGGGACCTCCAACGGTTCCGTCAGCCATCATATGTGGGGCTTGAACATGAATATTATATCCATCGGTTGGGCTCCCCCCCTCACTCATGGCTGGGGTGGTCATACACCCCATCGCCAGAAAACTCAAAGCCCCTACGAATGCTAGTGAACGGATTGAACGGTGCATTGCGACCTCCTTGATAGAAATATGTGATGGACTGTCCTGAATTCCTTGTAAAGGACTATTCAAAATTATAGGCGTTCTATTTTGTGATAGCCAATGGGCTTCTTTGGTCGAGCCAATTTGTTGACTTTGAGCGTGGCGGCATCCCATGCTCTTTTTGCTTCTTTCGGTTTTGAAGAAGCATGGAGTCAAAGTTTTCACCACAGTTAAGGCAGCGCCATACGGCCAGTACATGCATGGCTTCATCTGCGTTGTAGACTTGATCGCTCATTAATAATCCTTCGCATCGTGGACAATTCATAATGAATCTCCTTTCTTCGTTGATGTCGAGGGGGAATGTTTGATTCGGTTCATCGGGAGCTTGGATAAGAACATGCCCATGAGGCAGGAGTCTGTCACTCCGGCGTGAACCAGTCCGGCTCCGATGATAGCGGGAAGGAGATAAAATCCCTCATGGACCGTAAAGCCCAAGGCCACGCCTAGCATGATCAATCCACCTGCTATGGCTCGAACTTGACCTTCTAACGAAATTCCCTGCTGGCCCTTGATGACGGGTTTTCCCTGATTCACCCACGCGGTGATGCCGCCTTCCAAAATTTCGCATTGCGTCACCCCATTATTCGTCAAATAATCATAGGCGATTTTCACTCGATTTTGAGTGCGACAAACCAACTTGATGGGGCGTTGTTGCGCGAGCGTTTTCAATTCGTCGATATAAGCATGCAAGTCTGGTAAGGGAATATTTCTCGCTCCAGCAATATGTACATTCTCAAATTCTTGAGGTGTTCGGACATCCACATACAAAGGGTCAAGGTCCTGACTAAGGGGAATGTTGTTTGCCTCGGATGTTTCAGGAATTTGTTCTTGATCGAGCAACGTTGTTGTCATGTATTCTTCCCCTTTACCTATGTATGTTTGTTGTCTATTCAGGTGGAGATCGCTTCAGTATCTCCGGAAAATTTCATCTCAAGCGAATATCGATCACTCAAATTCATGACGTCATGATTCTTATATAGAGCAACCCTTATGCCATGACCATATTATTTCATTTAAATGATTAAATATTACATAAAAACAATAACTTATGATATTTAATGCCAAGATTGTAGACGTGCCAGTATGTGTCATTAACGGAAAGAATGAACAGAATGCGTTAACTGTTAACTTAACGACTTAACGTTTTAGCAGAAGGAAGATCTGAGAGGTTGTCGAAGAACTCAGGGTTTGAGCGGGAGCTTGGAGTCGTCTCTTGGAAACTTAGGCCTAAATCTCAGGCGCACTCAATGGGTCCTGGCGATGAAGTGGAGATTGATTCGTGTAAAACAGATCATTCGATCGGAGCTCATTATTTAATAGAATTCAGTGAGAGCTGATACAGCTAATTGGCAGGGATGCGATTTAATGATCCGACTTCTCCTTAGGAGTTGCCGCTCAAAGCAATGGGATGTAGTTGATTGGTCCACATGTCATTCCCATAAATTCTACGGAAACATCCAGGGATATGTGTGAAGAACCTAGATCCAAGCTATGAAGAGCTATTCCACTTTTTTTATGACAACGTTTTCAATCGTCACAGGCTGAATTCCTTGTGGTGTTCGAATCAGAAGATGAGCATTAACTGTGGAGCCAATAGGCCAAGAGCTATCAGTGCTTGCGTTAATTTCCTGGTATGAAGAATTCTGGCGATAGCCCTGAGAAAGATCAATGACCCATTTTTCTAACAGTTTTTGTAAAACAAATTTTTCGATAAGCAGACCTTCAGGTAATTTCCCACCAGTTTTTTCTTTGATCTGAAGCGTAAGGTTCAGGGGTATCCTCGTTTCACCCCCCGGTTGATGATCTTTCCAGAGAAAAAGGTGAAATTGCAAAGGGTGGTCGAGCTTTTCAATGTTTTGGCTCAAACCACCCTTATGCACGTTGTTTCCCACATTAACTCCTGAAGAGGCAGCACAAGATGTCAGGACGAGCAGAAGCATGAACAGTATTGTTGTTCTGCCTTTAGCGCAATAGTCCATGACGTTTCAACCTTGTGCATGTGGTGGCTCTCATCATTACAGACGAATTCCTCTTCTCAATTATATGCCTGATATCCGCAGAGCGTAAATTTGATTTTCACTCTGATTGGCGACATAGAGTATTCGACGAAGGGAATCGAATGCAATTCCTTCAGCCTGTCGAGTGCCTCCCCCTGGGGCATCGATGACCCCACGAATCTGTAGTGTCCATGGGTTAAATACCGTGATCTTTCCGGTCGTGGAATTTGCACTAAACAAGAATCCTCGACCGTATGTTAATCCTCGGCATGCACCACCTGGAGCAGGGAAGGAGCGAAGAACTTGTCCTGTTGAAGCCTGAAGCATATGAATCTGGGATATCGTGGAATAGAAAATCCTTGATCCCACGACCACCAACCCTTCCCCTCTTCCTGTTGGGGCAGGAATCGAGCTTATTTGCGAGCCATTGAACATATTGATTCGGTTGATTGAGCCAGCCCCCGTTGTGACATTGGCTGCACGAATGGCTGATCCATCCCACGCTAGACTCCCAATAGTGTCATTCGAAGCAGGGTCGATAGAACGTCGCACCGCTCCATTGAGGTGGTCAAGGAAATATATACGTTCACTCCCAGCTTTTTGCGTTAGGAAAAGCACAACCGGACGCCTTCCCCAAAAAGGGAGGGGGAAGTTTGGGATAAAGGTTAATCCCGTGCTCGATCCGGCATTCTTTTGTGGGAATTTGAACTTGCGATACAGTGTTGCCTTGAGCTTTGGAGGAGGTGTATGGAGTAACGCTCGATAGGCATTAATCCGGCCTTTGCCTAGTAACCCCGTATAGGCTGGATTTTTGGAATCGATATTGTCACACGTATTCTCAATGCATTTTCTCACCTCACTATTCGAGAGACCTAGATTTTTTGACCATATCAGTGCCGCAAGCCCTGCGACATGAGGAGAGGCCATTGACGTTCCATCTTTGAACCCATAGGTATCGTTGGGTACGGTTGAGTAGATATTGACCCCAGGTGCGGCAACATCAACTTTTTTCCCATAGTTTGAAAACGAAGCACGTTCGTCACGCTGATCTGTGGCGGCTACGGCAATCACTTCTGGGTAAATGGCTGGATATTGCGGCGTCACATCAATGTTGCTGTTAGCATTTCCCGCTGCAAATACGACCACCACATTTTTTGCTACCGCATTTCGAATAGCGAACAACACGCCAGAATGATGACCGCTCATTCTCCATGAACAATTGATCACATACCGCCGGCTGTTCTTATACTTCAGGGCTAGCTTGGCGACATAGTTAATTGCGTCAGCTCTGTTCTGATTTTTGCCAGAAGTTAGGTTGACTCGTAGAGGCATGACCCAAACAGAAGGGGCAACACCAACAACACCTTTGGTATTGCGTCGAGCGGCTACAGTTCCAGCTACATGGGTGCCATGTGTTCCTGAGTCCCAAGGGACGCTATCAGATGCTGCAAAATCCCAGTCCTCGTTTCCCCGAGGAAGAATGTTGATTTTGAGATCTGGGTGATCGAGATCACAGCCAGTATCAATGACGGCAACCACGACATTCTTTTTCCCAGACGTAATATTCCAGGCTTGTGGAGCATCAATATCCGCATCGACGGAGCCTGTTGATCCATTAACCGATTGACCAGTATTGTGAAGCCCCCATAGACGTCCAAATGCCGCATCAGTGGGTAGGGCGAGTAAATCTGATTCAGCTTCGATATCCATTGCCTCGGGCTCATTCTCCAATCCATCTTCAGTGAGGTCTCCTGTCTCATTGTCTAAAGATGTCTCTTCAAAGTCTTCATCGAAGAGTTTGTCAATTTGCAGGCCTTCTTCTTTGAGGGAGTTTTCCGTATATTCACCCTTCACCCTACTTTTGGTTGAGGACCCCAATAGATCGTCAACGCCGACTTCGCTAGGCTCGGCAAACACCACTTCTTTCAATTTGCTTAGTTCGCCAATGGACTGGAACAGCCCTTTTCCTTCCGGAACACTAATGGTGTAATACCCATCCGTCCGTTGTTTGGTCACAATATTCATTCCACGCTCAGAAAGAATGTCCTGCGCTTTCTTTTCCTGAATCTTCTCAGCAAACTGAACGGTAAATTCATCAGGGATGAAATACCGTCGTCCTCCATCTTCATCCATCATGACCGGAATGACATTGGCGATATTGCCCCCTCCTTCCAGTGAATCCATCGTTGAGAGGGCTGCGGTCTCATCTCCGACGCGGAGGATGGCGAACCCATCCTGTGGAGAGAGTTGGGACACGGCACTATCCTCTCTTGAAAGTAGGGTTGCTGCAACATCATCAGATGCCTCCTGATTGAATGTCGCAACAATCTCATCATCGACAGGTTTAAATTTACAGGTACGTTCTGAGAGTTTGTCGGTGTATTCATATTTGCTTTCTCGTTTAACTTTACTGCGCGATTCCATGCTGACACCTCCTAGTAAGAATAAGAAAAAGAATTGACCATGAATGATGTAGATCAGCAAAACTAGTGCCTAAGCCGTGAAGCGACAGGGTAATGGCTTTGTGGGCTTCTATACTGCTGATTTAATAGAACATTTTCAGATCGTATTTCGAGGGTCAGACTGATGGAACATGGATAAGAAGCAGTTCGAGAAATATCTAAACAGATACAACACTGTATCTAATTAGATATTTGGTGCCCCTAGGCTTGGTCTTGTTGCTCTTTCTTGGCGCTGAAGAAAAGGAGGAGGGTTTTCTTGGGAAGTAAGATGAAATGACAGAGAGCAAAATCTGGAAATAGCGCAGTGTTTTGTAGAGAGTTTTCCTCAATAATGGACTTTAACAAGTTGGTGATTGTTGAGGGAGAACCTGAATTGACTTACATTCTAATTGTAGGTTTTTTCAAAGGTAAAACATGATCGAGTCTGGGTATGCAGAAATAGAGGTGAAGTCGTCCTTTCTTTGTCATCGAAAGTAACCACATAGGGGGCTGTGTCTAGAGGGGAAAGTATTGGCTTGATGATGGGGATGAAATTGGAAGAAGCGTTAAGGAACCTTGAGTTGCTTGAGCTTCTTCCAAAGGGTTACTCGACTAATTCCGAGCAGTTTGGCTGCTTTGGTTTTATTCCCGTTGGCTTCTTCCATGGCTTTTAGAATGCCTGCTTCTTCAGCAGGGTCGAGAGAGGACGAAGTGGTTGAAGAGAGACCCGCCTTCGAGGAAAGTCTCTGGACTTCTTGAGGAAGGTCCCAAATGGTAATGCAGTTATCAGCGACTGTCACAAAGGCATGCTCGATGGCATTTTTTAATTCGCGGACATTGCCTGGCCATCCATATTCTTGAAGTCGGTGCAAGGCATCTTGTGCGATTTCGTTCACGTCGCGTTTGAACGTCTTGGTATTTTCTTCCATGAATGTGTTGACCAAGAGTGGGATGTCTACGCGACGTTCTCGAAGTGGTGGGAGTGTAATTTCAAACACATGAATACGGTAATAGAAGTCTTCCCGCAGCGTGCCCTCGGCCATCAAGGTTTGTAAGTCTCGATTCGTGGCGGTAATGAGACGGACGTCTACTTTTATCGCATGGTCGTCCCCCACCCGTTTCACTTCACTTTCTTGTAACACCCGTAGCAGTTTGAGTTGAAGTAAAGGATTGGTGTCTCCGATTTCATCCAGAAATAAAGTCCCGCCATCTGCGGCTTGAAACACGCCGATCTTATCTCGAATGGCTCCGGTGAACGCGCCTTTGACGTGGCCGAACAATTCGCTTTCTAGCAATGTTTCAGGAATGGCCGAACAGTTAATGGCAAAAAAAGGCTTGTCTTTTCTGGCGCTCAGAGCATGAACAGCTCGGGCGGCTAACTCTTTACCAGTCCCGGATTCTCCCGTGAGTAACACCGTTACATCGCTTTGGGCGGCTAGCCGTAGTCGACGAAAGACTTCTTGCATGACTGGGCTTTTCCCAATGAGTTGCTGAAAAGCCTCACGTGAATTTGTTTGCTCTTCTAAGACGGCGATCTTTTGGTTGTTGAGAATAAATGCAGTGAGGTCGGTAAACGTCCCTACCGCACCGGCGACCTGACCTTGCTCATCCCTAAGAATAGAGACATTGCCAAAAAGATAGAGCTCTCGCCCGTCTTTGCCTAACACCTTGCATTCCTGATTGCAGATGCCCCATGGATACGGCGAGGGATTGTCGAGGAATTCTGTGAGGACACGAAACCCCTTACAATTCTGGCCTTCTAAGATGTGGCAGGATTGTCCAATTACATCATCGCTGGTATAGCCGGTGATGCGCGCCGCGCCGGTGCTCCAAGCGACAATGTGTCCTTTGGCATCCACGGTGAACACGCCATCGGCCATGACATCCAGCATGTTGCTGAGGATGGCAGGATTTTTTCGGAAATCTAATTCCATGAGATGGATGGAAATCGGCGTGAAGGCTGAAGGAGACGAGTGTGCACTGAACTGCTAGGCGTGAGGGGAAAATCAAATCGAAAAATTATAATTTGATCTTCATCCTCACGCCTTATCTTTCACGAGTCTTGCTCAATGCTGTTTCGGATTTATTGTGCTGCTAATAATGATTTGAATGCTGGGTCTGTCTTGACGATACCCGCGAGTGTATCGTTCTCCAGCATATAGGCCCAACCTTGTGGGTTGGCCCCAGGGATTTTTTCATACCAACCCTTGGCTTGTTTCAACAGATCGAGCATGGCCTCATTATCACGTGGAATGTGAAAGGCGAGGCTGTAGGCCATGGCATAGGTCGCGGTGAATTTATTCATGGGATTGTTGGTCATATCGAGTGCCTGCTTGGCTTCATTGTAGCCCTTGCGAATATCCGGATCGTCAAAATGCCGATTCCAGGCAACTTTTCCGATGCGAGCCCAAGCCAATTCCAGGAGCACGGTGGCACGCATTTCGTCTTGTTCCGACGGCACTTCCGCTAACAGTTCTTGTGGTGATGACAACGCGGCCTGCTGATCATTATTCCAGCGATACGTCGAGATCAGATGCATGCGGTTGTCGAAATCTCCAGGTTCAAGGGATGCGAGCGCTTCCATGACTGGAATCATGCGATACAAATAGTCAGCAGGCGTTGGTTCCGCCTTTCCGCCCGTCACCATGCCTAAGCCTAAATCAAAGCGGTCTGTTTGCGATTTCACCGTCCAATACATTTCATTGAATCGCTGAGACAAAAGGGCGTCTTCGATGGTCACGCCACTCAGGCGGCCTCCGTAGCTCAAGAGTCCTTGGTACAGTTGATTGGCGAAGACACTCAACACCTGGTGGTTATTTGGCGCAATCATTAAGACACGATTGAGTTGCATCAAGGCATCTAAGCGATTTCCTGTAGCTTGTGCCTGTTTCACGCCAGCGAGGGCGGCTTCTATTTGATCATCAGGCCCAAACCATGTTGTCGAATGTGGGACGAGGCCGCCTGAATCCATGACGAAAGGAATCGTGGTGCCATGAGGTCCGTCAAGTGGAAGATCTAACACGGCTTGATCGATTGGAAATCCCAATTGCTTGAGATCGGAAAGCACAACCCATTTTACTTTTACCGATTGCACGACACGCTGCACTTTTTTGTAAGGGACGACCCAATCAGCCGCTCCGGGTCCATTAGAAACGGGGGCTGTTAACGGGTTGGGATATGTGACCGTCGTGATGACAAACGAAGTTGGAGCGGCATGAACGGTGCTCTCATCAGGAGACGGAAAGGATGCGTGAGGTAAGGTTCCTGATTCTACGGCTTCAATGGTAAATGGATGCTCTGGTTCATGTCGGGCGATGTCATACATCACAAAGAATGAAGGCGCTAATTGTTTAGTCGCTGTTTCAGAAATATAAAACCGTCGAAAATCTTCGAAATCCACTAACTTTCCAGGGCCGGGCCAAATATTATCGAGCCCCCCGTCATGGTGGTTCACGATATGAGCATGTGCCTCTTTTCGCCGTTGAGCACACGATTCATAAATGGGGCTCAGAGCCTCAGGGAATTTTCCATCGACGAAGAGTTGTTGCTTCGCCATTTTCATCAGGCACACAAAATCTCGTTGCCCAGCTGCCACACGATCGTCTTTGCCAACGGCATGCGCATACTCATGGATGGTGGTCATTAATGTGTCTTGGTTCGCAGGGGCATTGTCTCCAGACCACGCAAACGTGGTCGGCAAAAGAAAGAAACTGCAAAGGATGATGAGCCACTTGGCTTGTGTGGTTTCGCGCGATGAATGACTTACGCGGGAAACGCTGGAATCGTTTTGGGGGATATCGTTCACAATCAGTTGTTGGCGAACTGTACTCATGGAACCAAACTCCTCAGATAAACAGGTTAAAAATTAAATGGTTCTTGATGGCCACAGGGCTTGCCCCTAGGGTAAACCGCTCACTGTACCATACCGGGATTCTCACGCACTACGATGGTACCCCGCATGACATGGCCGGGTAAATCACAGAAATAGGGATAGGTACCAGGGCGAACAGGGGTAAAGACAATTTCCGTTTGACCTCGGGTCGGCAGCAGTACCCGGACAAATCCCTCTTTGGCAAATTGCGGAGCGCCATTGCCGCTCACGGCGACATGGGAATCAGCTAATAAGCCAACGGGAACGAAGGCATGAAGTTCCGTATCCAAATTTTTCAAGACCAACCGAGTTTTTTGTCCGACCGGGATGGTCAAGGCTTGTGGTTGAAATTCACGATGTCGGATATGAATAATTTCTTCGAGAACATCGAGGTCGGGTTCTGGATTGAGGCTAGTTGGAGTGGCACTCAAAGCTGGAAACGCTGAAAGAGTATAAATCAGAGAGATCATCAACCAGGTAATGACCCGCGGTCTGACCCATGGCAGGTAAATCTTTCGGTGTGATGTTGTAGTCATGCCGCATTATACTGGGCCACTCCTTCGACGCGAAAGTTTGAAATGACATGACGCAGACATTTTATTTGGTGTATTAGAATTAAAGGCCTAGGTGTAAGTGACTACTTCAAGGGAGAATTCTCATCTGGACAGAAGATCTCAAGAAATTCGTTAACTGACCGAAAATATCAATGATATGAGGAAAGACGACGCATGACCCCGATAGTCGCTTTAATTGGAAGCAATGCACCAACGTTGGTGATAGGAACAGTTCTTGTCCTCGGGGTATTGGTCTTTGCCTGGTTTGATCATCGGCGGACATCCCGCCTACCACCTCTGGGAACTGTCATGGTCAAGAACCGCTTAAAAAGCTTCAACTAAAATTTGCAATTCCTGCTCTTTCCCTTACCCCTTCCGCCATTGATCTTTCAGTCCTCCATCATCATAGAAGCGCAGCAGGCACAACAGGCTAGTTGAATAATTCAGGTCCATGCTCCGGAGATGCTTGGGTAAGACGAGCAACATCAGTGACTGGAGCTGTTCGAGAAAGATCGTCCAGCAAGGCCGCGGCCTTCTTGGCGCACGGAGCGTACGATCAGTACGTGAGCGTGGCACAAGGGTGAGAACGCCGCTGGCGGCTTTTTTCAACAGCCCCTTTCTTTCAACTTTATTTTAAAAACGATTTGAAGAATTAAGAATGGCTTATTGCGGGAAGCGGACGAAGAGGAGAGGTGGCGTTCGTTCGGCGAAACCCGTTGCGAAGACTACGGGCATGGTATCGGCAAATGCCATGTGATACCTGTTCACGCGGATTATCTGCCTTCTGTGCTTGAATGTTTCCTTGGTCTTCTTGTTGGCACCATGCGCAAATCTGAATCATTTCGACTCCCACATCTTGCTGAATTCTTTGACGATGCAAACGCTATATCATGGATATAAGCAAGAACAACGCCAGGAACCAATAAGTGCTAAATCTCATAAAAACCTACGAAATTAACCCTTCCCGCTTAGTTGATTCTGTTCCATGAGACGAACTGATACACCCTCGTATCGAAAGCGATACAAAGTGTTTGGTTGGAATGGGCCGATAAGGACGTAAGTAGTGAGAGGCGAGAAAGATGCAAAAAGCCCAACAGCTCACAATTAGGCCCCTTCCGGTTAGTAAGATTTTTAAGAAAGCACTCAGATTTCCTTTTTGTCAAAATCAGCAATTCTGGATATGGGTGGTCATCCTTTGTCTTGCCTCGTTCGTCATTACCAGAGCAGGGAACTATTTCATATTGACCATGCTGAGCGACCTTCCAGTAAAGGGAAGGATTGGTGTCTCGACGTTGTTGGGTGGGTTAGAGAGCGGCTTGGTGTTCACTCTCTTAGCTCTTAGCTTCCATCGAATGATTCTATTGGAAGAAAAATATGAGCGGTGGACTGATTTTTTTAGATGGAGTCATCGAGAAACACGATTTTTCATGTGGTCATTTCTTATCTACCTCGGAGCTATGTTTGTACTATTGCATTCAATTTTTATTGGGTCACCGAGTTTTCTCGAATCGGGAATTGAATCTGTTAGAGACTATCTTGTCTTTATGGACTACTCTCTTCTTGAATGGCTAATACCCAAAACATGGATACCAACAATGTGGAGCTTTATTTTTGGAATGGGAGTTTCTTTGGTTAAATTCTTCATTTTTCTCTATACAGCAAGTCGGGTGAGTCTTCTATTGCCGGCCATAGCTATTGATGCAAAACCAACACTATTCAGTGCTTGGAATCTTTCACGAGAAAATGGATGGCGGTTGGTCTTTCTGACCACAATACCCCTTATTGCGTATCATCTCGGTGGCTCAATTCTCAATGCTGTGACCATGCCATTTCCTCTTTATTGGATCCCAGGGATCATCGGAAGTGCATGGTTTGTTTTTTGGATAATCTTGGAAGCGGCGATATTATCTGAGGTGTATAAAGAGCTGAGATCGAGGCGCCAGGCTCCTAGCTTGGCTCCACACTTTGATTTGTCATAACAGCTCAACATCTGGTTCAGTTTCCTGTATTCTTCCCTTCGGTTGCTCAAACACGATCAGTTACGGATAATGGTTGTATGCTGAAACTAGAAAATCTCTCATTTGACAATTCCTATGTAAAGTTGCCCGACGTGTTTTGGGAACGCGTGAAGCCGACGCCGTTTCCGAATCCGTATGTGGTGAGTGTGAATCCAGCGGCTGCGGAGCTGCTGAATTTAGATCCTGGAGAATTTGCACGGCCTGATTTTGCGGAATATTTTTGTGGGGCTAAGTTGCTGCCTGGGAGCGATCCTATTGCGATGCTCTATTCAGGGCATCAGTTTGGCCATTATAACCCCCAGTTAGGTGATGGGCGCGCGATCATGTTGGGCGAAGTGAAGAATGAGCAGGGTGAGCCGTGGGAACTCCAACTCAAAGGGGCAGGCATTACTCGGTTTTCACGCGATGGAGATGGGCGAGCTGTTTTACGTTCTACCATCCGTGAGTATTTGTGTGGGGAAGCTATGCATGGCTTAGGCATTCCTACAACTCGGAGTTTGTGTATCGTGGCCGGGGAAGAAGTCGTGTGGCGAGAAAGGCCAGAGCCAGGTGCGATGTTATTGCGCATGGCCCCATCACATGTTCGGTTTGGCTCGTTCGAAGTTTTTCATTATCGACGACAATATGAGCATTTGAAGCTTTTAGCGGACTATGTGATCGATCATCATTACCTACATGTCAGAGAGGCCGAGAATCCTTATGCCCGCCTGTTGCATGAAGTGGCCATAAGGACTGGGCATATGGTCGCCCAATGGCAGGCAGTGGGTTGGGCGCACGGGGTACTGAATACCGACAATATGTCTATATTAGGATTAACGATGGATTATGGTCCGTTTGGATTTTTGGAACGGTATGATCCCACATTCATTTGTAACCATTCTGATCATCAAGGCCGGTATTCCTTTCAACATCAGCCGGATATTGGTTATTGGAATATTCGAGCCCTGGGCCAAGCGTTGTCTCATTTAATCGATGATGAGGATGCATTGAAGATGGCCCCACAAGTGTATGAACAGGCTATGCTGGAGAGCTATGCTGAATTGATGCGAGGCAAACTAGGGTTTACCGAAAGTCATGCCGGTGATGACAAATTGGTTACGGACCTTCTAAATTTGATGGATTCGAGCCGGACGGATTACACGACGTTCTTTAGAGACCTGGGGAATTTTCAGCTGGAGGAGCCGTCTAGCAATTCAGCCATTCGTGATTTCTTTCTCCATCGAGAGGCCTTTGATGATTGGACTACTCGCTATCGTGAACGCTTAATAGCCGAAAAAAGCCAGGATGCAGAACGGAAGGTTCGAATGGATCAGGTGAACCCCAAATATGTTCTTCGCAATCATGTGGCCGAACGAGCCATTCAGTTAGCCACACGAGAGAAGGACTATTCTGAAATCGACCGATTATTGGAGCTACTGAGTCATCCCTTTACGGATCAGCCCGGAATGGAAGCCTATGCCCTGCCGGCTCCAGATGATAGCCCCCCAATCATTGTGAGTTGTTCTTCCTAATGGGGGCTGTTGAAAAATCCTGCCAGCGGCGTTCTCACCCCTGGGCCGTGCTCACGTGCTCCTCCGTACGCTCCGCTCGTCCCAGCGGTTGCGGCCTTGCTGGACAGTCTTTTTGAACAGCCCCAAGATTGCCTTGAGAATGTCTTCACTTTAATGCCTTTTCTCGCGCGCGTTTTCTCTTAAATACTTGTTATGCGACTGATTATCATCTCTATGATTTTGATTGTGCTGGTGTTGGGGCCACAGTTGTGGGTGTGGTGGGTGTTTAAGCAATATCGGCAGCCCCGTGAAGATTGGCCGGGAACTGGTGGGGAATTGGCACGTCATCTCTTGAATCGTTTTGGTCTGCAAGAGGTTCGTGTTGAACCTACGCCCATGGGAGATCACTATAATCCCGAAACAAAATTTGTAGGCCTCTCCCCTCAGCATTTTAATGGGAAGTCTCTCACGGCCGCTGTCATTGCAGCTCATGAGGTGGGCCATGCCTTGCAAGATCATGACGGATATTCGCTCTTAAAGGATCGGACCAAACTCATCAAGTTTGCGCAAAAAGCTGAAAAAGCCGGATCGTACTTAATGCTCGGCATGCCCATTCTAGCTGGGATCACGAGAATTCCTGCCGTGGGTCTTGCCGTGTTCGTGGTTGCTATCGGTACGATGAGTGTGTCCGCCTTGGTGCATCTCATTACATTGCCAGTGGAATGGAATGCCAGTTTTCGTCGGGCCTTGCCCATCCTTGAAGAAGGTGGATATTTGGCTCCGACCGATATGGAGGGTGCCCGACGTATTCTCAAAGCCGCTGCCTTAACCTATGTAGCTTCTTCGCTGTTTAGCCTCGTCAATATGTGGCGCTGGATTCGGCTTGTCCGTCGGTAATGAAAGCAAGGGGCTTCGCCCATTGGTGCCTACTGCCAATAATGTTTCTAACATTGGACTCTGTATTTAAAGTTTTGTATCCTACCTCAATCGGTTGTGATTCAGCTGTTAGAGCGAGAATGCGGGCGAATGAATTAATCCTACTATTTGAACAGCTTGAGGTACTAATCATGAAGCGGCTTACTTTTTTATGTGTTCTTTTCTGCACGATTTTTTTACCAACTGTGGCTTCAGCCAACAATATTGAGGCCGTGCGAGCTTGTTTAGCCAACTGGCCTGACCATCCCTTCGATGCTCAAGATCCTAAATTTAGATCGGTGGAAGCGCGATTTAAGATCTTTGGTATTGGTGAAAACATTAATGAATCCACTCCCACGGAAAAGCCGGAGTTAGTATTGATCCAATCTAATATCAGTGTCATGACCGGATCCGGCATAACCTTGATGAATCCCAATGGCTGGTACTGCCTAAGGGCCAAGGTGAATGTGATGGCGTCCAGCCATGTCAATCTTCACTGCAAAGCTAAAATAGCATCAACCAAAGCGGGTACTACTGTCTTAGGGGGAGGCGACGATATGGGCGTGACGGTTTTGGGAATGGCAGAGGTTCATCGGAAAGGCTGTGAATAGAAACTGATTGGCTCGAGCGTGGTTTATCCAGTACGTTTTCTAGGTACACATCGCTTTTGGTTTACGGAAGTAAAATCATCCGCCAGTCAATGTTGATTGCGTTTTGGCAGTTTCTGCCTGCTCATCACAAGAGGGTCAATCTGCAAACATTCGAGTTGGTCTGATCACGCTGGCGGGGCGAACAGGTCAACATTCCGCACGCTTTCATGCTTCATTTTAGCTTCCATCGCAAACGCAGTTTCCGTGGGCTCACCCCATCTCCTTTACTGGTTTGTCTGAATTTTTATTTGATCTAAGAGCGTTTCAACGGGGGTCTCTAGCTGCTTTTTTTTATTGCAGCCTGAGCAAGCGGCTACTATATTGCCTCGGGTGCTTTTGCCTCCTCGTGCAAGAGGGACAAGATGGTCCATTGTTAAGTTGTCTGTTCCTACCGTTTGCTGACAAAAGTGACAGAGGCCATTCTGGATCTGTGCTTCCCACCATGATGATTTCCGGAGTTTCTTTGCTTTATCCCGCTCAAGCTTAATGTGTCGTTGTACCGCATCATGGTCGCCGAGATCGTAGAAATGTTCTTTGCTCATCACTGGTGTGCGAACGTTAACAGATACTATGGCTACGTGGGGATTCTACCTTCCCGCTCTTGTTCTTTGTAAAGCGGCAGGTTTGATTCAAAACCGACAGTGGCAGATGATATACTAGATCATTATCTGATGGGGGCATTGTCATGAATGTTCAATACTGCTGGCATATTCGTTTATTCGTTTCATGTTTTTTGGCCTTAGGGCTTCTGTCTTCTCCTTCGGCGTCCGCAGAGGTTTTACCAGGCTCTGATGTGTTTCAAGGCTTTACCCAACATATTAGTGCTCAGATTATCAAAGATAAGCTGGCGTTTGCTGAAGCTGACACCTGTACGGCTTGGCTCTATAAAAAAATGGGGAAGAAACCGCCTCAAGCTGCCACGGTAGAGAAGATTCATTTTGTGCCCATATCCCAAGCTGACCCGACTTCGGATTGCGCAACACGATATTCAGGATTAGAGGAGGCTCGGGACGCATTTGGGAAGACTCAGCAACGACTTTCGTTTAGTCTGACATTTTTTCAAATGGCTTTAGTGAGTGATGGCGATGATAATCACGCTTACAGTACCCAAGAAATGCAAGATGTGTTAAATGCTTTTAGTCGGACCTACCACAGCGGGCAATCGGTCGATCAGTATGTGAGCCAGCTCATTGGAATGTTTGAGCGCAATCGGCCCGAGATGCAGTTTCCCGTGTTGATGGCCGGGATGCAGACTCTGATGGACAAAGGATATCGACTGACGAAGGCTGATCAAACTGCCTTAAACAAAGAACTCGAATAATCCTTAAAAGTAAAAAGGCAGTAGTGAGAACTTAGGTCTGAAAAAACAAAGAAATAGGAAAGGATTTTCTTTTCTTTAGCTTCTCCCTTTTCACTTCTTACTTAATTCTTTCCAGCGCTTCCTGGGAGCGACTGCGGACGGTCTGATCCCAATCTTCCTTCATTTTTTCTTCCAATATTTCTTTTGCTTCTTGGGCTCGCATCCGACCTAGGGATAATGCCGCACAGGCGCGGACATGTGCATGATCATCTTCTAGGAATCGAATGAGTAGAGGAATGGACTCAGTATGATTGAGAATGCCTAAGTAACTGGCTCCCATTCCCCGGATGCGGTGTTGCTTATCTCCTAGGGCTGTGTTCATTGTCCAGATAAAGAGTTTTGCCATGGGCTCTGCGATCGATTCCAGTCCTTGTGCTTGGAATTCATTGACTTCAACCAATACAAAGGCCAAATCTCGTTGTTTGTGTGGCGACGGTTCTTTTTTAAATCGTTGAATGAGGCGGTCGCGGAGTTTCAGTCGATCTTGCCGCGTGCGCCATTTTCGCCAGATGACGAAGAGTCCGATACTGACAATAGTGACGATACCAATAATAGGAATGATCTCATCCACGAAATAATCTTGGGTATCGAAGTCGAGATGATGCCAGACCCAAATACCTGCTACGATCGTGCCGAGCCCGAGTAATCCGACGAACGGATTCATGGCTCTGCTGGTTTCCGGTTGTGTTTGGGTTGGACTAGGCATTAGATGAATCGAAGTATTAAGTATTTTAGAAAGATGAATGGTTATTACTCATGCGAGTGACCATCTTAGGGTCGGGTACCAATCTCCATCCTACGCGAGCAGCCGCTGGATATCTTATTCAGACCGATCGGCCTATTCTACTGGATTTTGGTCCCCGAACGCTCTCTAATTTACTGAAAACTGACGTAGACCGCCATACGATTCAATACCTACTTTTTACCCACTACCATGCGGATCATTTCTCGGATTTTCTGACATTTTTCTTTGATGCCATTTGCCATTCAAAATTCTCATCTGTTCGACCGGATCTGACGATTTATGGGCCACCTGGGACCAAACGACTCTTCAGAATGATGTTCCGGACCTTCCCAAATTTTGCAGATACGCCGTTTCGCGTGATCTTGAAGGAAGTCAAAGACCAGTCGTTCCAGATTGGTGAGACCAGGGTTATGCCGCTGCCCATGACCCATACGGACCAACAAGTCTGTCTTGGCTACCGGGTTGAACACCAGGGTCGGTCGGCGGCCTTTTCTGGCGATGCGATGGCTTCTCCGAATTTGGTGAGCCTCTGCCGAGATGTGGATGTAGCTATTTTAGATTGTTCCTTCTCGTCGCATGCCCCAGGCGGGTCGCATATGCATGCCGAAGAATGTGGAAAAGTGGCAAAAAAGGCCAAAGCCAAAAAACTGGTTCTTTCACATTTCTACGAAACAGCAGACCGATCCAATGTCGTCGCCCAAGCCCGCCGATTTTTCCCAGGGCCGATTGTCAAAGGAAAAGATCTTCTGGCCTTACAAGTCGGTAGTAAAGTGCCAACATAGCGAGGGCGAATGAAGCAAACCTCTCCGTTGCCCCACGTTTCAAGAAGCGGCTGTTAGAGCAACATTTTAACTTGTCAGTAGAGTAATCGATCCCTCTCAATTTGGGATAAGCTTCATCTCAAGGAAGAGGAACTGGATGGTACAAATAGTATGTTGTTACCAAAATTCAATAGCCAAGCTTTAAAGGATCAGCTGACTAAGATTGAGTGCAAGCGTCAACTGGCATTCGGTGCGGCTTGCTGTGAAAGATTAGTCCCAAATTATTCCGCATTTCAGAAAGATACTGGATGGGGAAGTATACAACCCATTAGGGAAGCTTTAAATATCGTGTGGTCTTCTCTATGTGGATATTGCCCAAACTCCAAGGATATAAAGCAATTGCTTGCTTCTTGTGAGGCAGTTGCCCCAAATTCAGATGATTTCAAATCGTCTTATGTCAGTTTTGCACAAGATGCTGACTTTGCTGTATGTGGTCTTTTAGATTATTTGCTTGAAAGTAATATTGAAAAAATTTCGCAGGCTGCCATCTATGCTACCGATTCAGTTGATTTATATGTTCAAGAAATTGAGAACATGGACCCTAATGATGTTAAATTTGAACATAACATCCTGACACATCGATTTATGCAACGAGAGCTACAAAGGCAAAAGGATGATCTGGATTTTCTGAGGCAAGTGCCTGAACTCAATACGGCAGTTGTGGAATTATTTCAGGATTCTTGTAGCAATGGGGGGGGGGAAGTAATTTAGGCATTCCTTAACTCAATGTGATTTCAAGGGTAGTTTTCGCAATTGAGAATGCAATGGGGCAAGTCTATTTTTGGTGGTTCTTGTGGTTGATCTCAGAAGATCTCTGTATAGAGAACAGCTTAGCGAGGTGATTCAGGATTGGGTTGTTCGTTTTCCAGCAAATCAAGGAATGAACGTACTCTCTGGGCTTTTTGTTCGTCAGGTTCCTGGTCATAAACTCTCAGCAGATTTCTGAGCATGGGCGCCAACATGGTCGGAGTTAAGCTCTTTCTTGATCATCAAAAGATACAATCTCTGTGACTATTTTGGGAATGTTAAAAAAATTACTAGTGGCGTTCTCTGGATGAGTAAAGGGTGAGAAGTATAAAAGTGAGGCGTAATAGTGAAGAACAGCCTGTCAGTTCATTCTTGCTCTTTTCCCCTTGTCTTCTCTCCTTACGCCTCACGCCTTACTCCTCACGATCTCTGACTGATTTTTGACCCTTTCCGTCAGCGACTGATGCCAGATCATTCGACCCTACTTGGCAATATTCAACAGACCTATCTTTAATAGGTGAGCCTCCTTCCGATAACCCCAAAGACGCACTGCCTTGTTTTCTAAACTGGTCGGGTAAAGAACTACTCTCGAATATCCGAACAATTTATAAGCGGGGTGTGTCTTCTTAGCAAGACCAGCCTCACTGTGTAATAAAGGGGCAGGGCCGGCAATTGATGCGGGTTCTGTATCGGATCCACATTTATTCGAGACGCTTGGGTGCTGAGAAGGAATGTTGTCAGGCTCTTAGATGAAAACAGGTCGCAACATAAGACGTGGGCATACTGAGTCTGCATTACCATTCCAATTTGCACCGTCAGGGGACAATACAAAGATAGGGGTAAGATGAAAACACAGGCTTGGCCATCAACGTATCAGGGAGAAGAAAGGGCTATACCCAAGGCTTCTCATAATCCCAATGATATTCTCGTCGAACTTCGGCTTCTCACTCGTGCCAAAAACAGAATTTTTGAGAAGATTATAGCTGATCATCCTCATTTTTCCCTGTTACCAGAGAGGGTTGAAAAAGAATCTAGGCCGGAATTGTTAATCGTGGAAGCTGGGTATGACCATCACCCCACATTTTCCCTCATCCAATCGTTGACGCGACGCGAGGATGGGCCGGATGTGTTCTTGATCAGTGAAGTCGATGACGTCAGTTTGGCAAAAAAGGCTTTTCAGGCCGGGGTCAAAGATTTTTTCCCCTCTCCCCTAGATAGCAAGAAAATTTCGACTGCCTTGGATCGATATGCTCGCGAGAAAGGGAAAAAGGCTAAAAAGCGAAGACAGCGTGCGAGAGGCGTGATCAGTTTTTTTGGTGGGGGTGGAGGTGTCGGTACGACGACGACCGTTGTCAATTTGGGAATAGGCCTTCAACAGATGAAAGAAGCCCCTTCAGTGGTCTTACTTGAATTGAATCAACAAGCAGGAGATCTTGAACTGTTCATTGATACCAGTCTTTCTCATTCGCTGCGTGAACTCGGGACCACGATCTCCAAAATAGACGAGACAACAGTCGAGCGGTTTTTGGTCAAACATAACTCAGGCTTCCATTTCCTTTCTTCAGGGAATACCGATTTTCAGATTAAAAAATTAGCTTCAGAGTTGGTTGAACCCATAATTTCCAGTCTTCGGTCTCGGTTTGACTTCGTGTTGATCGACTGCGGGCACACGTTGGACGCCACGACGACGGCGGCTATTGGTGCCTCATCTCGCATCGTTGTGGTCTCAACTCTTACGTTTCCCGTCCTCAAGAGAACGAAGGTCGTCTTGGAATTTCTCAAACGGGGGGGGATCCCGACTGAAAAGATCGACTGGATGCTCAATCGTTATATCAATAACGAAAGTCGTATGCTGAAAGAGGCGGAAGCCACTTGTGGGCATAAAACCTCTTGGATGATACCCAATGACTTTCCCCGGGCGAACAAAGCCGTGAATTCGGGGTGCCCAGTAGTTATTGAATCTCCCAAATCCTCCATTGCCAAAGGTTTTCTTGCTGTAGCATCGTCATTGCTCGTGAATCATGATGTGTCGACAGCAGAGGTTTCAAAGGTGAAACAATGGGTCAACCGCATCTGGCCAAAGTCCTAACTGATCTTTCTCTTATCCAGGCTCAGTTATGCTGGACTCACAGAATCCAAACCCTCTTCAGCTGTTCTAGAGAAATAGGACTCAGTACCCTTTTCACACGTGGCGGTTACGTTGAATCGTGCTAATGGGGATTTAAGCGGGCGGAAAAAAAGATGCTAGCGAGGTGATTCTGGATCGAGTGGTCCGTTTTCTAGCAATTCGAGGAATGCTCTGACGCGGCGGGTCATTTGTTCGTGAGACTCTTGTTCATAAATACTCAACAAATTTCTGAGCATGCGTGCCAACATGGTTGGAGTTGAACTCTTTTCCAGAAAACTAGGGTCATAGGCCATACCTGAAGCGGTAATAAATTGTTCGCAGTCTTTCTCGCTCAGGATCGTTCCGCCATTAAAGCAATCCACGAATTGTGCCGGCGTCTCGCCTTCAAGTTTGACCAGAAAGTGTCCTGGCATGCCCACTCCAACAACTGGTAGCTCTAGGCGCTTTCCAACAAAGACATACAGCGCTGACAAGCTGATTGGAATGCCTTGGCGGGTTTCAATCACGCGATTGACGAAGCTATTATCCGGCTCATAATACTCCTCGCGATTCCCCGAAAAGCCTTTATCTTTAAACAGGAAGTTACTGAGTAAACGTGCGGCTTTTGCCGATGGGGCTTCAGCGGCATGCCACTTGATGCGAAATTCTTCGGCCAGCTGATCAAGGCATTCGACGTAATGTGGAATGGAGAGATCGGGGTATGCGAGTTTGGCTATCAAGAAGGCGCCATGCTCCCAATCGCCTTGTCGGGCGTTTTGAGAGACAAATACTTGAAATTCATCTTTGACTTGTCCAAAGCGTATTTCTTCTTTGATGAAGGCCAGTCGCGGTTGTAACAGGGCCTCTTCTGTTCCAGTTTGTTCGAGAAATGGGAGCACAGGTGTGCCAAGACGCGCGAGTTGGTCTTGGATGGTCGCAGCGACCTTTTCGTTAGGGTCGGATAGTAACCGAAGAAGCGCGTGGATGGTGCTGTCTGGAGGAAGACTCACAATAAAACTATCGGACGAGAGATCCGTGTTTTGACGAAGTACAGCTGAACAATTATTCGGATCGTATTCAATTGAAAGAAGTCTAGCCGACGGACCGTTTAAAAGCTTTTGCCCCGCCGTAGAGACACAAGGCATCAAAGGCGATCAGGACGACGAGCGCCATGCCAACTTGCGGGAGTGCTTGACTCCAACCAGCGATAATGAGGGGACGGACAGCATCAATGACCCATGTCATTGGATTGAAGAATGCTAAGGCTTGCATCCAACCGGGCATGGCAGCCAATGGTACTAACGCTGAGCTCAGAAAAATCATAGGTAGGGAAAGAAAGCCGAGGACTGAGAAGAAATCTCCATGGCTTTTGACGGTAAAGGCCATGGCCATAGAAATGGCTGTTAATCCGACTCCAAATAGCATGCCGATGAGAAGGATGACAGTAATGCCCAAAAGGCCGGTTTCTGGAATGACGCCAAAGAGAAACGCCACGGCTAAAATGACAAGAATTTGCATTCCCGTAATGGCCATGACAAAGAGAAAGCGGCTTAGAATAACTGAAGAGCGCTTAATAGGTGTGGACATCAGGCGTTCGAGAAATCCATTTTCTTTATCGAACAGCAAATCGATGCCCCCGGCCAAGCCATTGTTGAGCACGGTCATGACCACGACCCCAGCAGCGAGAAAGCTCATGTAGTTTGGGGCTTGCAGCACTTGGATGTCAGCGGCTTTTTGGAATAAGTTTCCAAAGAAAATGAGCCAAAAAATCATCGGTTGAGCCAGGGTAAATAGCATGCTGAACTTTTCTCGACTGAGCCGTTTGACCCATCGATTGGTTAGGGCGAGGACTTCTTGTATTTGTTCATTCATAACGAGCGTATTCCTACGAGATCAATCTTTTCTAGAGCGTTAGGTTTCTGTAGAGGCAGGAGGTTCGTCTTTGAGAGAGCGCCCGGTATGGGCAACAAAGACGTCATCTAAGCGGGGTCGATGATATTCAATACCATCTAACCGGCAACCGGCGATGGTATTGGTCGTTTCCATGATGCTAGGCAATGCTTTCTCAGGACCGTCCACGCGGATGTCCAGGCCATTTTCCCTAGGACGGATCGCTCGAACAAATGGCAAGCCCTGAAGTGCTGTGGTCAGTTGATTCAGGATCTCGGGAGTTGCGTCGCTCAGGGTTAGCCACACCCCATCTCCACCAAGACTCGCTTTGAGGTCTTTAGGAGAACCCATTGCACGAATTTCTCCGCGATCAATGATCGCAATCCGATCACAAAGTTGGTCTGCTTCATCTAAGTAATTCGTGGTGATGACGATGGTGATGCCTTGCTGTTGCAACTGTCGAATATGCTCCCAAATATTCAGTCGGCTTTGGACATCTAGTCCTAGAGTTGGTTCATCAAGAAAGAGTATTTTCGGATGCGGGAGCAATCCGCATGCAATGTCGAGTTTTCGCTTCATGCCCCCTGAGTAGCCCTTCGCGACTCGGTCGGCATCGTCCTCTAAGTTGACAAGCTTCAAGAGCGAGGCGATGCGGCTCAGCGCCTCTTGCTTGGGTATATGATAGAGTTCGGCAAAGAGCAGCAGGTGTTCTCGTCCAGTCAGAAATCGATCAATCGCGCGTTCTTGTGCCACATAGCCAATGAGGCGTCGAACCGTGTCAGCTTCTTTGACGACATCGTGTCCGAGAATGGTGGCCGTGCCTGTTGTGGGATTGAGCGTGGTAATCAGGATTCTGAGCGTCGTACTTTTTCCTGCTCCGTTTGGTCCTAAGAGTCCGAAAATTTCCCCGTGCTGTACAGTCAATGAAAGATTTTTGACTGCCTCAACAGAATCATACACTTTGCCGAGGTTGGAAACTTCAATGGCAGCAGATGACGACATATGTTTAGCCCTGTGTTTGGAGATCAGCGAGTTTGAATCGGATTAAGTCGATGAGTCGGCGCGCTTGCTGTGGAAGGTCGTCCGATTCGAGTAAGAATTGCTTTTCGTTCGGTGACAGGTCAAGTCCAGCCGAGAGATTATGCACAAGAATAGGATCAGTGAGGTTGACGGAACTAATGATGTCACAGAGTTCGTTGGCCTTCTTGGATGTGAGATATTCCTGCGCGGTTTTTTCCAGATGCCGACGGATCTCTGATGTTAATGATGTCGTCGCATTAGGAATATAGGGCGTCATTCGGGCTTGCCGATATTTCGTCATGACCGTCTGCTCTTGATAGGTACACCGTTGTAAGCCCTGCAAGACAATGTTATAGCGACCATCTGATAGTTTGTGAGAGCTAATAATCCGTCCCACGCACCCGATGGGATAAATCGGTGGTTCGTCTTCGTATTGGTCTTCCCATCCATCTTTAAGGAGCGCCATACCGACGCACTGTCCTTCTGCAGACGCTTCCTGAATCATTTCTCGGTATCGAGGTTCAAAGATGTGCAGGGGTAAATAGGTTTTTGGGAAAAATACGACTGTTGGGAGCGGAAAGATCGGCACGATATCCGGTATAGGAAACGCGTCGGGTTCTTCTGAAGAAAAATGCAAAGACATGCGATACGATAGCCGAGAATTTTCTTGAAAGTCAACGTGGCGGTGATTCATGAGCATGGTTGACAAAGTGAGGAAATGCTTGCGGGGCAAGGGATTTGTGCGCTTTTTGGCATCGTGGTATAAACGTTTGGATGATGAGAGCAATTCTGGTCGTGATGGTCTGTTTCGTCAGCCAGGACATCTTTGCCGCAGACTCACCTTCCTCCACATCCCGGTTTTCTTCTGCGGAGCCCGGGTATGTGTATCTTTTTCCCCGTGACCACGGGAGCCATGAACCGTTTCAGACTGAATGGTGGTATTTTACTGGGCATTTACATGGGGAAAACGGACGACGTTTTGGGTATGAACTGACATTTTTTCGGCGTGGGATTGACTCCCCTCATGTCTGGAATAATCCTTCAACATGGGCGATGCGACACGTGTATTTGGCCCATTTTGCCTTGACTGATGAACATGCCGATCAATTTCGGGTTGCAGAGAAAATTAGTCGAACAGGGATCCGAAAAGCGGGTGCTCAGGCTAACGTTCTCGATGTCTGGATTGACCAGTGGAGTGCGAAGGCTGTGAGTCCTGATCATCGACAATTTCATCTTCAAGCGAAGGCTGAAGAATTTTCTATTGATCTTGTTGTTGAATCAGAGAAACCTCCTGTGATGCATGGGGCTCATGGTGTGAGTCAGAAGGGTGAGATACCAGGTCAAGCTTCTCATTATTATTCGCTCACGCGTCTTCATACCACTGGTTCAGTGAGGGTCGATGGTAAATCAATGGCTGTTGAAGGAGTCAGTTGGATGGATCACGAGTTTGGCTCAGGAGATTTGGGAGAAAATTTAGTGGGTTGGGATTGGTTCAGCCTTCAGTTGGACAATGAGCATGAAATTATGGCGTATGGCCTGCGTCGGGCTGATGGTACATTCGATCCTGCTTCGAGTGGAACATTGGTTTTCCCGAATGGTTCTTCTACTGTATTAGCTCTCCAGGATTGGCAGATCTCGGTGAACCGACATTGGACGAGTCCAACGACGGGAGCTCGTTATCCTCACCACTGGTCTTTCTCCATCCCAAATGCGCAGATTGAGTTGACGCTATCTCCTCGCATGTCCAACCAAGAACTGATCACCACGCATAGTACAGGAGTGACCTATTGGGAAGGATCTGTCGATGTCACGGGACAATGGAAAGGCCAGGACATTCATGGCCAAGGTTATGTGGAACTCACCGGGTATGCCGAACCGTCTGGACGTGAGGCTTTAGGCGTAAGGGGTAAGGAGTGAGAAGCAAGCTTATAGACTTAACCCGTAAGGCGTCTGGCGTGAAGCGATTCAGAAATTACTCGCCTGACGCCTTATGCCTCACGCCTCACGCTTGGTTCCCATGTCTTTCCCGGCACATTTCTCTTTGTTGCATTGTTGTTTTCCTATTCGGGCTCGTGGCATGCGGGCAGCGGAGTGATACCATTGTGTCGATTGCTCTTCATCCGACTAAGCCCAATATCATCTATGTGGCGACAGATGAAGCCGTGTATAAATCGAGCGATACGGGAACGACATGGACGCGGTTCGCTGGGGAATTGACGCGGACTCGTGTCATTAGTTTGGCGATTGATCCTAAATTATCCGCAACGGTTTTTGCGGGAACGATGGGCGATGGGACATACAAAAGTCCAGATGGTGGAAGAACGTGGCATGTCTATAATGCAGGGATTCAGAAGGGAACGATTTCGGCCATTGTGAACCAAATGGTGTTTAATCCACGAGGGACGGAGATGGTGTATGCGGGCACAACGGTTGGCGTGTTTCGTAGTATGGATGGCGGGCGCAATTGGGTGGAACGGATGACTGGCATGACTGAAGTAAACTTCGTGGTGTCGTTGGAGATGGATCCTCAACGACCAAATGTGTTGTATGCGGGAACGACTGGTGGCGTATATCGTACGATCAATGGCACGGAAAGTTGGGAGAAGAAAACTGAGGGGATGGTCGCCGC
>JAJDBQ010000209.1 GCA_029261255.1 Nitrospirales bacterium
CTGAGTACTCTCCACCAAACTGGAGCCATCATTACGTCGACTCTGGAAATGAATAAACTCTTTTCAACAATGCTCGACGTCCTCCACGAAAATTTGGGATTTCATCGCATGGTACTCATCCTAAAAAATGAGGATGAACAAAAAGCCGTGATCGTCCAGGTATCAGGCATACCTGAGGAATATGTTCCGATGCTTCAAAACCAAAGCTTTCCTATTGTCCCGGGAACAGTAGATGAAACGCTGTTGATCCATGGCCAACCAGTGTTGATCACCGACTTGCGAACAATCGGAGACCAATTGAATCCCGTCATTCGATCCGTCGCCGATATATTAGGCGTGACCTCCTGCATTGGCGCCCCTCTCATCAGTCACCAGCACGTGCTCGGTTATTTGGGTGCAGACAAAGGTGGCACACCATGTACACAAGAGGATTTGAATCTATTACTGACGATCGCCAGTCATGTTGCCGTGGCCATCGATAATGCCCGAGCCTATCAAGACTTGGAAAAACTGGCCCAAAGTCTGGAAGAACGAATCAAAGAGAGAACGGCAGATTTACAGTCGGCCAATGAACGATTAAAAGAACTGGATCGCTTAAAGTCAGCCTTTGTCTCCATTGTTTCTCATGAGCTTCGTACACCCATGACCTCCATCAAAGGCTTAGTGGAAAATATGATGGATGGACTCACAGGGTCACTCAACGAGCGCCAATCTTTTTACTTGAGCCGCGTGAAACATAACATTGAACGACTCACCCGCATGATTAACGATTTGTTAGATCTGTCCCGCATTGAAGCTGGCAAGATGGAGCTTCAATGCAATGCTGTCAATGTGGGGAGCTTAGGGCGAGAAGTCGTTGAACTGCTGCAGCCCTTGGCCAAAGAGCGTCAGCTGACCCTCCATGCTGAGATCATTGATCCGATACCGCTGATTCAAGCTGATCGAGACAAGTTGTTTCAAATTTTGACCAATTTGATTACTAACGCGATCAAATTTACCGAACCGACTGGCACCATACACGTGAGTGTCGAACAACAAGAAGATGGATCCCTGAGTACCTCTATCCAAGATACGGGTTGTGGCATTCCCATAGAAGAACAGCAGACGATTTTTGAACGGTTTTATCGAGGGCAAACATCCGACGTGAAGAATCGTGGGGCAGGGCTTGGACTGGCTATCACGAAAAGCTTGGTGGAGTTACATAGCGGAAGCATTTGGGTCTCCAGTACACCAGGTGAAGGCAGCCAGTTCTGTTTCAATATACCGGCGCAACCAACGGAAACATGAATCACTCATACAGGTGCAGCCAATTCATCACAAAGAGACAACTACCCATCCGGCCTGATGGGAAAAATAATCGGTGTGTGTATGTTACGAGCAAACGTTCCATCTTGCATTTCTTCTCCATTCTCTTTCATGAATGAGCTCTACACGCTAGGTGCGATCAATGAGTATGGGACACCATTCCACCAGCTCAACAGACTACGCTGACTCTTACAACGTTCTTGGTACCTGATCATCAGCCTTGCTCTCAGCTCATCTTTGGTATTGACCGCTCACGCGTCAGATTCTCCATCAACAAACCAGGAAGTGAGTTCTTTGTTGGAACTGCTGGACAAATAAACCGTAGGAAAATTTGATTGAGGTGAATTGGTGTCTCCCCCTTCAAATGCTCTGCCCAATACATCGAAGATCTTTGTCGTCACCGCGAAGGATATTTTGAACCTCAACGCCCGAAACGTCGGTGAGGCACTACGATTTGTGCCTGGGCTTATCTTTTCTGATGGCGGAACAAAGAATCCAAAATTAGCCAGTCTTCGTGGGTTGGGTTCTCGGCAATATGTGGTGTTTATTGATGGAAGGCCCGCATAAGACCCCTACTTCGGCGATGTGGATCTCAACAACCTCCCTATCGATAACGTGCCTCTAATCAAAGTTGTGAAGGGTCCTGTCGAAGCGGCCTATGGCCCCAACGCGCTCGGCGGAGTCATTAAGGGAATGGTCAAAAAATCACCCAGAGATCGTGAGGAGTCAGGCGTGAGGCGTGAGGCGTAAGAAGAAGCGAGAGCGAAGAGTCCATGGCGCACATGATCGTTTATGACCATCGTCTTTCTCCTTACTACTGATTTCTCCATTTTTACTAACTCAGGAAACGCTGCTGGCGGATTTCTTCAACAAACCTCGTATCCTTTTCGATACGATTTCAGAGAAAAGGATACATTTTTGTGAAAAGTCCCACTCTTGGGTTCTTGAAAATCAAAGGGTTAGATAAGTCTCAAACTTGCATCCTGTAAAACCGTAGGGCCGGTTCAAGCATAGTCGCGCCTAACCAACAAGCTCGAACCTTCCCCTCTCCATCGTGCACTAAATATCTGCAGATAATCTAAGATGCCGCTCATGACTAATATGCCGCGTATTCTGCTCGTTGATGATGATCCAGACATCAGCTTGGCCCTTGGAGATTATCTGCAACAGGAAAACTACCACGTCGAAATCGCTGATACTGGAAATGCCGCCTTAGAAAAGGGATTAGGATCTCACTTCGATGCCGTTTTATTAGATGTTGGCCTTCCCGATCGCGACGGTATTGAAGTCCTAGGAGAATTAGCCAGCCAAAGACCAGAACTCCCCATTATTCTCTTGACCGCATTTACGTCACTCGACAAATCCACGCCTCCAGATATTCTGAATAAGGCATTCGCCTATCTCACCAAACCCTATCAACGGGAGGAGATTCGTCAGGTTCTTCGCCGAGCCGTTCTTGGGGCCAAGAAGTCTGGGAGTCAAGGAATGACCCAATCCGCTATCGATGAGCATTCGCTACATTTTCCTTCAATTCTCCAACCAAGCCCCACCTCAACACCAAAGGTCGAAGGTCCTCATTACCAACTTTCATTGGATGAATACCAGCGACTGGCTGAAAATGTTCAACTCATGCAATTCGCCTTCGACCAGGTGCCCGAAGCTATCCTCGTAGCAGATGCCGACAAACGATTTCGATTTGCCAACCAAGCAGCCTATAACATTTTGGGATACAGCAAAGAAGAACTGGAGGTCCTACGAATTCCAGATATCGCCCCCAACCATGACAATCAACGCTACGAAGAACATCTCAACGAATTGCGCCAAGGAAAAACCCTCTCCTATTACACAACGCACCTCACCAAAGACTCTCGGACAATCCCTGTTGAAATCTCAGTGAATCTGTTGAATTTTCACGGACAAGAATTTACGTGCGCTGTGACCAAAGAGATGCCTTCCCAACCCACCCCTAGCTAATCAACTGTTGGAAGGAATTCGTCAGAGTTCAAAAAATTCAGCGGACAGCGTATTGAGCGCGGAGAAAGTCAAAACAAGCAGCAGGCGTACTTTGTGAGGCTGTTGAATATTCCTCAAAGATAGCTCGTAGATGCTCCTGGAAATTTTACTGACAGCAACCGACAGGAATGATCAAAAAGTCACCAAGATATCGTGAGGAGTCAGGCGTGAGGCGTAAGGAGAGAAGACAAAGAAGAATGGGCAAGAATCCACCGGCAGGCTGTTATTCAACCTTGCTCCTCACTTTTTACTTCTCACTCCTTACTCATTCAGGGAACGCCGTCGGCATGCGGGCCGAAGCCATTGCGTAGGCTAGTTGATTTTTTTAGCATTGCCTTTGTGCAAGCCTGTTGCTTGTGAGGTATGGCGGGAAACTTAGGCTCATGGCGCTTCGATTACTTCCCCTCGTCGGTTTGCTGTATGTTTTTTTGTTTGATGAGGCGGGAAAGATACGATCGCTGCAAATCTAGCAATTCCGCCGCTTTCGTTTGGCTCCAATTGCTACGTCGCATTGCTTGTTCCAAAATATGTGTACTGAAACGATCGAGCGCTTCATGATATGGCAGGTTATCGAGTTCCTCTATCTCATCCTTGCTCCCTCCCAATCCGAGAAGATCCGCAGAGATTTCTTCTTCCACTCCGAGCACAACCGCCCGAGCAATCGCGTTATCGAGTTCACGGATATTCCCTGGCCACAGATAGCAGCGCATGGTCTCAATCGCTTTCTGAGAAAATTTCCGTTTATGCCGTTTCATTTCACGAACATGACGGTCAAGAAAATATTTGGCCAGAGGGATAATATCTTCAGGACGATCTCGTAAGGGCGGTAACGATAAATTCACCACGTTTAATCGAAAATACAGATCTTCGCGAAAGACACCGGCTTTCACTGCCTGTTTTAAGTCCTTATTAGTGGCGGCCACGACACGAATATTCACTCGCACTAAACGAGTACCACCCACTCGAGGAAATTCATGATCTTGCAGTACGCGAAGTAATTTGGCTTGCAAGCCTACCGGCATATCCCCAATTTCATCGAGAAAGACCGTCCCACCATCCGCCGCTTCGATCTTGCCTTTCTGTAGAGTATCTGCTCCTGTAAACGCGCCTTTTTCATGACCAAACAATTCGTTTTCTAAGAGTGTCTCCGTGAGGGCAACACAATTAATGACACTAAAAGGCATATCCCGACGATTACTCCAACGATGAATGGACCGAGCAAAGAGCTCCTTCCCAGTCCCACTTTCTCCTAAGAGCAACACTGTCGCGTCGCTGTCCGCCGCTCGTTTGGCCAACTGAACCATCGTACTGACTTGCGGGCTCTCTCCGACGATTTGGCTATAGCGACTTTCGACTTCCGTCCGTAATGATGCAACTTGACGTCCCAGCGCTTCTCGTGCGAGAGCTTTCTTCAGCACCAGAGACAGATGCTCAAGCTCAATAGGCTTCGTGAGGAAATCATAGGCACCAGCTCTCATGGCGTCTACCGCTTTGGAAATCGTGCCATGCGCGGTCATCACGACGACTGGCAAGGGCAAACTGTCTGCCCCATTAGATCCTTCCGACTCACTCCCGCCATTCTTCTTGGCATTAAGTTTCCCCAACGCTTGAAGAAATTCCATACCAGTCATTTCTGGCATTTCTAAATCCAGCAATATGAGATGAGGGAGCTGTTGTTCGAGCTGCTCCAATGCGTCTTTACCATTTTCTGCTGAGACGGTTTCATAGCCCAACGACGTCAAACGATCTGTGAGCATGAGCACAATATCGGGTTGATCATCGACAATGAGAATTTTCTTTTTCATAACATTCCTATTGGTCAAATCCGCACCGGATTAGTTCCAACGGTTCACTCAGATAATCATGCAGAAAAGCAGTCATGGCACAGATGAATGGGCCATAAAACCTTCCAGGCTCTCAGATTCAATTTAACAGAATGTTAAATAATCACGTTTCCCATGAGGAAGTGATCCCATAGCACCTTGAGCATGGAAGACTTCGGGTCGGTTCAAAAAATTTCATCAGATATCATAAAAAGTCAGGCATGAGGCGTAAGGAGAGAAGGGAAAGGATGAACTGACAGTCTGTTCTTCCCCCTTGCTCCTCACTGTTTACTCCTCACCCCTTACTCACTCAGAGAACGCCGCTGACATGCGGGCCGAACCTTTTGCGTAGGCTCATGGCTTTTTTTCAACCGACTCATTCACCGTCGCAACCCTTCAAGGACGGCTGCGGCCAACAAAGGAACCATCAACTCATGATGGCCGATCAGATTATAGCCTTTCCCACCTTTCTGAGTCGGGCGTTTCACCACGTTAGTGATGGGACGATAATGCGGAAGAAAGTCCATGTTGACGGTGGTGATTCGCTTGAGAGCCCGGCCCAGATTCCGGCTTAATGTGACCGTTTTTAAAAAAACTTCCGGGAGGAACACCGCCGAACCCAGATTAATATAGACCCCACCCTCCATCTTTGAGACCACCGCCGTGAGCTTTCGAAAATCTAACAGTGAGGATCCACCAAGTGCCTCGCCATTGGCGCTGGGATGCATATGAATGATGTCCGTTCCGATCGCCACATGGACGGTCACCGGAATTCCCATTTGCACACCTGTTGCCAACAAACTTGAACGCCGATGCGGAAACTGTTTAGGGCGCGAGGTCATATAGCGGCCAACGGCTTCACCCAAGCCCAAGCCCTTTTCCCAGCCTAGGGTAATCGCTTCATTCAAAATACGGCCTGTGTCTTCCGCCATACCAAATCGCCCGGAATCAATTTCCGCTTCAACTTCTTCTGAGGTCTGGCCTTGATAGGCTAATTCAAAGTCATGGATCACGACCGCGCCATTCACGGCTACTGCCGTGATGACCTCCTTACGCATCAAATCGACAAGAATGGGGTTGAGTCCAACTTTTGTCGGATGCGCGCCCATGCCCAGAATCACTGGCTTCCCACGTTCTCGGGCTTCGACAATAGCGGAAACCACATTCTTAAACGTTTCACCGGCGAGAATATCAGGAAGGGTTTGAAGAAATTTCTGGAACGAACCACCGCGACGCCAAGGCGTAGCACCATCGGACATCTTCACTTTGGAATGGCGTGTGCGAAGAGGATAGGTTCGAAGCCGAGCAAGATTCAGCTTTGGCCCGATGGGAGAAGGAACTGGGTTAGACTTGATCGCCAAAGAGTCGCTCTTCAATTAATTCGCACAAGACATGTCCAAGGGTGATATGGCATTCCTGAATCCGCGCCGTGACTGAAGAAGGCACCGTGAAACAATAGTCCACCACATCAGCCAACTTTCCACCGCCAGCCCCCGTCCATCCTACAGTGACTAACCCTCGTTCATGCGCGGCTTCAACGCCTCGAATGACATTTACTGAATTGCCACTGGTACTAATCGCAATGGCGACATCACCCTTGCGCCCGTGTGCCTGAATTTGTCTGGAGAAAATATCTGAAAAATCGTAATCATTGGCAATGCAGGTTACAACAGCCATGTCCGTGCTCAACGCAAAAGCGGACAAAGGCTCTCGGTCTCGACGATACCGGCCCACAAATTCCGCTGCGATATGCGAGGCATCGGTCGCACTCCCGCCATTTCCGAACAACATGACTTTTTTATTGTCGCGAAAGGCCCGAATCAGCAGTTGCCCGACTTCAATAACACGTTCGCCATGGGTCCGAATGAATGCATTTTTAACATCCGCACTGGTTTCAAACGCCTCAATGACATCTTCAAGTTCCATGACGCACGAATCTTAGCAGGAAAGAACTAAAATTACACTTACCATGGAATGGAAAAGGAACAAATTTTGACCAGCTTCAGAAGCCAGAATTTGACCTGTTAAATCTTCGTATTAATAGCTCTTAGATGAACGACATTGATCCTACATCAGCAGATCAGGAGAATGCTCAAAAGTCCCTCAGAAATCGTGAGGAGTCAGGCGTAAGGCGTACAACAGAGGAAGCTAGAACGAAAAACCCATGGCGCTCATGATTGTATCCAGACCATGGTCCTTCTCCATACTACTGACTTCTCACTTTTTACAGACTCAGAGAACGCCGTTGGCGTTATTTTTCATCATTCCCAATTCTTGCCGGTTTTCTCTACCAATGATATAGTTCAGCCATTGTGAGTGCCTACCGACCTACCAAAGCACTCCTTCTAGCTATTCAAGCTGATCCTACCCCTGCCATTGCTCTCTTGCAGGAACTCAACCCAGAAATGGTCTGCTTTTTTCTGGAAGAGTCTTGCAAGCATGTAGTGGAATCGGAGGTACATCCGGCACTCTCTCAGATGCCTCAACGCTGGGACTGGATTCTCACGCCAGATACCACGAGTTTTCCTACCTGTCATAAAGTATTAGTCCAAAAATTAGGTCCTCTTCTCAACCAGTGGAATATCATCCAAGGTGAACTCGCGATTGATTTAACTTCTGCTTCAGTTGCTATGGCTTCGGCAATGACTCTCGTAGGCTTTCCCTTTTCTACTCAAGTGTTCTTAGCCTCAAGCACTTCACCCAAAGAAGAAACTATAGGCTCTGATACTCGGAAAGACACCTCAGAAAATCCATGGGATGAAGAAGCCCCAAGAATTCGCCAAGAAGCCTGTCATGCCTTCAATCAGGGATGGTATGACGCATCAGCCCACACCTTTCGCACATTAGAACACCGGATCAGCGGAGGGTCGAAGCCCATGTATCGTGCCCTCGTCGATATCGCACAAGGCTATGGCCTCTGGGAACAATTTCAATATCGGCCGGCTTGGGAAAAACTCAAAAGCGGCATCAAGGCATTAGAATTGGCATCCGTATGGGGTGGCCCACCAGGGATGGACCGCATCATCTCTCCACTCAAAGACAATCTACGATTTTTGGAATCCATTACCTTAGATGCTAAAGACATTAAACAGTCTCTCACATTGGATCTCTTAGCCTGGGCCAAACGAAGAGAAGACCGGGGACAAGATATCGAGATGGCAACTCGTGTTGTATTACGTGGCCTAGAAGCAGCCGCGCAATATCAATTATCTCATAACCATCAATTGAAGAGTTGGGACATTTCTGTCGAACAGCTCCCAAAAGATATGCAAGAGACTTGTCGTACCTGCTACCTGAATGACATTGATGGGAAATATCGCTTGCCGTTTCTGGCACAATTTCAAGTCTTAGCCGAATTAGGTGACCCGATTGGCCAACGCTTTCAATCAGAATGGCCAAAAATGAAATCGTTATTTGATGCTGCTGACCACGCTGTCCTGGGTTATGGATTTGAATCACTAAAAGCTGAACGGTTTCACCAACTCTTTGAGGCCACCTTAAAATTAACCGGCATCGACGCCGGAGACCTTCCCAAGTTCCCTACCTTGAAATTCTGATTGCGCTCTACTTGATGGAAGTACGGATCTATTATGAAGACACGGACTGCGGAGGAGTGGTGTACTACGCCAACTACCTCAAATATTTTGAACGCGCCCGCACACACTGCCTGGAAGAACATGGGTTATCGGTGAGCGAACTGATTCAGGAAGGAACCGAATTTCGCGTGACCAAAGCAGAACTGGCCTATCGCTCTGCAGCCGTGCATGGCGAAACGTTGGTAGTGGAAACTACAGTCTCGGCTAGTCGCCGCGCCTCGATAATCTTTTCTCATGTCATTCGAGAACGCTCGAGCCAGCGTCTCGTCGTCGAAGGCTCCGCCACCCTCGTGACCGTCGATTCACATGGCAAAATCAAACGCATCCCTCCACTAATCTTAGAAGCCTTGAATATTTCAACGAATTCTCTGCCTTCTTCAAACTAACCTCATTATTGCGTTAAGCCCCGTGCCACAAAACACCTCAATAAATGGAAATTTACTTTCCATTCCTTTCTTGTCCTTTGCTGAAGCTTTAGAACTCCAAGAAACGCTAGTCAGACAACGGACCGATGAACAACAACGAGACACCCTGATCCTCACCGAACATGAGCCAATCCTCACCTTAGGGCGGAGCACGAAACCCGAACATTGGGAACCGCATTGGCCAGAACTACAAACCAAAGGAATTTCTCTGCATCAGACAAATCGGGGTGGATCGGTGACCTATCACGGACCAGGACAAGTTATTGGCTATCCGATTCTTAGATTGAAAAACTTCTGCCCCGGCCCAAGAATCTATGTACAAAAACTGGAGGAAGTATTAATCAGAACACTAAAAGAATGGGGCATTGAGGGATGTCGGCATGAGTCATTAAGAGGAGTATGGGTAAAACGTGACGAGGATAAATTAGAAAAAATCGCCTCAATCGGCGTACGCATCTCAAAAGGCATAACCATGCACGGCTTCGCCCTCAACGTAAACGTCGACCTTCAGCCCTTTTCCCTACTCACCCCCTGCGGCATCGAAAACTGCGAAGTAACATCGATGGAGAAAATTCTTGGTCAAAAAGCGGACGTCGCACAAGTGCAATGCCAAATTGTGACCCATTTCGCTGACATCTTTAATTTAGAATGGACTGAAAAAAATGGAAATTAGCTAATAAATAGACCGAATCTCTCCTCCAGCTTTTGGAGGTGGACCTGCTCTAGGGGAACCATTATCGGTCGGCTTCCAAATTCTCAAAATGCTGAATAATTTCCCTTAGGACTGGCTCGTAGCTAAATTGCTTGGCCATGTATGCCAAACTGTGTATCACCATCTCATCAAGTTCACGAATCCATACCCAATAATCTGCTTTCCTACTTTCGCTGGTTAATCCTTCAACCTTGAATGCCCATTGAGAGGGATATCCTCCGTAAATTTCCATTATGTAAGCATATTGGCTGTGCACGTATCCTGAAAAAATTTTATAGGGTCTATCCAATTTGCCCTTAGCCTCATCAAAAGTTGTATATCCTTCCTTAGCTCTTACCCGCGCACTAGCATTGCGAATTTTTTTGGATGGAACCACGTCGGTGCCTTCTTCTAAAAGGTCATCAATGGTCGCTTCGCGAAAATTCTGAATAAATTTTTCTCCTGCTTGAGAAACTTCAGGGTATTTTTCAAGAAGAAAATCAATCTCAGTAACACAGTCAAGAATACAGCGTCCGATTGTATAGAAATCAATAATCAACCCGTTTTCTATGAGAAGTCTTATGGATTTGAGGCTTTGGACCGCCCTGACAGCCTTCAGGTAAGCTACAACTTCGACCGAAACAGTTGAAAATTCAAAGACCTGTTTGTCTGGAATGAATACCGGAGCACCAACACGAGGAACCACACATCGGCTTTCAATGGTTTTTAACCATTGCTGAATCTTTGGGAGATCTTCCATTTCCTTTAGGCCAGCACATAAAGCAAAATCTTAATTTTCGGGACTTGCTTTTGCATCTCTACCACATCAAACCTTGCCTGCATTCTCAGCAACATTTCCCTGTTCAAGTGAAACGCCTTTTCAAAATGTCCGACGCCTGCTGGTCGGCCTTCGTGATGGACGCTCTTATCAACTTGCGGGCCTTGTTTAAGCGCAGCGAGTTGGTCCGCTTTCCGCTTCTTGCGTCCGTCCCAATTTAAAAGCCGAACTGGGCGTCAATGGTTTTGGGGCCTTTTGCCGAAACAAAAGGGCCTCGGCTGCCGGGCCGAAACCCGGCATTTACCAGGAATGTTAAGAGTCTTTAATGGGAAGATAAATATTTGAGCCAAAAGAATTGATTGCGGTCGAAGAACGTAGAAGTTTATTGGAATAACCCTATATCCCCCATCCCCCACTAAGGTGCAAGTTCGCCCCAGTCACATACCTCGCATCATCAGAGAGAAAATACCGCACCGCTTGCACCGCATCTTGAACCCCTCCGATATATCCGGCAGGAATTTTCTTAGCCATCCCCGCCAATTCTTCGGGCGGGGCGCTTCCGGAATCTATGAACCCTGGGGAAATGGCATTCACCGTAATCCCATGGGGCGCAAACAGTTTGGCCAAAGTTCTCGTCAAAATAAGGACGCCAGCTTTGGCAATATAATGCCCAGTGACGTTGGGCTGTGCTTCCATTTTGTCCGCATTGGCCATCCCGAATGAGATAATTCGTCCGTATTTTCTGGCTTGCATTCCTGGCGACACGGCCTTGGCCAGAAAAAAAACGGGGTCCAGATTATTGGTAAACATTTCTGACCAGCCTTCTGGTGTTTCTTCCATGAGCGGCACTCGATGATAGGGGCCTGCGCCATTGATGAGAGCGTCAATTTTTCCAAATGTTTGTTCAACTTCCTGAACGAGACGCAAGGCTTCATCAGGCTTTGAAACATCGCATTGGATCGCTAAGGCTTTTCCGCCAAGTCCTTCGATCGTGTGCTTCACCTCTTCAGCATCGCGTTTGCTCGTGCGATAACAGATCGCGATAGACCAGCCATCCTGCGCCAGATCTAGGGCAACTCCACGTCCGATGCCTCGAGCTCCTCCTGTAATTAGTGCTATGCGTTCAGACATATTTTATCCTTTTACTGTAAAGAATAGATCGCACAGAGTAGTGCGTTATGTAAGTCGTTACCAGAACCGTGAGGATTTCTCATTTCATGAGAAATCCTCTAAAGACGTTGGGCGACTCGTTTTTCTAATTCTAGCAGGACGTTTTTGGTGCGACTGGAGAATGTTTGATTTTTTTGATCTTTGAATTCTTGAGTAAACGCTTGAAGATCCTCAATCGTATCCAGATCACGCAACATCGGTAAGATTTTCACGGAAAGACCCATTGCTTTGGCTTTTTCTTGGGTCAGAGAAAAAACCGCATCTGTTGACCAGGGAATATTTTCAAAGAGTTGTGGGGCAGGGGATCGGAGACCAATTAAATAATATCCCCCATCTACTGTGGGACCCAAGACGACGTCATGATCTTGGAGGGATTTCAATGCTGACGATATAAGCTGGACTGTGATGCCAGGAATGTCAGTCCCAATAATAACCGCCGACTTATAGGATGTTCCAAGCGCAGATTGAAACGCATGCGCCATACGCGCACCAAGGTCATCACCCACCTGATCCCAGATCGGAATATTAAAACGGGTTTTCATGGCACCAAAGAAAGGGTGATCTGGAGTTGGAGCTCCTGCCAACATTCGATCACTCCCTTTGAGTGCTTGGCATCGTTCAAGTAGATCTAAGACGAGGCTTCCATGAAGACTGGCAGCTTCATCTGGTGCGAGCGGCGGACAAAGACGTGTTTTGACGTATCCCTCAATAGGTGCTTTGGCAAATACGATGAGGGCAGACGAGTTCGGCAACGCAGTCAGCCGTTTACGACCATGGCCCTGTTGAAATGAGCCCGACCGTCGTGTTCGTGAAGAGTTACCGGACATGGTGATAATAGTGATGGAGACGCTGTGGATCCCAACCCAGCCAATACAGGAATCGCAAGGTCCACATTCGTACAATTGTTTGGAAGGGACCCTGTTGCTCCCACCGACGGAATGAGGTGGTGACTATATCTTTGAGAGCGACGACCGCTCCTTTTCGTTTCATCCGACTACTGAATTCTAAGTCTTCCATCAACGGGATATCTGCAAAGCCTCCCATGGATTCAAATACCGAACGGCGCACAAATATAGCTTGATCACCCGTACACATGCCTGACAATCGTGAGCGATGATTCATCATACGGCTAACCATCCATGCATAGCCTGAATCTTGAGGGAAGCGCACATCAAACCGACCGCCAACATTGAGAGATGAGGATAAGGCCTGCTCAATGACAGATTTTGCATTGTGCGGCAACTGTGTATCGGCATGCAAAAAGAGAAGAATGTCCTTCGTGGCCTGATCAGCCCCCGCATTCATTTGAACCGCACGTCCTTTCGGGCCTGAAATTATTCGATGCTGAAGCTGGGGAGACGCATTTAAAAGCGTTTGAGCGACTTCGACGCTTCGATCTTGGCTGTTCCCATCAACAAGGATAATTTCTTCAAAATCCAAAGGCAGAAGCCCATTGAGAAAAGACGGTAGGACGGCCTCCTCATTAAAGATTGGAATGATGACCGCAATACTCATGAACGACGAAACACCAGACTGGAATAGTTGAGAATGGGGAAGCAGGATCTAAATGAGCTTGCTTCGATTTTCTATAAATGGTCGTCAGAGAAAATCAGAATCAATCGGAGGGAATGGTCCCTCGGAGACCGTGAGGAGTCAGGCGTAAGGAGAAAAGACAAAGAAAATGGGCAAGGATGCACTGACAGGCTGTTCTTCAATCTTGCTTCTCACTTTTTACTTCTCACCCCTTACTCATTCAGGGAGTGCCGCTGGTGGCTTTTTTCAGGATTCCCTGGAGTTATGGTTATAAACTGGCTGGTTTCTTCGGTGTCTGAAACATGAAAAAAATGACCATTCCGACGGTCCCCCAGTAAATGGCATATTTATGCCAAAACAAGACTTCCCCGAAACTCATGAATGCCATGCCACACAACAGTGAAAGCCCAATCACGGTATACCGAATGATTGGCGTATCAACCGAAGAATAGGCCCACAGTGCCATCCCTGAAAAATAAATGATCATGGGGAAAATACTGATTTCTGCGCCCGTATTGACGGAAAGAAATACTTGTAAAAACCCAATAAAGACCATTGCCGATCCGACCATCTTCATGGCCACCTGCATTTGACGATTTTCTTGCTCTTCCACTTCCTCTTCTCGTATGGGAGGAGCAGGCGGAGGCGATTTCAATTCGCCAGACTCTTCCGATGACTGTTGATCTTGGTCGGTGCTCATCATTACCACTTAAAATGTTTGCTCAAGGTTAGGCCTTGCTGCGAATAGGAAGATCCCATCGAAGCCCCATAGAGTTGAGTGGGAATATCTTGCATTTTCTCATACATCACTTTGAAGAAGGTTTGCCCATCTTGGATTCGAAACGGAACATCGTGTGGCCTCACTTCTAAAACGACCTGCGTTCCATTTCGAGTGGGGTTGGCATAGCCAAAACCCGGGTCGAAAAATCCAGCATAATGGGTTCGCAATTCCCCGCAAGCGGCTTCATACGCCACCATTTCTGCCGAATATCCAGGAGGCACCTGGATTCGTTCCTTAGAGGCTAAGATATAAAATTCCTCAGGTTCCAATAGGATAGTCGCATTACCATTGCGATAGAGGGGTTCCCAATAGTCAGCAGCAGCATAATGACCAATCTTACTGAGATCAATGATATGACTATTTTTCTTGGCTCGATACCCAACAACGGCCTGGCACTCATCCGCGTTGCCTCGTAGATCCACTCGAAGGAACAGGCCCTTATCCACCCGCAGATCTTTCACTGGTAATGGACGATCTGACTGACCATCTTGACCATTGTGGCATAACAACGGTGTTTTCCGATGAACCGCTCGGAGTGAGGAATCTGATACCAGGGGCTTTCCTGACATCAGTCGCAATTGGTTTAACGACAAACCAGCTTTGACCCGAATGGTAAATGACCGCGGAACTATTTCTAAAAATAGTGGGCCCTGATAGCCTGCACGAACTTCATCAAAGCCCACGTGCATGTCTGTGACCACCCGCGTAAAAATATCTAACCGGCCCGTGGAACTTTTTGGATTCGTCCGTCCTCGAATGTCTTTCGGAAGCTTGAGGCTCTCCATCAACGGCACCAAATAGACATGGCCTTTTTCCAAAATTGCCCCATCACGCAAATCCATGTCGTACATCACCAAATCAGACCGATAGAGATCCTCAATCGTGAACGCCGCCTGTTGGTCTGAGGGTTCGGGAAGAAAGCTGCTAAGTAATCGGTAGGCTTTGGTGCCCAACCGTAAATCCAGGCTGGCGGGTTGGATTTGCTCGTCAGTGATCGGCGCGGTAGCACGGACCGCGCCTTTTCGTACTAACGTGCGTAGTTGTTGAAACGGAAGGATGCCTGATTTACCTGGAGCGGACATTATCAGCCCTTAGTAATCATCCATGGTACCGGCACTGCACATATCTCGCGAAGCGGAAGAATCCACCATCGGTAATTCCCGCTTGTCAGTTGTCGCAGGTTGCGGGTAATGATAGGTTTTATTCTCGAAATTTTTGAGCACGGCCCCTTTTTCATTCAAATCTAACAGATATTCATTTGGCAATAACGGGATTTTTCCCCCACCACCTGGCGCATCAATCACAAAATGTGGAACCGCCATGCCACTCGTGTGCCCTTGGAGAGATTGAATAATTCGTAGCCCGGTTTCCACCGTGGTTCGAAAATGATTCGTGCCTTTTGTGAGATCCGCCATATACAAGTAATAGGGTTTGATGCGGGCAAGAAGCAATTGATGCATCAAGCGCTTCATGATTTCCGGATCATCGTTCACCCCTTTGAGTAGCACGGTTTGCGCCCCCAATGGAACTCCGGCGTCTGCTAACCGCCCGCAGCCTTCCACCACTTCCGGGGTCAACTCATCCGGATGGTTAAAATGCAAATTCATATAAATGGGATGGTATTTCTTGACGATGGCACACAATTCCGGGGTAATACGTTCTGGAAGGGTTCCCGGCACCCGAGTCCCAAATCGAATCAATTCCAAGTGAGGGATTGATCGAAGCGACTTCAGAATGCGTTCGATGAGATTATCTGGCAACAGTAATGGATCGCCCCCGGATAAGATGACATCTCGTACTTCGGTATGTTCCCTGAGATAGGCGACAGCCTGATCGAGCTCACCCTTCTTCAAGAAACCGGGTTTTCCGACCAACCGTTTACGTGTGCAAAACCGGCAATAAATCGGACACTGGTTCGTCACCATGAGTAGGACTCTATCTGGATATCTGTGCACTAAATGTGGCACCGGGCTATCGGTATCTTCCTCAAGTGGATCATCCTTGGCGTCAATATCGTCCAATTCAATCATCTCGGGTACGACCTGTTTCCAAATGGCATCGCCCTTTTCTTTTATCGTGGCGAGAACAGTCGGCGTAATACGCATGGGGTAGGGGCCCACAATGGCGGCTATTTCTTTTTCATCCACACCTAACTGCTTGGCCAAATCCTTAGGCTTGGTGATACTTCGGGCGAGAACTTTTTTCCAATCCTCCATAACTTAGTCGCTCCTTTCGTCAGACGAACTGAGGGATGGGTTGGAGACTGCTCCGGCGTCATCCCCTTTCGGAGTATAGCTATCGAGATATTCTACGATCTCATGAGTCTCTGTTAGCACGGTCTCTCCATCAACCAACACAGGCACATAATATTGCCCGGAAGCTTCGTACACTGATGTTCGTAACGGACGCACATCGGCGACGATTTCCTCTTCATACGGAATTTCTTGCTCGTCCAGCTTGTCCCGGACGACTGCACATTCTGGGCACCATTCTGTGTGATACAGTTTCATAGTTTACCTAGTTGAAAATATCGTGTTGTCCTTACTGTACCAGTCTTATTCATCTTGTGTCTGTTACAGCTGCTCATTCTTCATTCCTCCGTGACCACTCCACACGGAGTCATCACCGCATCCCGCATTCCATGAATGATTTTCTTGTCTTTGGGGCACGTTGTCGCCAAA
>JAJDBQ010000210.1 GCA_029261255.1 Nitrospirales bacterium
AGACAACACCACCACCAATTGGTGACCGTCGCGATAGGTTTTGTCGATGAGCTGCGCCACATGCTGAATGCGCTCAATGCTGCCTACTGACGTTCCTCCGAATTTTTTGACATAACAAGCCATACGAACCTATGCGTTTCCAAAAAACCGTTCAAAAAATATCGCGCTATTTTTTAATGGACGATGAGATGCTGCTTGTTCATCAAACGCTGCCGTGGACGACTCCACACCCGCGTTCGGTCCTTCATAGAGCACGTAAGGCATAGAAGCTGGCGCACTCGCCTGAGGATTGCTGGCGCTAGGCGTGGCCACAACAAAAAGACGAGTATCACTGGCTTCCCGGCAACGCTGCCGTAAGGTTCCGATAAGATTCCCATCAATCTGCTGCAGATTCTGCACATATGCGGAGGCCTGCGTCGGCTGTCCTTGATCTGAAGACAAGATGGGAAAAGGAACATGGAGACAGGCGAGATCATGTTTTTCCAAAATAGTTGCGGCCATCTCTGCCATCTTTTGTAACTGCGCTGCTCGATCCTCGGTCACGGCCTCCACCTTCACGGATTTTAATCCGCTAGCCATGCCTACTCCTCGATAGGGCCCACTTGGCGAAACGACAACACCCTCTATCGGCCATCGCTCTTTGAGCAATGGTAATTCCACAGGCTTACTTTGTCCCCAGGGCCACAAACAATTGGCCGGCTTCAACCCAGCCTGTATTCGTTCTTGATTCACCGGATGATGCCGTAAAATCATACGAGAGGCTTCCATTAACTCACGCAAGACTTGAGACTGATCTCCTGTTGCCAGATAGCCATCTATTGGCTGACCCAACGCTTCCCGCGGATTCCGACAACCCACTTTGGCATGTCCCCCCACCCAAACCATGAGATGACGATCATGTTCACCAATATAAAACTGAATATTTTCTGAGACGAGTTGTTCGTTAATGGCATCGATCAGTTCTCGGGCTTCCTCAGTCTCCAACATTTTTCCCAACAGATCATCCATGACTAACGATGATCCAAGCTTTTTACTATCCCCCCATCCATCCTCAGCTCGTAGTGTGACAAAATCACAAAGATAGGCGACATCATTCCGATCAAGGGTCACTTCTAAATTCAGACTCTCAAAGACCCCTGGACCTGTAAACCACTTCTGGCTGTCATATCCTAATAGACTTATGAATGCGAGCTCTCCAGTAAATAGACGGGATTCATTGGGGATCCCTAAGCGCCCTAGCTCTCCATGTCGAGCGAGATCATCCAGCTGCGGGGTCTGGGCCGCTTGCAGCACTGTGCGAGCACCTAACGCTTCAAAAGCATGAGCGGGAATGCCATCGAGGTGAACCATGATCGCTTTTTTCACGAACATTGCCTCACTGTTTAGGATTCATGAGGGTGGAGATTCTCTATGATATTGGCGATCGCCACAAAGAATAACGATTAGGTCGTTAATTGGGCCGCCACGGCTTCCCGCGTCGCGGGTACCGTCACCGGTCGATAGGATACAGATAATCCCGTATCGGGATCTTTCAACCCATGGCCAGTCAATGTACACACGATGGTACCATCTTTGGGCAAGAGACCTTCTCTATGCAGCTTGTAAATCCCAGCAATCGACGCAGCCGATGCCGGCTCACAAAAGACTCCTTCGAGAGAAGCCACCATTTGATAGGCTTGAATAATTTCCTCATCAGATACCATATGAAGACAACCATCCGATTCCTCCACGGCTTGGAGAGCGTATGCCCAACTCGCAGGATTCCCAATGCGGATAGCAGAAGCCACCGTTTGTGGCGATTCCACCACGTGTCCCCTTACGAGTGGAGCAGCTCCTTCCGCTTGGAAGCCAAACATCCGGGGAAGGCCCTGCGTTTGTCCAGCCTCTTTATATTCGCGGTAGCCTCGCCAATACGCGGTGATATTTCCAGCATTCCCAACCGGCAACGCATGAATGACCGGGGCACATCCAAGTTGATCGCAAACTTCCATGGCCGCCGTCTTTTGGCCTTCTAGGCGAAAGGGATTAATGGAATTCACTAATTCAATGGCTGTTTCCTCGCAAAGAGCTTTGACTATTGTCAAAGCTTGATCAAAATTTCCCTCAATTTGAATGACACGCGCACCATGCATGAGGGCTTGGGTCAACTTACCTAGGGCGATCTTCCCAGCCGGAACAACCACATAAGCAGGCAAGCCAGCTTTAGCGGCATAGGCGGCAGCTGACGCAGAGGTATTACCCGTCGAGGCGCACATCAATCCCTTGGCCTTCTTTTCCATGGCCTTAGATACCGCCAGAGTCATGCCCCTATCCTTAAACGATCCGGTCGGGTTCGCACCTTCAATCTTTAAAAATAGCTCTCGTCCTGGACAGACTGTTTCTGCTAAACGTGGGGCCAGAAGAAGCGGAGTATTGCCTTCTTGCAAAGACACAATAGGCGTCTGTTCGCCAGCAGGTAGAAATTTTCGGTACTCCTCAATTATGCCACGCCAAGGTATCATTGTTTTCATGCTGCCTTTATCGGCCACAGTCGGTTTAAGGTTTACTGAATGTCTTCCATTCGGATGAACACTGTTGGCTCAGAGATGATGGGAAGGGCATTCATGTCGTGAAGCGCAGATTGGATCCCCCGCTCGATGGATCGATGAGTCACAATCACCAAGGGGACCGGCTGTCCTTGTTTTCTTTCTTTTTGCAAAACCGATGAAATGCTGATTCCGTGCTTGCCAAGAATTCCCGAAATCGTTGACAGCGCACTCGGCTCATCCTTAACCATACAACGCAAATAGTACCGGCTCTCGATGTCCGCCATCGGCTTGATCGCAAGCGGCTGACGCGATCCCCACTGAAAGGAAGTCGCCGGCACTCGAGCAAACGACTTCTGAATACGGTTCCGAGCCAAGTCGATGATGTCACCCACCACTGCGCTGGCCGTAGGCAACGAACCCGCCCCTTGTCCATACAACACAATATCACCGACGGCATCTCCAACCAGATGAATGGCATTGTACACGCCATGAACCTGAGCCATGGGAGACTCCGAAGGAACAAGCGTTGGATGCACACGCGCCTCAATAACCTGGTCCTGGCATTTCGCAATACCCAGCAATTTAATCGTAAAGCCCAATTCTCGAGCAAAGGTCATATCAATGGTTGAAATATTGGCAATGCCTTCTGTGTAGACAGCACTCATGGGCAGAGGAGTGCCGTAGGCTAAGTTCACCATAATGACAAGCTTATGCGCAGCATCAATACCCTCAACATCCAGTGACGGATCAGCTTCGGCATAGCCTTCACGTGAGGCTTCTTCCAAAATATCACTAAAATCTCGACCTTCCTGCGTCATCCTGGTCAAGATATAGTTGGAGGTTCCGTTCATGATACCCATGATTGACGTCAATCGATTCCCTGCCAACCCTTCCGTGAGGGAACGAATGATCGGAATCCCCCCTCCAACACTGGCTTCAAATCCTAGATCGGCTTGAGTCTTGAACGCTGCTTCAAATATTTCTTCGCCATGATCAGCAAGCAATGCCTTATTCGCAGTGACCACTCCTTTTTGCCGTGATAAGGCTTGAAGAATAAAACGTTTTGCTGGTTCATGCCCGCCTATCAGTTCAACAACGATGTCAATTTCAGGATTATCCAAAATATCATTGACCTGAGTCGTTAACATCTCAGAAGGAACCGATACCCCTCGATCAGTGGTGATATCCAAATCTGCGATCTTGTCCAACACCACGTTTCGACCAACACGTCTTGCAATAATATCCGCGTTATTTTGTAGGATTTTCACCACACCAGTGCCCACCGTCCCAAGACCGATGAGACCGACTTTCACGACTTGATCCATTATGAGTCGCCCTCCAACTTCATCGCTTGACGGATCCCACGGACAGCTTGAAAAATTCGATGCTCATTTTCCACCAAGGCGAACCGGACATACTCATCACCACCTTCACCAAAACCAATACCTGGTGAAACGGCCACTTTCGCTTCTCGCAGCAAAAACTTTGAGAACTCTAACGACCCCATGCCTAAATATGGTTCCGGAATCTTGGCCCAAGCAAACATGGTCGCCCGAGGATACTCGATAGGCCAACCAATACGATTTAAACCACGGACCAATGCATTTCGGCGTTTTTCGTATAGACCAACAATGTCTTTCACACAATCCTGAGTCCCATTCAATGCAATAATGCTCGCAATTTGAATAGGTTGAAACATCCCATAGTCCAAGTAGCTCTTTACACGAGTGAGGGCGCCAATGAGTTCAGGATTCCCTACGCAAAATCCTACACGCCACCCCGGCATATTATAACTTTTGGAAAGTGAATAAAATTCAACGCCAATTTTCTTCGCATCAGGAACTTGCAATAGACTGGGTGCACGATATCCATCAAATACAAGATCGGCATAGGCTAAATCATGAATGACCCATACATTGTGCTCCAATGCGAACTCAACGACTTTCTTGAAAAATTCAAGATCCACCACCTGCGTGGTGGGATTATGCGGAAAGCTGATGATCAAAGCCTTAGGTGCAGGCTGCGTTTGTTTATAGGCTCTCGCTAAATTTTCAAAAAAATCCGTATCAGGGCCCAATTCCACACCGCGAACTTCCCCCCCCGCGATAATGACGCAATACATATGAATGGGATACGTTGGAGTGGGGGCGAGGACGACATCGCCCGGACCCACAAGAGCCAAGGCTAAATGCGCTAATCCTTCCTTGACCCCTAACGTGACAATCGCTTCGCTCTCCGGATCCAGACTGACATCATAGTTTCGTTGATACCAGTCACAAATCGCATGACGTAATTTCGTGATTCCTCGAGAAGCCGAATAGCGGTGATTTCGTCCATTTTGGGCCGCTTCAATTAATTTATCGACAATATGAGGTGGGGTCGGTTGATCTGGATTCCCCATCCCCATATCAATCACATCTTCCCCTCGCTTCCGAGCTTGGAGCTTTAAATCTTGTACTTGGGTAAAGACATACCCAGGGAGTCGTTGAAGTCGGTAAAAAGGATCCATTGTTTATGAGAAACGCAGAACTGCTCCTCTGGCTTGGAAACGATGAAAATCAGGCATTCGTGTGATTAATAAAGAGATTTCATTCTAGATGAGGGAAGGAAACCAGTCAATTTTGAAACACCAGAATTTGAGGAAATTGCGAAAGAACTTCGTGCCTTCACTTCTCAAGCTAGATTAACCAAATGCAATTCATTGCCGGAGATTTTTCCTTTTGCGATAATGCCCTTCTACGGTAGGTGTTCAAAAAGGGGGATCTATGGCGCGACTGGGTGTGAACATTGATCATGTTGCAACACTTCGGCAGGCTCGAGGGGGGCATGAACCAGATCCAATTATGGCGGCCTCCCTCGTACAACTATCTGAGGCAGAAGGTCTCGTCGTACACCTCAGAGAGGATCGACGCCATATTCAAGACCGCGACCTGACGATTCTCCGTGAAACGGTCCACATCCAACTCAACTTGGAAATGGCTGCGGAAGATTCAGTCGCCAAAATCGCTCTTCATATCAAACCTGATATCGCGACCTTAGTGCCTGAACGCCGACAAGAACTCACAACAGAAGGAGGACTCAATGTCGTCGAACACCAAGAACGCATCCAATCCATGGTAGACCTGCTGCACGAGGGCGGAATTCCGGTCAGTTTATTTATTGATCCTGACGTGCAACAAATACGTGCAGCTCATAAGGTAAATGCTGATTTCGTCGAACTCCATACCGGTCGATACGCCAATACTCGGCGACAACGAGAATCCGATACAGAGTTTGAAGCGCTTGCCCAATCCGCCAAACTTGCGTCGAAGTTGGGGCTACGTGTCAGCGCTGGGCATGGGCTCAACTATCAGAATGCTCAGCGAATGACCACCATTCCTGAAATTGAAGAATTCAATATCGGTCATAGCATTATTGCTCGAGCCGTATTTGTCGGCCTGGAACGCGCTATCAGAGAAATGAAAGCCCTCCTCATCTAAGCATTCTCAACCTCTAACCTTCTTCGTAGACAGTCTTTGTTATGTGGCTCGTCACTCCAAAACAGATGCGTGAACTTGATCGTCGGACGATTGAAGAAGCCAATATTCCTGGCACCACGTTAATGGAACGAGCCGGAACCGGAGTTGTCACCCACCTCCTACAGCACTATGGCTCTCTCAAGGGGAAAAAGGTCGTGGTCTATTGCGGAAAGGGGAATAACGGCGGTGATGGCTTGGTCGTCGCTCGACTGTTACAAGACAAAGGCACTCATCTCAATGTGATCTTATGCGCGCCTTATAAGGAACTCAGCAAAGACGCGAAAGCGATGTATCAACGACTGACCAAAAAAACCAAACCCTCACAGATCCTCGTCCTTCCTAGCCAAAAAAAATTAGAATCTTGGACACAAGAAGCCCATATTGTAATTGATGGACTTCTAGGCACAGGGATTTCGTCATCCGTACGCGCCCCTTATACAACGGCGATACAAACGATGAATGCTTCTCGAGCTTATACAGTGGCAATTGACATCCCTTCTGGGCTCGATGGCCAAACAGGGGCGCGCTTAAGCAGTGCGGTTGAAGCTGATTTGACGGTGACATTTGGTTGTCCAAAAATCGGGCTTTATGTCGGGGATGCCATAGATCTCGTGGGACAGATCGAAGTGGTCGACATTGGTATTCCTCCCACATTCATTAAGAACTTAAAACTACGCGCCAGCCTCTTGACGCAAGAATCGGTCTGCGCCCTCATTCCTCCACGTCTCCCATCGGCGCATAAAGGCACATTCGGACATGCAGGTATTGTCGCTGGATCACCAGGTAAGACGGGAGCTCCAGTCTTAGCCGGACTTGGTGCACTCCGAGTTGGGACCGGCCTCGTCACGGTCGCCACTCCACAGAGCATCACACCTATTGTGGAAGCCAAGCTTCTTGAAATCATGACCATGGCCATACCCGAGACACCTCAACATCTCTTGGGTCCTAAGTCCGATAGAACCCTTTTGCGCTTCTGCCAGGACAAATCGGCCTTGGCGATCGGACCCGGGATGGGCGTTGCCTCTTCAATCACCAAATTGTTATCTCAGCTTCTTCCAAAAATTGACGTCCCCTGTGTGTTAGACGCCGATGCCCTGAATAATTTGATCTCTCATTTGGACGTCTTTTCTCATATGAAACACACGCCCATCTTGACTCCTCATCCTGGGGAAATGGCCAGACTCTTGGCCACGACGTCGTCAAAAAAGGTTAATGAAAATCGGATTGGAATAGCCAGAAAATTTGCCATCACTCATAAAGTAATCCTTGTCCTAAAAGGTGCGAACACGGTCATTGCCAACCCTCAAGGCGAAATTGTCATTTGCCCAACAGGAAATTCTGGTATGGCGTCTGCCGGTATGGGAGATGTACTCACAGGTATGATTAGTGGGTTGCTAGCCCAAGGGTTAACACCTTGGGATGCGGCAAAAGCGGGTGTGTACATACATGGATTAGCTGGTGACATAGGGGCTCATGCCATCGGAGAACCGGGCTTGATTGCCAGTGATGTCATCTCAGCTATTCCTCCTGCTCTCAACCACGCATTATCAGGAAAATCAGAGTTATAGGAGGACATGACATCCTGGAAACAACATCTGCCCTATCTCAATTACCCAACCGCGATTCAGTACATATCACGTTGGATTCAGAACAGAAAACGCTTGAATTTGGGGAATGGTTGGCCCATTCCCTTCAAGGAGGAGATGTCCTCGCCTTAACCGGCGACTTGGGAGCTGGCAAAACACTCATGACTCGCGGTATGGCATTAGGATTAGGCATTTTAGCCGAACAGGTCACCAGTCCAACATTTACGCTCATTCAAGCCTATGAAAGCGAAATCCCAGTTATTCACGTTGACTTGTACCGCCTAGAAAATCCATCAGCCATTTGGCAGATCGGGTTGGAAGACTACTTTACGTTGCGAAATATCGTCATCATTGAATGGGCAGACCGCTTCCTTGAGATTCTTCCCCCTGACTACCTCGCTATACACTTGGATCATGGTGAGACTGAAACAGTTCGTCATGTAACTATACGAGGAACAGGTCCAAGAAGCTTATCTGTCGTGACAACCCTCAGACAGTCTTCTATGATCGACGAGTCGATCAAGTAATCCCCTCAATCAAGGACTGACTCACGCCTTATGAAAGACCAAGAACTCTCCCCTCTCATGCGCCAATTCAGGACCGTGAAAGCGGAGCACCCTGATGCTATCCTGTTTTTTCGAGTCGGGGATTTCTATGAAATGTTTTTTGAAGATGCCGAAGAATCCGCCAGCATCTTAGGCATCGTGCTGACTGCTCGGGGAAAGGCTAAAGGAACCTCTATTCCCCTCTGTGGCGTCCCTCACCATACCGCGACTGGCTACATCGCAAAACTCCTCAAAGCCGGGAAAATCGTCGCTCTTTGTGAGCAGGTCGAAGATCCGAAAGAAGCGAAAGGCCTCATTCGACGGGAAGTTGTTCGAGTCTATACGCCTGGGACATTGTATGACCACGAGCTGCTGACGGCTCGGGAAGCAAATTATATTTCTTCGATTTTTTTCACAAAGGAACCTCAACGTCACAATTCGATAACTGAAACGCGTGTGGGCTTAGCCACATTGGATCTTTCAACAGGAGAATTCTGGGTTTCTGAAACACCGGTAGGAGAATCACGACACATTCTTGTAGATGAGCTTGTTCGTATTGATCCAAAAGAAGTCATCTTTCCCGATTCCATTCACGAAGAACTTTCTGCGTTACTACAACCACTCGCGATCGCTCGCTTAGTTTCTCGTGAGAGAAATAGCTTTGAGATGGAATTAAGTCAAACGACACTCACCACCACGTTTGACGTCAACGATATTCACGAACTTCAACTCTCGGGACTGACAGTTGGGTACCAAGCCTGCGGGGGACTGTTGCAGTATCTCACCGAAACGCAGCCAACATTGGCTCCTACGCATTTGCGTCGCCCTTGGATTCGCCTGCTTGAACAAGAGATGCAATTAGACCAGTCCACCCTGAGAAATTTGGAAATTCTCAAGCCCGTCTCAGAGCAACGACACAGTCCGACATTGTTCAACACCCTGGATCAAACCCAAACACCCATGGGCACTCGTTTGTTGCGGCAGTGGATCGTCAGACCTCTCACCCAACTCACCGTGATTCAAAACCGACAAGACGTCGTCAAAGAATTGGTAACTCACGTGGGCTCTCGAATGTCGATTCGAGGCCATCTGAAAGCCATCAAGGATCTTGAGCGCTTGAACAGCCGTATAGCCTTGGGAGTGGCCAATCCCCGTGACATCATGAGCCTCTTTCACTCCTTAGAAAGCTTGCCGATGCTTCAGGCTCTCCTGTCAGAGTTCCAATCTGATTTGTTGAAAACCATGAATGGAGACTGGGATTCCATGCAAGACGTATCTTCCTGGATTGCAGATTCTGTCATGGATAACCCTCCCCTTTCAGCCAAAGAAGGGGGAATCATTCGAGAAGGCATAAATAGTGAGCTTGATGAACTTCGAATCCATTCCAAAGAAGGCACAAGATTATTAGCTGAAATGGAATCAAGGGAACGCGCCAAAACAGGGATCGAGACTCTCAAGGTGAAGTTTAATTCAGTCTTTGGCTATTACATCGAAGTGACTAAAGCCAATGTCTCCCGAGTTCCTCCAGACTATCAGCGAAAACAGACATTGGTTAACGCCGAACGCTTTACGACAGAAGAACTGCAGGTACTCGAAGGACGTCTTTCCAGTGCTACCCAAAAGATGAAACATTTAGAGTTTGAACTGTTCGTCAACCTTCGTTCCCGCATTGCCTCAGTTGCGACACGAATTCAGGACATGGCGCAACAATTAGCCATCCTTGATGTATTCACCAGTTTGGCAGAAACAGCTGCCCTAAACAGGTACGTTCAGCCTACTGTCTATGAGGGCGGGGTGATTCAGATCACAGACGGACGTCATCCTGTTATTGAGCAGCTCCAAATTGTCGATGGGTTTATCGCTAATGATACGTTACTTGACTTGGATACGAACCGCTTACTTCTCATCACCGGCCCCAACATGGCAGGAAAAAGTACCTATCTCCGTCAAGTAGCCCTTATCGTGTTAATGGCACAAATTGGCAGCTTTGTTCCCGCGAGTTCTGCTCGTATTGGACTTGTTGATCGTATTTTCACCCGCGTTGGGGCAGCTGATGATCTGAGTGCAGGACAGAGCACCTTCATGGTGGAAATGAGTGAAACAGCGAAGATACTCCAGTCCGCCACATCTCGAAGCCTGCTCTTACTGGATGAAGTAGGGAGAGGCACAAGCACTTACGACGGACTGAGCATCGCTTGGGCTCTTGTAGAGTACATTTTGGATCGAGGAAACTTAGGGGCTAGAACACTTTTTGCCACACACTACCATGAAATGACTCAACTGGAATCGAAACGAGAAGGAATAAAAAATTACACCGTAATGGTGCAGGAAAAAGGACAGGATGTCTTATTTCTACGAAAAATTATTCTTGGGAAGGCAGACCGAAGTTATGGAATTCAAGTTGCGAAATTAGCCGGAATTCCCTCACCCATACTCCAACGAGCCAAAAACATTCTTGGGCAGCTTGAACAAGATCATGCTTCGCCAAATGTATCAAATTCTGACAATCAGGGAACCCTTCCTTTTCCACCTGAAGAGCTTACCCCTCGCCCACATGTCATCCTGGAAGAAGTCAAACAGATTGACTTGTTTTCCATGACACCTCTTGAAGCACTCAATCGATTAGCAGACTTTAAAGCTCGCTTAAATGATGAGCCTGTTCAATAGCTGCGTTTTCGAGCCTGGAATAACTTTCGTGCAGCAAGACCGCAACCAAGTTGGAGCGTTTAGCGTACATTTAGTACATGAATATTCAGAATTGTAGACCTGACTGCGTCGAGCCGATTCGGAGAAGACAGGAAACGAGGCTGGAGGATTTTTTGAAAGACCCGTCTGATTCTGACACCAAAAAGAAAGGCCTGCGTAGTACGCAGGCCTTTCTTTAAAACTGGATATAATCTTAAGAGATTATTTTTCTGGATCCCATACTCCAAGGCCTTGATCAGAGTAAGGAATGACACCTGAAATAGCAGGTCCACCAGGAATCAGCACGTCATATTGCATCTTCCGGTTTTGTGGCCAGCTATTGTCTACAATCGAGTCGTTAATAGACATTTTGCGTAAGCTGTGAATGTTTCGTGGCTTGGATGGAGTACCAGCAACATCATCAATCGCCTTAGCAGAAAGAATGATACGCTTATTCTGTTCTTTTTCTTGAACCACGATTTCAACCAACCCATAATTTGATGGCTTCGTGCCGGTCATAACCGCTTGGCTGTGTGAGTCTTTACCAGCTGACTTCAACACGCCCATCACTTTATCATCAGCAGGGTACATCTTCACATTCTTACCTGGGAAATATTTTTGCCAATAGTATCCACTTTCGGCATTGCCACCAAAGACAGCGACATTGACCCAAACAGCTTTGTCATAAGGATCAGCTACTGCAACACGAGCATGGAGAGTGGTTGGCTTGCTTAAATCACCCCACTCAAACCGCTCTTGGAACGCTTCGATTGCCAATGCGCTAGAGGACATTGTGCCTACGAGCGCCATGGCTCCCACAAAGGCCCATCCTTTCATCTTAGCACCTTTCATAATGGCTTCCCTCCTCGACTAAAAAGTTGTATGTCATATATTAATGAGTAAAACTTTTCTATTCGTTGCTCAACAATTTGAAACCAGTGACCGTATGTCCACTCACTTGCACTTCCATGGCCAC
>JAJDBQ010000022.1 GCA_029261255.1 Nitrospirales bacterium
GAATGCGCTGGCAATCTTGATTTTTGTGACTCAGCTCCCAGAACTGATTGGTGCGAGTTGGGTGGTCTATGCGATGGTGGCGGCTGGCCTAGCCATCATCTATCTCTTTCCATATCTCACGAAGGCCGTGCCTTCTCCGCTTGTGGCTATTGTGGTGTTGTCAGGCGTGGCCATTGGTCTAAATTTGGACATTCGGACGGTCGGCGACATGGGCCAACTTCCTGATAGTCTGCCGATCTTCCTTCTGCCAGATGTGCCGTTAACCTGGGAAACGTTGATGATCATCTTTCCGGTGTCGGCGACGTTGGCCGTGGTGGGTTTGCTAGAATCGATGATGACCGCATCGATTGTTGATGATCTGACGGATTCTTCCAGCAACAAAAATCGCGAATGTGTCGGGCAGGGAATTGCGAACATTGCCTCTGGTTGTATCGGTGGGATGGCGGGATGCGCCATGATCGGGCAGTCTGTTATCAATGTGAAGTCGGGTGGACGAGGGCGACTTTCAACCTTGGCGGCCGGGGTATTTCTTTTACTGATGGTGGTATATATCGGTGACTGGGTGGGCCGTATTCCTATGGCCGCCTTGGTGGCAGTGATGATCATGGTGTCGATCGGTACTTTCAATTGGGCCTCGATCAGAAATTTACGAGAGCATCCGAAAACGTCGAGTATCGAGATGATTGCCACTGTCGTCGTCGTGATCTCCACGCATGATCTCGCTCAGGGTGTGCTTGTGGGAGTGCTATTATCCGGCGTGTTCTTCGCACATAAGGTTGGGAAAATTTTGCACGTAGGTGGGAAATCAGAAGATAGCGGGCGTTTGCGGGCGTACACCGTCACGGGCCAGGTCTTTTTTGCCTCGGCTGAGCGTTTCGTCAATTCGTTCGATTTCAAGGAAGTCATCGAACGGGTGCGTATCGACGTCAGTCGTGCGCATTTCTGGGACATCACGGCGGTCAGCGCGTTGGATAAAGTCGTCATGAAATTTCGCCGAGAGGGAACCGAAGTCGAGGTGATTGGATTGAATGAAGCGAGTGCGACAATGGTTGATCGTTTTGCGGTACATGATAAACCCGATGCCGTAGAAGCCTTCATGGGGCACTGAGAGGGCTTCATGCCATGAAAAACGAAAATACGGTATTGGCTTGCGTCGATCAATCCCATTTTGCGGACTATGTCGCTGATTATGCGGCCTGGGCGGCATGTCGCATGTCGGCACCATTGGAATTCCTCCATGTCATCGATCGCCATCCCGAGATAGCGACTGGTGATGATCATAGTGGGGCGATTGGCATTGATGCCCAAGAAGTCCTGCTACATCAACTCTCCGATGAAGATGAATCTCGTAGTAAGACGGTCCGGGAGCGTGGGAGGATCTTCCTCAACGACTTGCGAGAGCGCGCCATTGTGTCGGGGGTCAAGGCTCCAGATGTTCGCCAACGCTACGGTGTGCTGGAGGAAACGTTGGTCGAACAGGAAAAAGGGGTGCGGTTGTTTGTGTTTGGTCGCCGGGGTGTCTCGGCTGAGTCGACCCAGCGAGATCTAGGGCGCAATGTTGAGCGAGTGGTACGCGCCCTGCACAAACCTATTCTTGCGGTCACGGATAGTTTCACCGAACCACAGCGAATCATGATCGCGTTTGATGGTGGGATCGTCACCCGACGAGGGGTAAAAATGGTGGCGACGAGCCCACTATTTCGTGGGTTGCCGATTCATCTCCTGATGTCGGGGAAAGAAAGTCACAATGCATCAAAGCAGTTGGAATGGGCGAAGTCCATTTTGGAGGCTGCACATTTTGACATCACCTCATCGCTCATTCCAGGTGATGCGGAAAGTGTGATTGCTAAGGCTGTCCGTGAACAACACATCGATATGTTGATTATGGGAGCGTACAGTCATTCTCCTCTTCGCAGCCTCTTGTTCGGGAGCAAAACCTCAGACTTGTTGCGTTCAGCTAAAGTTCCGATGCTATTGCTCCGATAGGGCAATAGGTGAATTTGTCAGAGTGAACACTCTGTGATATTTTGAAGCGTATCGTGTAAGACCTCTTTTGCTTGGGGTGACCGATCCCCCGAGATTGAAGCTGGGCCTTGCACGATTTTTTTGTGTAAACCCTCCATGGTCACCTGATAGCAGGAACAATCCAAGCAAGGATCCAGGAGTTATGTGATAGGGCTGTAAGGGTAGTCGGATTGGTCCGACACCTGACTGTGTTGGTTTGTCTAATGTGTGTGAATGATTCAATGGTTCTTTGATGAACCGAAAGAAGGGTTAGTGAAAGAATGGTAAAAAAGATCGTGGCCAACGTCCGTGAGGGTATCAAGAAGTCCTCGGAGATTGGCTATCATATTATTGTGTTGTGTTTGAGTGCAGGGATTGCGATGTCCCTTCCTATGGTCGCTACAAGGTTTCTAGATTACTGGACCAAGGTGGAAAAGGAAAAAGTGTCGCTCGTCACGTTAGAAATAGGTGTCGCAGTGTTATTGATAATCCTGATGAACTATATCCGGAGAAGTTGGAAGGATAGGAAGTTGGCCAAAATGGCCATTGATGCGGGTTTCGTCTCATTTTTCCCTCATCGGGCACGACGGGCTGAGGATGGAATTCGCAAACTTCGGGAGACCCAGGGGCGCGGGCGGACGGTCATGATCATCGGATCAAGTGGGTATGACACGTTGCGTGATCAGGTGGGGGACTTATCGACCGTGTTGGATAAATGCATGGGAGCCAACATCATGTTGGTGAACCCCTTGAGTCAAGGCGCCAGTGCACGTATCCGGGCGATTGCGGATCCGATGATGTCGATTGAGAAATATCGTACGGGAGTCAAACAAAGTATTGAATTACTCAAGAGGCTGAAGGCGGTTGGAAAATCAGTCAAACTGAAACTCTATTCGGACCCCCCGCTCTTGAAGTTGGTCATTCTTGGAGATTATCTCTGGATGCAGCATTACCATACCGATCTGGATATTCAGGAAATGCCGGAATATGTGCTGCGGCACAACGCGAACGACCATGGGCTGTACACGGTGTGTTATCAATATTTCGTGCAGCGATGGGAACGAACCGAAATACCGGAATACGATCTCGACACTGACGAGTTGGTCTATCGAGATCGAAATTGTCGAGAGGTCCGAAGAGAACGTTTCTGGCCGGAAGAGGTTCCGCAAAGCATTGAGCAGGGGAGAGACATCCCCGCGTTGATGGCTACGCCACTCACGACAATGACACCTCCAGTCCTGGAGCATGCGATGAGTCGAAGCATGAAATAAATACTGGCTGAGGTTCATCCTCTTAAATGGACGGATCACCAATCAGGTACTTGAACACGTTTCAGGGAGTGATGGCGCCAGGAGTACTGGCGTACCGTGTCACGACAGAGGAAAAACCTGGAACTACGGAAAAGGTCAGGTGCAACTGAGGTGGTCGAAAACTGCTCCGCCCTCGTGCCCCCCATATTCAATCGGACATCCAGCATTGCTTGACAGAGGCTCCGCGACAAACTCCCACAGGAATAATTCACCCATTCTGAACGAGCAAGAATGTAGGACGGGTCTTGAGATGAGGTCTGTAAGCAAGGCTTGCCGGCCCATTCCCTATTGTGTGCCAATCCTATAACATTCACTGCTTCAGGCTGGAGTCCCACGACATTCATTCACGAGCTTCTTGATGAAAAGTCTTAAGAGTATCGTTCTCTTTGCGAGTAGTGTTTTTCTTGTATCCCTGGGGTACTTTCTTGCCATGTATCCGAATCGGCCTGAAGATACTGAGGACGAAACATTTCTAAGCGAGATTGGCGAAGTCTTTGGAACACTTGGCATTTGGGCACTGGTCATTATTTATGGAAGAACGTTGCTGAAAATGGCGTTTGCTCAGGGTGGCCTTGCGCAACGACTCGTTCCAGAGGAGTATGGCGTGCCCTCGCTCCCTCCAGTCAAAGCCGTGCTCAATTTTTTGAATATCACGCACGTCTACGTCGGGATTGCCGCCATCGCAGTCATCGTGTTGCACATTGCGATGGTCGGTTTGCACGCAAAAATCTTATTTTTTCCTGTCGTCTTGGCGCTCGTGCTGTGGCAAGGGGTGTTTGGGTTTTTTCTCACATGGCGATTTTCTCCTCATGATTTGAAAAAGGCGTCCTATGTGGTACATGCGCAATTTTTGACTGGAATCATGATCGGCATCTTTTCAGTGTTTGGTCATCTGCTGATCGACGATTAGTTGTTCATGGGGAAGAGCATAGATTTATTGCAAGTGAGATGCCCCTGGCCTCGTTAGGGTATGGTCAATGGTCCTCACAAGCAAACTGGGCTGCATCATGAGGATAGGGGCTTTGATGGCGTGGACGGTGTATATATTAAAATGCGCGGATTCCAGTTTATACACGGGGATCACTGTGGATCTGGAACGTCGGCTTGAGGAGCATTTGAAAGGGAAAGGGGCCAAGTATACCAAACACCGTGGGCCGTTTACTCTGGTGTTCACTGAAGGTCAGGAGACGAGAAGTCAGGCGCTCAAGAGGGAATCGGCGATCAAAGCCATGACAAGAGAAGAAAAACTACTATTAATTGAGACTCGATAATACGGTGCGCTTGCACGTGTTCTCCTCTGTTCTTCATCCGCGATCACCATCTTCTCTTTCTCTACCATGCCCGACAGGTTTCCTCGGGCATCCGTTTTCCTCCTCGGGCCTTATGTTGCGAAAAGCCTCCGCAATCAGAATACACTGCCACTTTAAGATCCTCTGTTCATTGACCGATAAATACACTAACGAGCCACAAACTCCTAATCCTGGTACGAAGAGAACAATCCAAAATACATGGACCAATCCACTCGAACACGTCTCGAACGCAATATCTTCCCAGCTGCGCATCAAGCCTGTGAGCCATGGGAAAAATTTTCCTGGCATACGAGCGCACATGTGGCGCATTCATCTCAGGCGCTAGCCATTGATGTCTTTGGCACCATTAAAACCTCTGCTAACCGAGACGAAATTGTCGATGCCTTAGTACAGAGCCTGGGTCTCCCCACTGGCGGTCCCTGGGACATCACTCTGGAATGGTCGGCGCGTGCCTCATTGCTTAAAGAACCTTCTCCGACTCAAGTGGATGTCTATGTCGAAAGTCCCTCAGCAGTCATCCTGTTTGAATGTAAATTTACTGAGCCAGATGGGGTCGCCTGTTCGCAAACGGTGAAGCGAAATGGCGTAACACCCTGCGATGGTAGCTATGGAGAAAATGGTGCTCAGGAGCACGACATAAACAGTCGTTGTGCGTTAAGCGAACAAGGTATTCAATATTGGGATATCATTCCGAAGGTTTTTCATCTCGACGCCCAAACAGATTACCAGCCTTGCCCATTCGCAGGACCAGCCTATCAATGGATGCGCAATCTGGTCGTGGCTTATAAGGTAGGGCGACAGAAAAACAAAAAACCCGCTGTAGTCATTGTTTATGCTGATCATGCCAATCTATCCATGGCCCAAAAGGTCAAATCTGAGGCTTGGACGGAATTTACCGAAAGCGTGAGGCAGGATCACGTATCCTTGCACGTGCGGTCGTATCAAGAAATTCTCATGCTTGCAGAAGAGGTCACTCATCAAGACAGTGGTGAGAAAGCCTTGTGGCAGGAATTATGCGACTGGGTAGAAAGAAAAATATCGGCGATCAGTAGTGATGGGAAAAAACCTAGAAGAAAACGTTCCACGCGCTCCCACACGATGGCCGCCAAGAAACGGGTGACGGGGTCAGAGATTACGTAGCAGCGAACGTCACGTTGTGTGATAGCAAGCCAGACCTCCATCCCAAATCCTTCCACGCCATCTTTCCTCTGTGATACCCAGCATTTTCAATCAGGCATCCTTCTTGTCATCCAGAGCCGGAGATAAAGGATTTGTGCCCTGTGCGCGAACCTTCACCAACCCTTCGTCCTCTCCGTCATCCCTACAAGTTGAAGGCGGGCAGCCAGTTTTGCCTTGGAGTACCTTCCTCAGAAGAACCCGCAGAGAAAAATGAATCATTCGAAAAATTCAGGAATGTTGTCTGGAGTTTGCGAGTATTCGTGAATGCAGGACCTGGCCTCAAAGATTATGAGGGTATTGAATTAGGAGAATATCAAGGGGGAAACAAACTCAGGAACATGTTGACTGACGGTGGCTTCGGGTCGGTTTAAAAAAATCTCCCAGCAAAGCCGCAGGCAAGTTTGAGCGCGAAGGCAGGGAACGCGGTTGGTGGATTTTTTCAACCGACCCCTTATCGGTTCACGGCTTTCATCCCCGCGTCAGGGTAGCGTGCTCCTGCTGCCACGCCATCCGGCGCTATCTCTTGAAGTTGTTGCAACTCCTGCTCGGTCAGCGTGAACTGCAGGGCTTCAATGTTTTCTTGCAGATATCGCTGTCGTTTTGTGCCAACCAGCGGAATAATATTATTACCCTGAGCCCATAACCAGGCGAGGGCGAGTTGCGCGGTGGTGATGCCCTTCGCGGCTGCGAGTGTTTCCAGCTTTCTCACAAGTGCTGTATTTCTGGTCAAGTTCTCACCCTGAAAGCGTGGCAGAAGCCGACGTCGGTCGTCAGTCGCAAGGTCGTCCATGTTCGTCATATGGCCTGTCAGAAAACCACGTCCCAGGGGGCTGTAAGCGATAAAGGTGATATTTAGTTCACGACAGGTGTCCAGTAATTCCTTTTCAGGCTCACGACTCCAGAGCGAATATTCCGTTTGTAATGCCGCAATGGGATGGATCGCATGGGCTCGACGAATCGTGGAGGGATTGGCTTCAGACAATCCGAGGTAACGAACCTTGCCCTGGTCCACAAGTTGAGCCATGGCGCCAACCGTCTCTTCTATCGGAACGAGGGAATCGACGCGATGTTGGTAATAGAGGTCAATGACCGACACTCCAAGACGAGTGAGACTAGCCTCACATGCCTGCTGAACATAGTCAGGTCGTCCATTTTTCCCAACAAAATTTCCCGCCTGATCTCGCACAATGCCAAACTTGGTGGCCAGAAAGGCCTGGTCGCGTTTCCCCTTGAGGGCCAACCCGAGGAGGGTTTCATTTTTACCCATACCATAAATATCAGCTGTATCCAAGAAGTTCAGTCCGCCATCTAATGCATAGTGAATGGTGGACAGCGCCTCTTCTTGATCCGCCGGGCCATAAAACTCGGACATTCCCATACACCCCAGGCCCAACGCGGAAACCTTTTGCCCGGTAGCTCCTAACACTCGTGTTACCATCTTCATGTCTCCCTGTAATATTTCACCGTCATCACTTGGCCAGATTTCAAAAGACCTTCGTTTCACTTAGCTCTTATCTTAACTTTCTCTCACAACTTCAACCCTTTCGCTCAATCGAGTGCCTTGCGTTGCTCGATCCCCATTTTCTAGGAGTATGTGTGAATGCTAGAACTCCCCACGAGCGGAGTCTAGTGGTCTAGTGTAGAATTCCTAGCGAAACGAGCAATTGTGAATATTCTCAGCAATGAACGTGTACGTATTGAAACGCAAAGCTTGCAACAACAGATTCGATCCCTAATATACCATCGTAGCCGTGTTTTATATAAAGGAGACGTATCATGCTAGGTTCTGCTCGTCGGCGGATCTACCAAATTTTGGAGTTAGGCCAAGAGGGGGATTTTCAAAGTCGCCTGTATGATTTATCTCTTATTGTCCTCATTCTGTTGAATGCTCTTGCGGTTCTTTTAGAATCTGTCCAACCTCTGGCCGATCAATATCATGTCCAGTTCGCCTTGTTTGAGGCCTGCTCCGTAGGAATATTTACCATCGAATATATTCTCCGCTTGTGGTCCTGTGTGGAGAACAAAATGTTTCAAACGGGCGTTGGCGGTCGTTTCCAATATGCCATCACGCCAATGGCCCTTATTGATCTGTTCGCCTTTCTTCCCTTCTTTCTCTCCTGGATCTTCCCTCTGGATCTTCGCGTACTTCGGATGCTGCGCCTTGCGCGCTTAGTACGCTTGTTTAAATTAGCGAGATATTCAGAAGCGTTACGTTCCTTAGGAAATATTCTTGTTTCTAAGAGAGAAGAAATGGTGATCACGGTCGGATTGGGAGTGATCTTGTTAACAATTAGTTCTAGCTTAATGTATTTTGCCGAGCACGAAGCGCAGCCAGAGGTTTTTTCCAGCATCCCGGCGGCTATGTGGTGGGGGGTCGTTACCTTAACGACCGTGGGATACGGAGATCTGTATCCCATCACGACGCTAGGGAAAATTCTTGGTGCGTTTATCTCCGTCTTGGGAATTGGAATGTTTGCTCTTCCAGCTGGAATTTTTGGTGCGGGCATTGTGGAATGGGCAGAGAAAAAGTCCTCGTCGAATACCTGCCCTCACTGTGGGAAGCACCCCACCAATTCGTAGTCAGAACACGGTAGTCCCATCGTAGGACAATGGTTCAACCAGCATCGGTGTGAATCCGTTCAACTGCCGGAGAAAAGAAGACCGTCAATGAAGGCGAGAGAAAACGCAGATTAGCCTAAGAAACTGTGATGGGGTCTTCAATAGAGAGGAGAACTGGATAGAACGCGGATCCTGCCGTCGCAGGTTCAACTTGGCTTATCATAGCCATACATACGGTTTAACACTTCTGACAAGAGGGCTTCGTGTTGCGCCTCGGCTTCATCCCACGTGGAGCAACGGCGGCACGTTTGATCGAGAGCGCCACCAAACACCATCGTCTCAAACAGGAGAGGGGGGCCGGCGAAGAATTGATGATCAATGCCAAGGAACACCGTCGACACCTCAATATCGGCGACCTCTGTGTGACTCACCACTCGATCAGCCGTTTCCACCCATTCGCCAAATTCCTTGGCACCGGAGGCCAAAACAACTTCCTGATTACGTAAAATATAGAATCGCATGCTAAAAGCTCCGGCTGATATTCTACGTCACTGCCATCTCGGTTGAAACCCTGACTCACCACTCGGACCAGTCCAAAGGTGATAGAGAGAACGGATCGGATGTCATGATGCCAATCTCTGGTCTGCTTTATCAACACTGGCCGCGGAATTTCATCTCTGCCATGTACATGTGGTTTTGGGTCTGGAAGAAGAAGGACGAAGTAGGTGACAAAAGATACGAATGGTATCCCTCTCTCCTCGAGCCATCATGCAAATATTGGAGGGGCGGAGATAAGACTTCTACTTCCTTCTCCATTTCCAGAAAAAATGTCTGCCTTCTTTTCGTGTATGACGATTGAGATATATTCAACCATAGATTTCCCCCCCATTCCCTGTGCGAGCTACATAGTTGAATTTAAGTAATAAGTGCAATTTATGTCTCCATTAGCGCTTGAATTTGCGCTCCAGAGAATGTTTGAACGAAGCGGCGCCCCTGCAGGTCTTTACTCAACTTCGTCATCAGCGACGGGTTGTAGTTGGCTCTTGAAACCAGTCATATTTTCAAGAATACAGTAAAAATAACCGACATATATTGAATGCTCTTGTGCCGATTCTCCGTCCTCCTCAATCATAGAAACGATGACTGAGAAAAACTATGTGGCGGACCATTGTGCACGAGCGCGAAGTATCTTCACCTCCAGTTCTCGCTCTATCGATGTGTAGGGCTGCCAATTAGTAGTTTTTTTTTATCCGGCGATGACTTAAATATTCTGCTCTGAGGAGCGGGATGTTTGGTTTGCGGCGAAGCGTGATGATGGAGACGCTCAAATCTTCGTATCTGGTGGGGAAATTTTTTCTTTCCTTATCACTCACACAATTCGATAGGGAACCCCTCGTTATCATTTCTTATTCATGAAGTCACTCCATACTGATACCCCTTCAACGTCTCTGTTCTCTTACTTTGGCGGAATCACTCTCCTGGGATTCGTCTGTGGTTTAGCTGGATGGCTAGGGATGAGTTTGGCTGTACCACCAGATATTGCCTCGCCCATTTGGCCGCCGACGGGTATTGCTTTGGCCGCGCTTCTTCTTTGGGGAACACGATTCTGGCCAGGAGTGTGGCTCGGGGCATTCCTCGTCCATTACAATCTGACGTTCCAAACAACCCCGACGCTTGAAGACCTGCATATGCTGGTCTTACCTGTCATGATTTCGTTCGGGCCTGTTCTGCAAGCCATCGTAGGCGCCTATCTGATTCGTCGATTCGTAGGATTTCCAACCCCTCTTCACAATGAACGCCAAATTGGCCTGTTTATCGGACTTGGAGGAGGAGTGAGTTGTCTGTTAAGCGCCGCATGGGGAGTCACCTCTCTTCTGGTTGCAGGTATCTTTACGTGGGATCAAGTTTGGTGGAGTGGGTGGAACTGGTGGATCGGGGATATGCTCGGTGTCATCATTTTCAGCCCTATGGTCCTTCTACTCGTTGCCAAACCTCGCGAAGATTGGGTGTACCGGCGTGGGGTAGTCGGTGGAGTGCTATTACTCTCATTTACTCTCACCGTGTGCGCTTTTTTTATGACACTGCAGTGGGCTCAGGAACGGACCCAGTCCAAGTTTATTGAACATGCGAATTCCGTGACAGAATCCTTAACGCAAAACGTGAAGCGCTACCAACAATTATTGTATGGGGTTGAACGGTTCTATGCGAGCTCCCATCGTGAAGTCGGTCGAACGGACTATGAAAGCTTTGTTCAGTCCACATTTGTGGGATACCCTGGGTTAAAGGCTCTGAAGTGGATTCCTCGCGTTCCTGAGAATCAACGAGATCTCTATGAACGGCGCCTGCAACAAGATGGATTTCCTGAGTTTGAATTTCTTGAACGTCAGGCGCAAGGTGATCTCATTCGAGCCGCATCTCGACCAGAGTATTTTCCCGTCTACTATGTCGCTCCCTTAGTTGGGAATGAAAAGGGTCTAGGGTTCGATCTCGCATCACATCCTTCACGACGCGCAGCACTTCAAAAGGCTCGAGATAGTGGGCAAGTGGTCATGACAGACCGAATGACCTTCCTCCAAGAAACAGGAAAGCAATACGGATTCCTCATGTTTGTTCCAATGTTTGGGCATGATCCCATTCCCTCCAGCCTAGAAGACCGGCGGGCTCACTTAGTTGGGTATAGTCTTGGGGAGTTTCGAATGAGTGATCTTATCCAAGACTTCCTGCCACACCTCAAAACCGAAGGCCTCGAGTTTTCCCTCTATGACAAGGAGGGGGATGTTCATAAGCAGCTGCTGTATACCACGCGCTCCTCGCTCGCCACAGATCTCGAAGTCATATCGGCAGAAGAGGATTTCAAAAAAACGAGTTCGTATTGGTGGACAACTACGATCCAAATTGCTGATCGCCCTTGGGTACTCAATTTTACCGCATCTCCTGAATTTTTGATCAAGCATCAGGGGTGGGAAATTTGGATCGTGTTAGCTGGCGGGCTGGCATTCACGGCATTACTTGAGTTGCTACTACTCACCACCACGGGGCGTGCGCGCATCGTTCAGCAGGAAGTCTTTGAACGTACGGCGGCTCTGTCTGAGAGTAATGATCGACTGAATAAGGAAATCGCAGAGCGTAAATTGATTGAACAGGCTATGCAAGAAAAAGAAGCTACCATACGTCAAACGGCAGATGCTCTTGAAGCACAAAATCAAGAATTGGCGATGACCAGAGATCAAGCTCTAGCAGCTGACCAAGCAAAGTCTGGCTTTTTGGCGACCATGAGTCATGAAATTAGAACGCCCATGAATGGCGTCATTGGGATGACGGGCTTGCTGCTTGAAACAACGCTGACCCAAGTACAACGTCAATATGCGGAAACGGTGCGCTCGTCTGGAGACGCACTGCTCACGATTATTAACGACATTCTGAACTTCTCAAAAATCGAAGCGGGCAAGCTGGATTTTGAAATCATCGATTTTGATTTGCGAACGGCACTTGAAGAATCGCTCGAGCTCTTGGCGGAGAAGGTGGGAGCGAAGCCGCTTGAACTGGCTGGTCTGGTCTTGGCCAATGTGCCGACAGCCTTGCGAGGTGATCCTGGTCGGTTGAGACAAGTATTAATGAATCTCGTCGGGAATGCCATTAAATTTACAGAACAAGGCGAAGTGACGGTCTATGTTCATTGTCAAGAAGACACGACGGAGTCCGTGCTGATCAAAGTTGAGATATCTGATACAGGCTTTGGAATGACTGAAGGGCATCTCTAAAAACCCCTGACATGTGGGTGCTGATTTGCGATACTCCGCCCAAGGAGGATTCTACGATGTCGACATTGCGCCAACTCAGCTTTTGTGATCTTGCTACCCGGTACGAAGCTCTTAGTCAAAACGGAGA
>JAJDBQ010000211.1 GCA_029261255.1 Nitrospirales bacterium
CAAACCATTTTGGTGTGGGCAACAAGCCATTCGTAATGTCCAAGACGAAGCCGATGTCGTGCTCTATCTCGTGAATGCAACCGAAGACCCAGCCATGGCTGGCTATCTCCAACCTGAACTGGATCTCCTCACTTGGCTCAATAAACCAGTCATCGTGCTGCTCAATCAAACCGGGCTGGCAGATCCAAAGCAACAACGTCACAGCGAAATGCGCTGGAAACAGCAATGGTCATCGCAAACGGTAATCAAAGAAGTCATGAGCCTCGATGCCTTCACTCGATGCTGGGTGCAAGAAGGTCTCTTATGGAATCACATAGCCAAGATTCTACCAAAAGAAAAACAACCGACCATGACAAGCTTGTCTCATGCATGGCACGAACAACAGCTCAGCATTCTCCAATCAAGCATGAACGCCATCGCGCACATGTTAGTCGAGACGGCCACGGACAGCGAAACCCTATCCTCGGAAGCTGTTGGGGAGTCCGCCAAAACTCTTGTAAAACGTACCATACAAGCCATGGATCAACGATTGGCACATCGCATCTCGGCCATGAGCATGGAATTAATTGAACTTCACGGGTTATCTGGCGAAACAGCCCACACGGTTCAATCGCGCCTGGAAGATGTCACCGTGCCTGGTGAACGGAAACCATGGGAAGAAGAAAGTTTTTGGGGTGGACTCGTGAGCGGCGCGGCAGCCGGATTCGCGTCTGATGTAGCGACCGGGGGTTTGTCGCATGGCTTCTTTACTATTGGAGGAGCGATTTTAGGCGCATTGGGAGGAACAGCCTATGCAAAAAGTCAGGATGACGAGAATCCCAATCGCATCTCGTGGGTGGCTGATTTCCTGGATCGCCAAACACGTGATGCGCTCTTACGCTATTTAGCGGTGACCCATTGTGGTCGAGGACGAGGGGATTACACCGACCCTCGAGAATTTCCCCACTTCTGGCAACAAGAAACCGAACGTGTTTTAGAAGAACACAAAGAGAGACTGGATGTAATCTGGAATAGCATACAGGTTTCTACTGGGTCACCTGATCAACATGCGCTAAAGGACCAACTAGTCAAATTTCTCACGCGCATGTCCAGAGATGTTTTATTGAAGTGCTACCCAGAAGCCACAACCTGGCTGTAAAATCCCTCATTTTTGTGAAACGACAAAACGCTATCAAATTGCTAAGTGAGGTAAAACGGCATTAAATTATTGACCATCAATGGAAATTGAATAAACACCCTTGATCTTACAATCGCCCATCCTGAGACTCGGCAAAGATTGCTTTTGGTGAATCCCCTGGCTCCAGACGGGAAATCGTGACCTTGGCCTTTCCTTGGTTTGGGCCAAGTTCCCAAAAATAGGGCCATGTCGAATATTTTCCAAGACAAAACCCACATACTGCGTCATTTACGAATAAGAATAGAGGCCCATCCGTCTTGCCAGTAAAGACAAGACTTTCCCCAATTTTGAATCGATCCTTGCCCTCCGTCCCCACTCGGCCCAATAAGCTAAACCATGGAGCCGACCATGATCTTCGCGTGGGAACGGCCAGTGCAAACTTGACAGAATCCCATAAATTTTTAAATCCATTTGGATCAGCCTCAATGTTGGGACCATCCATCCACTTTCTCTCACCGTCAACTTCGACCGTCACTTTGTATAGCCCCCCCTTTTTGACTTTAATTCCCGTTGGCAAGCATGGAGAGTTAGTAGAAAAGTTCACCGGATGAGATTTCCCTGGCTCCAAAACAATTGAGTTTCCTTGGGTTTCACAAATTTTTCCAGTGGTGGTCCGCACCTCAAAGATAATTCGGCTCAACAGAAAGAATGGGACAATAACCATGACTACCATAGCCGCCATGGGGAGAGCTTTTTTGGCAAATCCTTGATAGAAAGTGATCAGGATAGGATTGGTTCGGACCTTATAGGTCAGAGAGGAGGGCAAGTCCACAAAATCCTTCGGCTCTTCTACTCTTCCGCTCTGAACATCCCTCCAACTTTCTCCGCCTAGCTCCATGGTTTTGTTAGACAATAGCTTCTTAATCAATAAAAGGAGCCCGAAGCTTGCGATAAACCCAATAAGCCACAGTGGGTTTTGACGAAGGGCTTCTAGCCAGCCTGCCGCAAATTCAGGAATGATCTTGGTCAAGATGTTCAAAAATGGATCAAGGACACAATATCCACTGTCACAGGGAGAGCCCGGTTCCCATTTCAGAAAGGCTTTGGAGCCCACTAACAAGAGCGTTTCGGCCACAAAGGCAAAATACAAGATACGCCGCCAACCAACGACATCCCAGGCTTTTTCCATTGCATTGGCACGGTTTTGGGCTTGCCCACGGCTTTCATACACCTGCCCACTTGGCACAACTTCGTAGTTCACGGGAAGCCCGACAGGGGCATAGGGCACCACCTGCTGATGAATTCGTTGGAAAACAGAGTCATGGATTTTTGGAACACGGACTTCGACCTTCTTTTCTGGATCGTGAGATAATTTTTCAATGTTCCTCGGTTTAACTCGATAATAGGCACCAAGGCCTGATCGTGCATCATAGAGATGTCCGTGCACGTACCCCTGATCTTTAACCTTTTTTCGCTCATCATCAATAAATTTGAGCCCTACCAGACCTTTTTCCGTAGTTCTTCCTTGGGGAACTTCCACATTACTCATCATCCAATCTAACGCAATAAGGGCTAATTCATCCTTGGGATACCCACCGCCCACATTGGAATGAGCCCCAGCAAACCATACTTGCTCAATCTTTTGGTCTTCTGGCAGGTCCTCTTCATTCCACATAGTAGGATGAAAGGTTTGTCGTTCATCATCGATTGCTAAAGCATGGTAGGCTTGCTTCACATTCGGTGGAAGCTTTAGATCCGTAAATCGCAAAGGATAAAAGAACCAATCCCATGCCAAGGTCAGTTCATCCACTGGCATTCCATAGGCATCGACTGTATCCCAGACACCCATAGCTGTAATGTCTGGTATCGTTTTAGTCTGCTGCAATGGCGGAGGTGGATGCCCCTTCAAGCTATTTATAAAATACCTGGGACCCCACGGAAAACGATCTTTCCGGTAAGCTTTATAAGCCTTCTTCACCTCCTTATTTAACTCTTTGCGGGACAGCCCCTGCCGTAAACCTTGATGACAAATCAAACCAGCCAAGACGCGCGCCGTGAATGCTCCACGACTAAAACCAAAGATGTAAATGCGATCGTCTTCTTCATAGTTTTGGCAGAGAAAGGAATAGAGGTCTAAGACATTTCGCTTGAGACCCCAGCCAAAGACTCCCCCCAAAATACGAAACGGAAGAAATTCCTGACTACCGACTCCATCATCATACAGAGCAATTTGATCATCTTTTGTGAGATCTAATGAACGATACAGGCGCCACACATTCGTCCGATGTGCTTTTGCCGCACTATTTCCCGTCCCATCTGAAAGCAACACAATGTTTTTGGGCATTGGCTCGGCTCCTTTAGGATTGCACTCTTTGGGGTTCACCTTGTGCAGATGCAACAATCGCAAAAAACATTCCCTACCAAATTCCCAAGAAAATCACATGAATATCAAGGAGAACTGAGAAAGAAAGAGCACTTGATGGTATCCAAAGAGATACATTCATGTATCTCTTTGGATAACAAATGCAACGATGATCTCTCCTCAATCTAGCCCAGACCGTATGTCTACATTTCTCATGTCAATTGAATGCTGACAATGAAGACTCCGTAATATGCGCCTTTAACTAAAACGGAAAATGCATTACTATCCATCCCACCACAGCTCACCCATGAATGGCGGCCTAAGGCATAGCCTTTGCGTTCCAGGTGAACTGAAAATAGCCATTTAGGTTTTCATCAAATTTCCATTTCTCGAAATTATTATCCTCTATGAAAAATCCTCTTGCCAGCACCACTGCCTTCTTGAAAAATTTCAGCACTGCTTCAATTGGCAGCCTGTTCATGATCCTCATCCTTAGTGCATTGGGAGGCTTCGGGTGGATGATGATTTCGGAAAAGGAAGACTATTTAGTTCAACGCAATTTCCGTTTACTGAAACTCTGGAGCCAAGATATCTCCTCGAAAATTGAGAGTTACCAACAAGTGTTTCAATTTTCAGCGAAAGGCATTCTGAAGAGTTTCCATTCTGATACGGAATTCTCAGTGCAGAGCGACAAAGAAAGGAACAAGTTCTATTTACGAAAATATGTGCCTCCCTCTTCCACCCCTCCTAAACACCCAGACCATGGGAAACTCTTGGAGGCACTGTCCCCGTGGTCATGCTCTCAAGGGCAAGGTGAGACTTCTATTTCAACGCCGACAGATGCAGAAGCCATACACATACAAAACATCGCACAACAGCTCGCTGGAATATGCCAAGCTGAAGGGTTAACCAACTTAACCCTCAAACTCCCTAAAAGCATTCCAAACGATTCGGAACCTTTTAAGCTATCGGTCATCCATGACCAAAACCCACCCGTTATCCAATTGACCTATACAGCAACGATTCAATTGCACAATCGTGCAGAACACATCCAAATCATTGGGGAAATTCAGCTCCTCGATTTTTTGCAGCGTTTAACGGATGAGCCAATTTTTGATGAGGTGTTTCTGTTTGAAACATCAGATGAGAAAGGAGTAGACCAGCCACTCATTTTCCATTCAGGCTCACAAGAGTTTTCTTGGACCAATTTTCAAGAAATTCTGGAACGAATCAGACCAGACATCTCTTTTTTGAACACCCTTCTTCTCAACCAAACATCGGATGTGGCTGAACAGAACAAAGTCTCGCCACTGCAAAATTCTCCAAACCAATTCTCCATCGGAATGCCGGGAAAAATACTCAATGCGTTCACGCTTCCCGTCAACGTTCCACAAAGTAGCAAATCCACTTGGAAACTCGTGGGAATGATTGATCACAACACATTCCAAAACAGTTACCTCGCCATTTCCTCCACCTTCTTACTGGGCGTGATGTTTTTGATGCTTGGTATCGTGTTAGCCATTCCTCTGATTCATTTAAAGACAATGGGGGCGACTGATCCGCTCCGCGTCACCAATGTGTTGACCGTTGTCTTAGCGGCATTTTTGGGAACAGGATTACTCATATTTGTCGTCCTCGATCTCGCCGTCTATGGCGAAGAGCTCTCCACATTGCGCCAGAATATGGCGTCCTCTGCTCAAGCCATCAAGGATCATGTGCATAAGGAAATACGCCAGGTACTCTTCACGCTCAAACGGTTCGATGACAGTGCTTTTTTCGAGGAAGATCTGGCCGAGATTACTGATAAAAAAGAAGGGCTGAAGGTTGGCGAACGCTCTGTGATGTTAGAAGTCTTGGATTTACAAGACAACCCTGATAATTCAATGAAACAGTTGTGCCACACGAATCGGGAACAAAGCACTCAACCATGCTACTCCGACTTCTTGACGGCTTTTTGGATGGATCACGACGGCTCCCTCCGAATTAACTGGGCAAGAGAACAAGCTCTTGGCGTCACCACAAATCTCTCTTTGCAAGGCAGAGAATACGTTAAGAAAGTGGTCGAACAACCTAACAAACTTTGGCAAATGACGAATCCCACAGATTCTGAGGATTATCAATTTTTCCTTGAACCCATCATTTCATGGAACACCGGTAAAAATACAGTCGTCGCCTCAATGCCTAGTCGTGCCACAACCGCATCAGATAAACGCTGGGTCGCCGCCATGGAGTTTGAATTCCTCTCCCTGATGGACCACGTCGTTCTCCCCCCGGGAATTGGGTTCGCCGTGATTGATCCCAAAACCCATAAGGTTCTCTTTCATTCCATAGAAGAACGGAATCTTCGGGAAGACTTTTTAGTGGAAACTGATCAGAATGACAAACTGCGAGATCTATTCGCTGCCAACACCGATGGGTATGCAGAGGGATCGTATTGGGGTAAATCCACAAGCTTTTTCACGCTTCCACTCCATCCGCTGCCATGGTCGTTGGTGGTGTACCGCGATAAAGAAATTCTTCGCTCAGTCAATCTGTTTGGGCTATTGGTGGCGGGAGCGTTCTACGTATTGTGGTCGGTCTTAGTCTACCTAATCGCTTGGTTTGTTCTCCTAAGAGGATCTGGAGATAGACAAGCCCCTTGGATGTGGCCCCACGTATCATACCACCATCATTATGTCGCCCTGACCAAGAGTAATCTGATTCTCTTTATTCTTGGGTTGATGAGTATTTGGTTCTTTTCCGGTCAGCCAGGCTGGCAGCTTTTTATTGGACTCGTCCTTGTTCCCGTTTCTTGTCTCATCATGGCTCTCCTGCTTGTCAAGAAATTTCCTTCACCAGCCAAGACTTCTCTCAGCACGTTTCCTAATAGTTATGCCTATTTAGCTACGTCGTTTTTACTCACCTTTGCCGCCATTCCAGCCTTTGGAAGCTTCTCCAGCGTCTTCCATAAGGAAATGACGTTATTCACCCAATATCAACTCTTAGAAACATTTCAGCGATTTGAAGATTCTGGTAAACGCCCCATTCTGCACTCGGACCGAGAACAGCTACCGGCACCATCCATCAAAACCATAGGCTTACCCGCTGACTGTGATGCACCAACACGTCCACCCACCAATCATGCCACCTTCGGTCTCTATCCAGATTTTATTCTTTCCACATCGTTGACTCTATGTGATCGCGAGCGGACCCAAACCCTTCGAGAGCGCACAAGATTTGATTGGCTATTTGCTACTACTGCGCAATTATTCTTACCACTATTGAAACAGATTTCGCTTCGAGTCTTCATGGGAGACTATGGCAATGTAATTCCTACATCCGACACCACCACCCAGGCACCCATCAACTGGGAAATGGGACAGAACGATGTCACCTTGTTTGTCAAAGAGCCCCCAATTCAATTACGTGCAATTCGGCCTTTACAACTCTGGTTCTTGGACAACAGTCTCTCTGCTTTTCAGTCACTCACTGTTGGCAAAACAGTGATGTATCTGCTCCTCGCAGGGATAACCATGAGCTGGCTCATTTTTATTCCCAAATTTATCGCTATTCGCACTGTCTTTCTTTATTACCCCACTCCCTTTCGGTTTCCTCAGAATATTTTGCTCACCCGAACCAAGGAGAGTTCTGTTTCGTCCAATCGATTGATTCTAGGATTTCCAGGCCAAGGCAAAACACCTATGGCCTACCAATATGAACAAGACCTCAAGGAACAAACGCTCAATGCTCCATCTTCCACTCAGTCTCTCTATATTGATCTAAAAGTCATTCCCCCAGATCGGTGGAACGAGGTCCTTTCGCAAGAAATTTCTTCCCTGAACCTACAAGACCATGACACTCTCCATATCACAATCGATCATCTTGAATGCCAGTGGAAAGACCCTATAGTCAATCGCCAAAAACTCGAATTTTTAGGACGACTTCTTGCTCGTTCCTATCAAAACACTATTCCGCCAGAAACGACATCTCCTCCTCAGCCAGAGTCTTCGCAAACTGGTCAAATTGGAGATCTCATCATACAAGTCCTAACAAAAATTCTTTCTTCTAAACATTGATAAGGAACCCCTTGGGATGACTCATCTTTCCACCACTATCCTCTCGAATGTGGATCCGTTTTCTTTTCCTTTCCAACAGGACGACTCCTCACTCAATCTTCAAGAAGCTCGATGGCGTTCTCTCTGGGGTAGTTTTGAGATTGTCCACTTCCAAGCCAAGCCCTACGAAACACCACGTTCACATGACAAAGAATCATCTCCCACCCGAGCTGAACTCTTAGATAGCATGATTCATGATGAATGCCGCTGGACCCCGGTGCTGATGAATTTAGGGTTGACCTATAAAAACTTTGCAAACCACCAAGAAACACGCATTGAAACGCCTCCTTCTCGCGCAACAGTCAATCGTGCAATCTTTCAATTAGCCAGGGCATATTACGAAGAAATCTGGCAATCACTCACTATCGACGAAAAATTAGCGTTGTTTCATTTATCCAAGGATCGATTTATTCACATCGAACACCCAGGATTAGAAACCTTACTCCGAAAAGGCCTGATCCGGTTTGACCCCGATTTACGTCTTCTCAATGCTAGTTTTCGAGAATTTGTTCGTGTCGTTGGGGAAATCGATGCGCTTTATCATGAAGAAGCCAAAAAAGGAAGTAGCGTTTGGGGGTCTCTGAAGTGGCCCATGGGTCTAGGACTTGGAACTATTTTGTTATTTTTAATTGCCACACAAGAGGAACTCCGCGCCGCATTACCCGCCCTGATCGCATTGGCACCTCTCCTTCTTCAGGGTCTGCCTGAACTCTCAGGGAAAAGCAAAACATGAAATATATACGAAATGTTTATGCGCCCTAAAATGTCCCGACTCGTTTCTTTTGGCGAGCAGGTCGACTATTGAAACCCATAGAAATGGGTTCAGCGTGGATGAACATCGACATCCGACGGGGGCTGAGATAGGCCAATACCTTTTCAGGAACATCCTTCGCATGGATGGCTTGCTTGATGTGCAGTGTGCTCTCTTTTGCCAAATTGACCAGCAACCCGTCATTCCGACAGAGCCAAGGGGCATAAAGCAACACAGTAGGTTTGGTGGGATGGTGAACGTTAATTGAGGAGACGATCCCCATAAACCCATCCGTCAACTCCACTAAACTCCCAGGAGGATAGACTCCGATTGCTTGTACGAGAGCTTGGACCACACGCTCACAGAATTTCGAGTCTTCTCCCTTCATCACCACATGACGATAAAGACGGGATAGGGCTGCATGAGGATTGAGACTGATTTCAGGGTTATGTGCATTACAGAGTTCATCATAATGATCTGCGACCATAACAATTCTTGTGAGCAAAGATAGATTATCTCCTCTCAATCCCTTGGGAAATCCAGAACCATCTAAACGCTCATGATGATGTGCGATAATTTCCACCAACAATGGACCGGCATTCAGAAAAGAGGCCATGAGTTTGCTGCCCAGCTCCGGATGTAACAGTCGGAGCTCCGGATTCGCCTCAACTTTCATGCCCCCTGCTTGAAACTTCACGTTCATCGGTAGTGCCCGATAACCAACATCATGAAACATGGCGCCGCGGCCGAGCTCGAGCAGAACTTCATCTTCGAGGGAAAATTGTCGCCCGATCAGCAATGAGAGCGTGCAAACATTCATCGCATGCTCGGAAAGCCCCCAAGTCACACCATTACTCCCTACCAGGTCAATCAGGGACATGGCAGTTTTCGGATTATTCAACGACTGCATCATACCTGTAATCATGGCATCACCGGTTTTGAGTCCAGCCGGTCGACGGCCACTGAGTTGTTGAAATAATTCCTGCCCTTGCGACAAATTCTTCTTGTATGCCCCCTCAACCTTCAGAAGATGATCATAAAATTCATGGTAATCTTCACGTCGACCCAGGAGTTCGGACAACGCCGCCTCAGAAATCAGCGATTCCTCTTCCTGAAGATCCCCCTTATCTTCGATTGAGGACGCTTCTAGATTTTCCGAGTCTTCCGATTCTGCAGAAGGCCCCGGCAATTCCTGTTCGTTTGCCTGCCCGTTTGTCTGGTCGTCTGCCTGATCGTCACCAAAATTGGCAGAGTGCGATCGATCTGGATCATATAAAATGATGACGTGAGACAGACCTTGGATTGTGGCTAGATCTTCAGCCGATTTAATCGTGAACGTATTGGTGGAGAACGGATGGCTAAACCAAGATCCTTCTAGCTTGACAAACGTACCAATCTGAAGGATTTCAATATCTTTGACTTCAATAAATGACATTGAACAACCTGACTTTCATCGAAAAGGTCTTTCGAACACCTTCTGGCTTGGCCTTCTCACCCTGAGAAACCGTGATTTCTTCTTAAGAAGATTCCACATAATCGTTTCGGCTCATTTCACCCGCGGGTTGAGGGCAAAAAAATTTATCTCTTTTCCCAGCTATAGGGTCTCAGAAACCTTTCATAGCCCTACTTTTTGCATCGCCGCAGAAGAACAATTTCTTTTGTTTTGGAGTCCGGGGGGGGTCTTCAAGATTGAATCTTGAGAATTCTCCATCCTCCATTGAAGCAAAATACGGGAGTCTCCCACCTCAACAAAGATGAATAAGATAGGTTGCCAACGCTTTCTTGAGAGATATCCTTTCTAAGAGTTTTAGCTCTAGGGAAAGGGGGTTGTAATCTTTTGTGTGCTTCATAGACTCATTCCCTAGTCTTCATAGTCTTTACGCATCAGGAAGCTGGGACAGGTTGTCATTTGTGAATTACATGACAAAACGATCTCTCATGCTAAGAACAGAGAGCATGATTCGACTTTTGAATCATTCCTTGTTTATTGGTTCCCTGTGTCCTTGCTTTTTTTCTGGAATGTGCTTATTGGGAATACTCTTTCTTATCCCTTCGCCTAGTCACACGTATGCGGCTTTTAATGGGTTTCAAGTAGAGCCTCATACCATTGCCTTGGACCAGACCTTGTCGGGAGGTCCTCCCAAGGACGGCATTCCCGCATTAATGTCCCCACAGTTTCTTCCTGCTCATGAGGTGGATTTTTTATCCCCCGAGGACCGGGTTCTAGGTATCCAAGGTACACATCAAGCCAAAGCCTACCCTATTGCGATATTGAACTGGCACGAAATTGTGAATGATACTCTTGAAGAGACCCCTGTCGTTATTACCTATTGCCCACTCTGTGGAACCGGCATGGGATTTCGACGAAAAGTGGGCAACCAATTGCTGACCTTTGGGGTTTCAGGACTCCTGTACCAAAATGATGTCCTTATGTACGACCACCAAACAGAAAGTCTCTGGTCGCAAATTGCCATGAAGGCTGTGACTGGTCCATCGCTAGACCAGCACTTAGAACCTATTTTCTTAGAACACACAACGTGGAAGGCCTGGTATACGCAACACCCCGATACCGTCGTTCTGTCTCAACAAACCGGATTCTCTCGTGACTATAGCCATGATCCTTATCAGCACTCCGCTCTTAGCGATCAAGTGATGTTTCCGCTCGCAAAACAAGATGCCCGGTTGTCTGTCAAGGATTGGGTCTTAGGAGTGGAAATAGATGGCAAATCAAAAGCGTACCCATTTTCTATTCTGGAGGAAAGAGATGAAGCCTTTTCAGATTCTTTGAACGGAACAGACTATATAGTCTGTTGGGATTCTCACGCGAGAAGTGCCAACGTCCTGGATCATCGGAGTAAACCCTTCCCGTCCCTGACTGCCTACTGGTTTGCCTGGGACGCCTTTCATCCTGATACTGCCATTGTTCAAATTTCTTCAATCCAAACCAAGCTCAAGCAAAAATCCCCCAACTCAGTTTGCTAAGAACGTTCATATTCTGGAAGGATACTTTCATCATACAGGAGCTATCATCCTGCTTACTGTATGAAACGCGAAGGTGACATCTCATGCCTCAAACGCTTAGAAAACAGTCCATCGATCAATTACAGCACTCCAAGCATTGGTACCTCCAACAGATCAAAGTGTTTGCGGAGCTCCCTGAGGAAGATAAGAAGCAATTGCGGGAGATTTCCCACATGACGTCCTACCGCAAACACGAACTGATTTGTTTGCCCGGACAACCTTCGAATACCGTCTATTTACTTAAACAAGGTCGAGTTAAAATTTCGCAGGTGAACGAGAAAGGCCAAGAAGCGATCCTTAGTCTCTTAGAACAAGGGGAAATATTTGGCGAAGTAGAAGCCTTAAGCGGGATGCCACGAAAAACACTCGTTCAAGCATTAGAACCCGTTGTCGTGTGTGAAATTACGCGGGAAAACTTTGAACGCTTCCTTGAACGTTGTCCAACAGTGGGAATGTGCATTCTCAAAACAATAGGAGGACGTCTTCAGCGGATCGAAGAAAAATTTAGCGACATGGCGTTTCATAGTGCACCCGCTCGATTGGCCAAATTGCTTTTACAGTTGGCTGAATCGATGGGAGAAGAGGATCAAGGTATCATCCGCCTCAAGGTCCGCTTGACTCACCAAAACTTAGCCAATTTGATTGGGACCTCTCGAGAAACCGTGAGTACCTTACTCGGTCAATTTCAACGACAAGGCATACTCAACCAAGATCGTCGGCAGATTCACCTCGTCGATACGAACAAGTTGGCCAACATTCAATAACAGGCCTGTTGAAAAAAGCCGCCAGCGGCGTTCTCGCCAGTTTTCCGTGCTCACGGACGAAATGTACGCTCCGCGCGCAAAAAAGGCTGCGGCCTTGCTGGACGAACTTTTTTGAACAGGGCCGAAACCCTTGAGCACAATAATGGTCTTGGGCAAATTTGCCCTTGGCGCTCGGTATCATCCAACATTCAATAACAGGAGAACCTATGCCTAAGATTCCCTATGCTGAAAAAGGCTCGGAAGCAACAGGTGCCACCCCCGTGTATGCTCAATTGGAAGCTGAATTTGGCTTTGTACCTAATTTATTAAAAGTATTGGGGCATTCCGGACCTGCGACACAAGCCATGGGTGCCGTCCTAGACAACTTGTTTCATCATTTATCAATTGCGCCTCGCATTCGGGAAATGGCCTATCTCTCTGTAGCGCAGTACAACCAATGCACCTATTGCGTTGGGCACCATTCGTTCTTTGCGAAGCAAGCCGGGATAACGGATGAAGAAATCTCGTTATTGAGAGAGGCCGGAATAACGAGTGCTCTTTTTTCGGAAGGCGAGAAAGCCGTCATTCGCTTTGCCTTGGAGACGACAAAAAATGTGGCTGCATCAGACGAAGCTCAGGCTGAATTGCGGAAAGCCTTTCCACTCAACCAAGTAGTCGAGATTGCATTTGTCGTCGCAACAGCCAACTTCATTCAGCGGATCGGCAAAAACTTCGGCGTCGAATTAGAGCACCCACCAACTTAGAGGGTTATTGAATATTGAGGATTTCGAGGAGTATATTTCTTCAGGAAGACGTTGGATATCAGATGCTTCTGCTCGGTTCCAAAAAGTCCACTAGATATCGTGAGGGGTCAGGCGTAAGGATGACAACAGAGGAAGCGAGAACGAAAACCCATGGCGCTCATGATTGTTTCCCGACCATGGTCTTTCTAGTTACTTCTCACTGACTCAAAGAACGCCTCTGGCCTGTCGGTCGTAGCCTTGTCAAAGGCTGGCGGCTTTTTTCAACAGACCCACTTAATACACCATTCCCATGAGGGAATGGCAAGACCACGAACAGCTCGTCCCTTTAATGATTCGTCATATCTGGCCACTCATTCCCGAGATCATCGACAATATGAACACACCACGATCACTTCACCGGCCCAGAACCAGAACATCCCAGTGCTCAATAAAAAACAGATCGAAAGCTTCGAGATGTTTGACTTGGTCACGACTATTGACGCAAGACGTGAAATCGTCAGCTGAATGTCGAATATGGAGCCTTCATTTCATCATATTATCTCATAAATTCAAGCACTTATGTTAAATATGAGCAAATCGATAGGCTCTATTTCAATGCCAATAGCGGAGCAGGAACCTATATTTCGACAGTTTCTACTTATATGGGTTGAGGAAGCACAGTGACTGCCCTGTGAATAACTGTCATAAACGACGTAAGGCTCCTGTTCCCTTTATTGAACATGGGCTATCTATGCCTTCCCTCTTATGCTAGGGTTAATATACTTATCGTATGGGGCTTGGCGATAAACCATCAAATTTTCAAAGCCCATAACCGGTGTTGTTTCGCCCGAGAGAATCCTCGGAAGTGTTAACCTCAGTCGCCTGAATTTCGCGTCCGCGGACTACTCCTTCCCAATGTTGCATCCTTCTCGAGCCTCAGACAATATCATTTTTTCAAAAGGAGGAGCCCCATGGGTTCAAAATTGTATGTCGGTGGATTGCCATATTCGGCAACCCAAACAGAATTAACGGACTTGTTTTCTGCACATGGCACAGTCCAAT
>JAJDBQ010000212.1 GCA_029261255.1 Nitrospirales bacterium
AGCTCTCGCCACACCAATCGTCGTACTGCTCATTACCACTGCTGCGACGTTAGGAGAAGAAGTAAAGGATGCGATTTCCTTCTGTAATGTGTTATTCATCGGAAATTTATGTGCGTCAGTCGTGGTGCTAGCCTACTTTGGATCCAAAACCATTAGCCAAGGTTTGAAACGATTACGACTCCCTGTATTTTTTGAAGTTCTTGGATTTGCCTCACTCGCGGCCTTACTCTCCACACTGATATTCAACGCCTTACAAACGACCACCGTCACAAATGCGGTCTTAGTCGCCAGATTGGGACCAGTGCTGTATATCATCGGGACCGCAGTCTTGTTAGGCCAGCTCATTAGCAAATGGGAATGGGTTGGTCTAGGATTCATTGCCCTTGGCAGTCTTTTCACAATACTGACAAAGACCGGGAGTTTTCTTGAAACAGGAGACCTACTCCTTCTCGCGTCCACTGGCATTTATGCCATCACCACTCTCCTGAGTAAACGATTACTACCTGAGATCGGCCTACCGGCTTTGATGTTCATGCGCAATCTTTTCTCCGCTCTTGTTTTCTTTATCATCGCTAACGTTCTATTTGGACCTGCACATTTTGGACATGCCTTCCATGGACCCCTGTGGATCATCATGGGAGTGTATGGACTCATCATCATTGTGGCCGCACAACTTGCGTGGTATCACGCGATCGAAAACTTACCCCCAGCCAATATCGCAAAATGGGCTTTCTTGACTCCGATCTTAGGTGTAAGTTACGCGTATTTCCTCAATGGTGAACGGCCTTCCATCGGCCAAATTGTCGCATTGGGAATCATCACCATCGGTCTGGTCGTGGCAAATATTGGTTCATTTTCCCCAAAAGGTTCTTCGGATAATCCTGAAGGCAGTCTGACTGCGTCATCATAACCTAGTTACGATTCACACGAATTCATGCCCAAAGCCACGTCAAGCATTGTTCATTATGCTAAACGTGGGTATCTCATATGACGAAAAAATTCCTTGAGAGATCCCATTTTGCTAATGTCTTATTGCTCTGAATTAAAGCCCTAAAACGATCGGATACTCTCGATCTGCAAAAAAAATATATCGCAGTTCATGTTAAAGAGGAGCTAGACATGCCGGAAACACACAACACATCTGTTCAGAAAATCAAAGTCGCGACATGGAGTTCTCTGCAAGACCGAACGCCAACCTATGCACTCGTTGCGAATGTCGATCTTGTCGTTATTCGATATAACGACAACGTGTCGGTCTTCTATGGCCGCTGCTTACATCGTGGCGCCCTCATGTCTGATGGAACGGTAGAGGGGGAGAACCTCATTTGCGGTCTTCATGGCTGGGATTACCGGTTGGACTCTGGCATCAGTGAATATAATAACGCAGAAGCCCTCCAAAAATTCACAGTGTGGATCGACGCAAAGAATGATGCAGTCTATATCGATGAACAAGAGATCAGAGACTGGGAGTTAGCTCATCCTCAGCCTTTTCAACGAGATGACTATTTAGGAACCTATGCTGACACCCATCCCGTTGAAGAAGAACCGCATGTGGGATTGATCCAGAATTATGCAGCACATGGATTAGAAAAAACCGGCCATCATGGGTTGGTCACCGCGATGGGGGTTTCACGCACTGAGCTACCCACGTGGGATGACATTCAATTTGTGACGGCGCAATTGGCGACTCCACCTCAACTTGATGACGTCCCGATAGGGTCAGGAATAGTTATTGGTCCCAATGCGAAGAAACCCTTGCGACTGAAGATGCCCCTCTTTGTTTCAGATATGAGCTTCGGTGCTCTGTCGGAAGAAGCAAAAACGGCGTTAGCACGTGGAGCAGAACTCGCGGGTACGGGCATTTGTTCTGGTGAAGGTGGCATGTTGCCGGAAGAACAAGCCGAGAACTCACGGTACTTTTATGAACTGGCGTCAGGGCGATTTGGATTTTCCATGGATAAGGTTAAAAAATGTCAGGCCTTCCATTTTAAAGGTGGACAAGGAGCCAAGACCGGAACCGGAGGACATTTACCAGGCCCAAAAGTGAAAGGCAAAATTGCCCAAGTCCGCGGACTCAAAGAAGGAGAACCAGCCGTCTCCCCTCCTCGCTTTCCTGACTGGACAGACATTTCCCAAATCCGCGACTTCGCGACACAAGTCAGGGAAGAAACGGGGGGTATTCCCATCGGCTATAAACTCTCGGCGCAACACATTGAGAAAGATATTGATGCAGCCCTTGAGGTCGGCGTGGACTACATTATTTTAGACGGTCGTGGTGGAGGAACCGGTGCTGCTCCGGTCATTTTCCGAGACAATATTTCCGTACCAACGATTCCCGCCTTGGCACGTGCGCGTCGACATTTGGATCGACTCAGCCGGCAAGATGTGACCTTGGTGATTACCGGCGGCTTACGAAAGCCCGCGGACTTTGCAAAAGCACTCGCGTTAGGGGCGGATGCCATTGCTGTGTCGAACTCCGCGATGCAAGCCATTGGCTGCTTGGGGATGCGTGCCTGTCACACCAACAATTGCCCTGTTGGAATCGCTACGCAAAAAGACCATCTTCGAGCACGCTTGATTGTGGAAGAATCAGCCCAACGGTTAGCACGGTTTTTTGAAACCTCCGTTGACCTCATCAGTATTTTGGCACGAGCATGTGGGCACACACACCTCAATCAGTTTTGCCTGGATGACCTGACCACCTATAAACGGCCCATGTCAGAATTGACTGGTGTCCCCTTTGGTGGGGTGCAATAAAAATTAGGAATGGACGATCAGGAGCAAGGGTAGAAACGCTAGAACAATTTTATGAATATGTGGCCCTGGGCATTGATTAGGCGAGGATTAGCATAATCCTGTGGGGTTTCGCCCTTTCGTTTAAAGATTGGCTTGCGCTTGAAATGAACGAAGAGGAAACCATGAGTTTCCTCCAGGAGACAAAGCTAATTCGATGTCAGTTGGGAACGTACTTGCTGAGGGGATTAGAATTTATGATTGTCTCCGATATCATTCATTCTTTCATCGATCGCTCTCCTGCTGATTTAATATTTCTTGCTCTCATTGTAGTGCTTCGTACGGCAATCGGATTTTCTCTTGAAAGAGAAATGGAGAAAGTTCGACAAAACCATTGATTTTTTTTTGAAACGTTTGCGCACGTTTGAGGACTACCCCCTATACAGACTCTTTGCCAGAGAGCCTCATGACACACCATCGGTAGTTTGGCCTATTGGCGACTTCTCCAGGACTAGCACGACTTAGCTTTTTAGGAGTTTGATCCATGACAACGGAAAAGTTCTCTCGTTCCTGGCAAGCATTGGGTACAGTTCCCATCGCAGATCTTGGTGAAACGAAGTTGCAACTGCATTGGGCTGCACAAATTGTTGCTGCATTCGGGAACACGATTCTCGATCCTCAGCCAGATGACAGCCAATCAAACTTGGGCTGGATCGACGAACTTGAAGCCTTAGTCAGCCACTCTTCTTTGAAAGGTTTGAGTGTTGGGATTCGACCCGGAGACCTCACGCTCCTGTTCCTCACTTCCCCCAACACAATCCATTCAGAACTCGAATTATCAGGCCAGACGCTTCAGCACGCGTTTGAGTGGATGACGGCAACATATTCCAAGGTGTCTGGGGCCACACCCCCAAGACCGTTTTCGTTGCGAGACTATGTCATGCCTTCCCATCCTGT
>JAJDBQ010000213.1 GCA_029261255.1 Nitrospirales bacterium
ACGAGCTTTGGGACGTTTCTCCTGCTTTATCATAATGTGCACAATCTGATTGGACAGGTTCAACACAATATTCAAATCATCGTCTATCCCAACGATGCGATCGAACCTGAGAAACTTCGAGATTTACAACAATCCATTCAAGCTGACCCTGCAATCGACTCTCTCACTCTCATTACAAAGAAAACGGCCTTGAAGGACTTTAAACACCAGTTTCCAGATGAAGCCTATCTGTTAGATGGATTGGGGAAGAGTCCATTTCCTGCCTCGCTTGTCCTCGATTTAGCTGAAAGAATCCCCACAAGTGATGCCATATCCAACCTGGTCAATCGCCTACAACAGGATCCCAATGTAGAACGAGTCCGCTATAATAGAGATTGGATTGAACGCTTAACCCTGGTCATCACATACATGGAAATTGGGGCACTCATTGTTGGCGGAGTACTCGCATTGGCTTCTATCACGATTATTGCCAACACCGTGCAACTCGCTTTTTACACACGGCAAGAAGAAATTGAAATTTTGAAGCTCATTGGAGGAACCAATCTCTTCATTAGCATCCCCTATCTCATTGAAGGGGCTATCATCGGTGGCCTTGGAGGGGGAATCGCCATAGCCTTGTTACGCGCCGGATTCGAATTCTTCAAACATAAAACACAGATGTTGAGTGTCATTGGAGGCTTTTCCTCTGCGTTTGAATTTTTCCCATTTTCGCTCTCCCTACTTATCATTTTTGGAGGAATCGTCTTAGGCTGCTTGGGAACATTCACGAGTATGTACGGATGGATGCGATTTCGACTATGACGGGTTTTCTCAAGAATGTGCTGGCGATGCTCTGCGTGCCTGCACTCAGCATGTTGTTGGCTATTCCGCCTGGATACGGAGCGAAACCGTCTGCGATCGAGAATGAAATGACTCAAGAGCGGAAACGCCTAGAGCAACTACAGAAGAAAATCAAAGAATCGAAGAACAAAGCGAAGAAGGCAAAAAAACAACATGGATCAGTTCTCAAAAACATCGAAAAACTTGATCGACGTCTCTACCGACAAAAGAAAGAACGGAAACGCATTGACGCAGAAATCAAAGAAAAAGATCAAGAATTAGCCACCCTCAGCAATCGCATATCTGACCGGGATAAGCACGTCAAGACTCATCGTGACGCCGTCACCGCCCGACTTCGAATATTATATATGGAAGGGCGTACAGGCTATCTCAGGACCCTGTTTACAGCCAAAACATTTGCTGATGCCTCTTCTCGCATGGATTATATTGGCTGGGTTGCTCAGAGAGAGCACGCACTCGTCCAACAATTTCAAGAAGATCTCACTCAGCTGGAACTTCTGAGAGATCAGCAAACCCAGGCTCGAGAAACCTTACTGGCCTTGCAAGGGGAAACCCGCGATGCCATCAAAGAAATTTCTGGACTCAAACGAAAGAAACGCACGGTCCTCGTAAACCTCTCTCAAGAAAAAACGACACATGAGCGCACGGTCAAAGACCTCAAACGATCGGCTGAACAGGTCGACAGCCTTCTCAAGGCCTTGGATCAACGATTTCAATTAGCCCAGTCAAAGTTACGAAACGCCCCAGGGAAGCGCCCCTCACGGGGTTCATTCATTTGGCCGACAAAAGGAAAAGTCGTATCATTTTTTGGACGACAAAAACACCCGACATTCGACACCTTTGTCACCAAAAAGGGTATTGAAATTAAAGCGAACGAAGGGAGTCCATTTCGTTCGGTTTCTGCCGGACAAGTCGTGTATGCCGATTGGTTAAAAGGCTACGGGCTCGTCGTCATCGTCGATCATACCAATGGGTTTTACTCACTCTATGCCCATGCCTCTAAGCTGTTAGTCGCCCAAGGCAATGCCGTGACTATGGGGCAAATGATCGGACATACTGGTGAAACAGGTGTCACAGCAGACGACAACTTGTATTTTGAATTACGAAAAGGCACGACGCCTATCGATCCTATTAAGTGGCTGGCAAAGCGCTAAATGATTAACTGAAAGAAGGAAGACACATGGCCAAAGAACGATTTTCGACTGTCCTCATTTCTGGTCTCACCTTAACTGCCATTCTCTTTGTCGGAATTTTCATCGGAAAAGGAGGAGACCGAACGGGGCATGCCAGCGAATCGTATGAAGAATTACAGGTTTTTGCGGAAGTCCTCTCTCAAGTCAAGAAACATTATGTTGAGGAGACCAAAACCAAGGACTTGGTACAAGGCGCCCTGCGAGGAATGCTCGCCGGCCTCGATCCTCATTCATCCTTCATGACGACCGATATGTTTAAGGAAATGCAAGTCGAAACCAGAGGAGAGTTTGGTGGACTGGGCATCCAAATTGGCATTAAGGATCAACGTCTCACGGTGATTGCTCCGATTGAAGATACTCCCGCTTTCGCCGCAGGCATAAAGTCTGGAGACACGATTATCCAAGTCGATGAGACCCCAACTAAAGATTTAACACTCATGGAGGCCGTTCAGCATATGCGGGGGCCGCGAGGAACATCGGTGAATTTGACTGTCATCCGTGAAGGCCTGGATGAGCCATTAGTCTTCACTATTACGCGGGATATCATCAAAATCCAAAGCGTGCGATCGAAACTTTTAGAAGGCAATGTGGGCTATGTACGACTCAGCCAGTTTCAGGAAGCCTCTGCGGAAGATTTGACCAAAGAAATAGAAACATTTTCCGACAAAAACCTTCAAGGCTTGATTCTGGATCTACGAAATAATCCAGGTGGCTTATTGACTGCCGCCGTCGGCGTCTCCGAACAATTTCTGGAAGCTGGACGCTTGGTTGTCTCTATCCAGGGTCGCAATGAAAAAAAGATTGAATACCGAGCTGGCGCCAATAGCAAACATTATCAATATCCAATGATCGTGCTTATTAACCATGGATCGGCCAGTGCCTCAGAAATCGTGGCCGCAGCCATGCAAGACTGGGGGAAAGCTGTTGTCATTGGTACAACGAGCTTCGGAAAGGGTTCCGTACAAACTATTCTTCCGCTTTCCGACGGCTCTGGGCTTCGCCTCACGACCGCAAAATATTATACGCCCAAAGATAAATCTATCCATTCCATAGGCGTACAACCAGATATCATTATTGATCCGAAAGCGATCCAAGCGGCCAAGCAGGATAACACTGAAGCAAAAAAAGGCGAGAAGGATTCAAGCAGCACTGAGGCGAGCAAAGCGAAAGCCAAAACCAAAGAACCCGAGAAACCAGCAGATCCCGACGCACCGCAACCAGTCCATCCGGATGACGTACAATTACTCAAAGCTGTGGAAATGTTGAAATCTTGGAAAGTTTTCGAGAAAATTCGACCGGCAGCCTGAGCAGGAAGAAGTAAACCGTAATTTGAAGGGGAAGGAGAGAGGGAAGATTTTCTCACTCCTTCTCCTTTTTATTCTCTTCTTTGGACTAAAGCTTTAACACGATGGCGGTGTTTGTTTTGGTAATCCCATCTATTCCACGAATTCGAGCCATGACCAGATCGTTCAATTCTTCTAATGTTTCTGCTTCGACCTGAGCCACCAAATCATGAAGACCTGTCACGGGATAGACAGCTTTAACCCCTTGAATACGGGTTAACGTCTTATAGGCACTCTTTGTATGATTGCCTGTCGTATCAATGAGCACAAATGCCGAGATAGCCATACGTTATTGATCCTTCCTTAAACCTAAAAACAGCAGTTGGATCACGAAAGTCTGCACAACCCCTTGCCGCACCTAGCAAATTTAAAACTTGACTCATCACCCAAAGGTGACCACGCAAGGTTTAAATTCCCTAAGCACATCAATCACTTGCACACCTTTTCGGCGCTCAACTTCAGATTTTCGGTTAAAAAATCTCTTTATTCTTACGTAGTCCCATGTCAAATCTTGTCGGAATATGCTATCCGATGATGAAATATTTCCGTGGCAGCAGATTCGGTAAAGTCATGGCGATTGTTGACTCGTCATTCGTTTAATACGGATGGCTTCCAAAATCTCGTCACTTCGTGCACTTAACCCTGGAAGCGTCTGGAGAAGATGCGACTGTGCCAATCTCTCCAAATCTTCCCATGACGTCATACCTAATCGAAAAAACAAGTCGTGCACAATCGGCTCTGAAAATCCAGGAAGCGTCACCCATTCTCGAACAGAATCCGGCAGGGGCGTTTTCAGTTCTTCATAGGCTCGAATCCGGCCCGTGGACAGAAACTCCTGAATTTTATTTTCTAACTCCTTGCCTATGCCGGGGATTGTCCGCAGTTCCCCTCGTTCGGCCAAATTCCCAACCGCCTCCTGAAGGTTTCGAAGGGAATCAGCTGCTCGCTGATAGGCTTTGACTTTATACGGGTTTTCAGCGCGTGATGCCAACAACCCCGCCATAGAAGCAAACAGGGCAGACAAATCGTGATTGACGGTATTCATAGAAAAGTTAAGGAAAAATGAGGATCGATCGAACAAGAACCCTAGAGAGAGACTCATTATTGTATGTCATTCTAAGAAGACAAAACTAGTTGACAGCCATAAGTCTTTCGCCCCATGGCCAGAGAGGATTCGTGCTGGCAGGCGGGCGTCTGATTGACAAGAATTTCGAGAGTCCCGTAGGATGGGACCCGATGATTTTCTCATTCACAATAGGTAAAATCTATCATCAAACATGCAAATCATTGTCAACGGAGAATCGCAAGAACAGTCACACCCACTGACAGTGACCAGCCTTCTTGAATCATTGGATCTCCACTCAAAACAAGTCGCCGTTGAAGTGAATCTCAAAATTCTTGATCGCTCCGACTTTGACACCTGGAATCTTCAGGAAGGCGATAAAGTCGAAATCCTAAGTTTTATCGGGGGCGGTTCTCTATAAATCTGATAGTAATAAGGCAAAAGACACTATGAGCGCTTCCCCTTTAAAAGACCCCTTAATCATCGCTGGCCGTGAATTCCGTTCTCGCTTATGGGTTGGAACTGGGAAGTATAAGGACTTCGAAGAAACCCGGCTCGCGATTGAAGCATCTGGAGCTGATGTCGTCACGGTTGCAGTTCGCCGCGTCAACATTACCGATAAGAATTCTGAAAATTTACTGGATTACATAGATCCCAAAAAATACACCATCCTTCCCAATACCGCCGGTTGTTATACCGTCGAAGATGCCGTGCGATATGCTCGGCTTGCCCGCGCAGCAGGCGTTTCAGACTTGGTGAAATTGGAAGTCATCGGTGATGAACGCACGTTGTTTCCGGATACCGCAGGGCTCATTGAAGCGGCAAAAATTCTCATCGCAGAAGGGTTCATTGTGCTCCCCTATACCAATGATGACCCCATTGTTGCAAAAAAGCTGATGGACATAGGATGCCCAGCAGTTATGCCACTGGCCGCTCCGATCGGTTCAGGCTTAGGCATACGCAATCCCTATAATTTAAAAATTATCATGGAAACGGTAAATGTACCGGTTATTGTCGATGCGGGAGTTGGAACAGCATCTGATGCCGCGTTGGCCATGGAATATGGCGCGGACGCCGTTCTCATGAATACCGCCATCGCTGGAGCCGATGACCCAATTATGATGGCCACGGCCATGCGATATGGAGTCGATGCCGGACGACTCGCCTTCAAGGCGGGAAGAATTCCACGAAAGCTCCATGCCAGCGCAAGCAGCCCAATCGAAGGCATGCTCTAATCTCGGAAATGTCCAACTGCTCACTGCCTCGACTCTACCTTCTCACAGATCGCCACAATACATCTCAACGACCATTAGCCTCGGTCATCAGCCAGGCCGTTGAAGCTGGCGTACGCATGATCCAAGTTCGCGAAAAGGATCTCGATACTCGACAGACCATCGAGCTCATTCGAAAGCTTAAACCGCTTATCACACAATACCACGGCAAGGTGTTACTGAATGATCGCGTTGACCTGGCAATCGCATTAGACGCCGATGGTGTCCACCTTCGCTCCGACAGCCTTCCGCTTCCCCTTGCTCGCAGGATGATGGGCAAAGATAAACTGCTCGGCATATCAACTCATTCAGTGAAAGACGTTCAAAAGGCTGAGGATGAGGGTGCTGATTTTGTCGTGCTCGGTCCGATTTATGACACACCTTCCAAACAGATCTACGGAGCACCATTAGGGCTTCATACCCTAGAAGCCGCATGCCGAACATGCCGGCTTCCAATTTTTGCGATCGGTGGCATGAAACCTGAGCATGTTCATGACGTCATGTCATCTGGCGCCTATGGCATTGCCGTCATCTCTTCGATCCTTCAAGCTTCCGATATTCCCAGTCGGACCCAACATTTACTTTCACAGCTTCCTTAATTTGTCAACAAGACATACACCCGAGACAGCAGCATTTGGTTGACCCTATTTTTTTTTGAATGGTAGAATTCAAGGAGTACTTTTCATGATTTCCCGTGCACAGCGTTAGGCCCTTTTAATGAGGACCTCCCTCAATGGAGTGACTGTCTTCATCGAGAGGGGAGTTGTACAAAAGAATTGAGCCGCTTATGGGAATAAGAAAAGCCGACGACCCAACCCGCGAAATAGAACAATTGCGGGCAAAGCTCGAGTCGTTAGAACTGGAAAGACAACAGCATCATGAATCTCGCCACGAACTCGATCAGACACAACAGAAAAATGAACGTTTGATCTCAAGTCTTCAAGAAGCTAAAACACAAATTTCAGCCCTCCGCCAAGAAGTTGAGAAATTAACAGCTCCGCCCTCAACCTTTGCCATTTTCTACGACACCAATTCTGATGGAACAGTGAATGTCTCTCTTGGTGGACGCAAGTTACGCGTGAACCTCCATCCGTCAATTTCCTTGGATTCTCTCAAAACAGGACAAGAAGTCATTTTGAACGAAGGGCTGAATGTGATTGAAACCCGGGGGTACGATCCCCAAGGGGAAATTGTCCATCTCAAACATTTGCTCGGTGATGGACGTGCCGTGGTCAGTTCCCACTTGGATGATGAACGAGTGGTCGAAATTTCTGACGGGCTCAAACAACAAAAGTTGAGCGTGGGCGACCACCTCTTGTTCGAATCTCGCTCAGGGTATCTCACCGAAAAAATGCCCAAAAGTGAAATGGAAGAATTGGTAATCGAAGAAGTCCCAGATATTAACTTTGATCACATTGGCGGACTCGAAAAAGAATTGGAACAAGTGAAAGACGCGGTGGAACTCCCCTTTCTCCATCCCGAGCTTTTTTCGGAGCATCAGTTATTACCCCCTAAAGGCCTGCTTCTTTACGGCCCTCCTGGCTGTGGAAAAACATTGATTGCCAAGGCTGTCGCCAATTCCATCGCGAAAAAGCTTGCTCATCTTCAGGGTAAAGACATCCGCAGTTACTTTCTCCATATTAAGGGGCCAGAACTCCTGAATAAATATGTGGGTGAGTCTGAACGACAAATTCGCGAGGTATTTGCCAAAGCCAAAGAAAAAGCCTCCCATGGGCATCCAGTCATTGTATTTTTTGATGAGATGGACGCGTTATTTCGTACACGAGGGACAGGTATTTCTTCAGACATTGAATCCACAATTGTGCCACAATTTCTTTCAGAGATTGATGGAGTAGAAAGTCTTCGAGATGTCATTGTTATTGGTGCCAGCAACCGACAGGATTTAATTGACCCCGCTGTCTTGCGGCCAGGTCGATTAGATATCAAAATCAAGATTCCACGACCAGATAAACAAGGCGCAAAAGATATTCTTGGGAAATATCTCACCGCCGACCTTCCCATGGCGGAATCTGCAATGACGGAACAGAAACTGAACCGTACGGATTATGTCCAGCATCTTATTGAAACCACAGTAGACGCGATGTATGCCAAAACTCAAGAAAATCAATTCCTAGAAGTCACCTATGAGAACGGCGAGAAAGAAACCGTGTATTTCAAAGATTTCTCCAGCGGTGCGCTCATTGAAAGTGTGGTCGCGCGAGCGAAAAAGCTCTCGATCAAGCGTACGATTTCTGGAGGAGAGAAAGGACTCACGAGCGAAGATTTCCAGCAAGCGACCCGTGCGGAATTTAAAGAGCAGGAAGATTTGCCGAATACTACACACCCCGATGATTGGGCCAAAATCGCTGGAAAGAAAGGTGAAAAAATCATTCACGTCAGAACGCTGACTGATGATGAAGAGTCGGAATCTCGCGAAATCGAAACAATGAATGTCGGCCACTACTTTTAACTAAACCGTATTAGTTTGCTGAATGAGGTTTCCTTGCTACGAATCCTTGGCACCGAAACAGAATTTGGGATCATTGCCCGTTCTCCCAACCACCCTGATCCCATTGATAATTCCCTTCGCTTAATCAGTCATAGCCCTCAGCTTCTCGCGCCCAACGCCCTATGGGATTATGAAAATGAAAATCCCTATTTTGATGCAAGAGGGTTTGAAGTTGCAGGAGAACCCGAACGGCCTGGAACCAAATATAATCGCCAACTCAATAAAATTCTGACTAATGCCGGTCGTTTGTATGTCGATGGCGCACATCCCGAATATTCTACACCCGAATGTAGTAACCCCCATGAAGTTGTGGCTTATGAACGAGCCGGAGACATGCTTGTTGCAGAATGCTTGGCAAGTCTGAACACCAGTGTCGGGCACGATGAATTCTTAGTCTACCGCAACAACTCCGACGGGAAAGGCAACAGTTTCGGGTATCATGAGAATTATCTCATCTCTCGCACAATCCCCTTTACACATATCGGCAAGGTGCTCCTACCATTTTTCGTTTCTCGTCCCATCTTCTGTGGAGCCGGAAAAGTTGGGGCAGAAAACGGAACAGCTCCCACCTCCTATCAACTTTCACAACGAGCAGATTTCCTTGAATGTGAATACGATCTCAACACAATGGTCAATCGTCCAATCATCAATACACGAGACGAACCCCATACCAATCAAACTCTTTTTCGCCGACTCCACGTGATCGTGGGAGACGCCAATATGTGCGAAGTCTCAACCTTTCTCAAAGTCGGGACGACCGCGATCATCATTGACATGCTAGAGAATCAGGGAGTACTGCCTCAGATTGAATTGGCAGATCCCGTCAAAACCGTCAAGCAAGTTTCTCGCGATCTCACCGTCAAGACTTCACTACAACTCAAGAGCGGGCAACACACAACGGCCCTTGCCATTCAACACTCGTTCCTCAACGCGGCTCACGAATTTTACACAACGCGCGAATTATCTCCGATCACGAAAGAAGTCTTAATTCGTTGGGAATCCGTTCTTCATCGATTAGAACAGGATCCGACCACGCTCAAACGAGAAATCGACTGGGTCGCCAAGCATGCACTGATCGAGTCATATAAAGATCGGAAAGGCTGTTCATGGCAAGATCCTCGAATTGCCATGATTGATTTGCAGTATCACGATATACGACCTGCGAACGGCTTGTATTATACCCTAGAACGAACAGGGAAAATGGAAAGACTGACTCATGACGAAGAGATTCAACGCGCAAGACAAACCGCTCCGACTCAGACTCGTGCTTTCTTTCGAGGGGCCTGCCTCAAGCGATTTCCACAACAGGTCTATGGAATGAGTTGGACCTCAATCTTGCTCGAATCTTCAAACGGCAGGATTACACGCGTCCCACTCATGGACCCTTCTCGTGGCACACAATCACTGACTGAAGAGTTGTTTCAGGACATCGACTCTGTTGATCAGCTATTATCACGTCTCGCACAATAATCATGACTCTTCAATAAGGATCATCGTCCGATCAATAACCCATTATGAATGCTGATCGACATCCAATGCCAAATTTCCCTTCTGATCCGTGTTCGAGTTTTTACCAATTCCTCACAACTCAACATCCGGAACTCTTACCCATGGCTCGGTGGGGCGTCTCCCCAACAGATCAAAGATCGAATCAGCTACCTCTTCCAAACCACCTTCCTGCCTGGCCTCATGGCACGACTGTTCTTGCATTTACCTATGGGAATGGGGTCTTAATTGCCGGAGACCGCCGAGCCACGGAAGGGTTTCAAATTGCCGCCAATAGAATGGACAAGGTGTTTCAAACTGACGCATCTTCAGCCATGGCTATCGCTGGAGCTGCCGGACCTTGTGTGGAAATGGCGAAACTCTTTCGAATTGAGTTGGAACATTACGAGAAACTGGACGGAAAAGCTCTGACCTGTGAAGGCAAAGCGACGAGGCTCGCCTACATGGTCAAGGCGAATTTCCCTATGGTCATGCAAGGTCTGGTCGTCATTCCTCTTTTTGTCGGATACGACCAGAAGCGCGAAATCGGCCGTCTATTTAAATATGACGTGACCGGAGGCCGGTATGAAGATACAGAATTCCATGCCGTCGGTTCTGGTGGAAAAGACGCACGACTCACATTGAAAGAACATTTCCGCAAACACTTATCAGAAGACAAAGCCGTGCGCCTGGCGATTCGAGCGTTGTCGAATGCAGCTGAAGAAGATGTGGGAACGGGTGGACCCGACTTGCGTCGAAGAATCTTCCCTTTGGTCAAATTAGTCGACGACCTAGGAGTGCGAGACGTCGAAGAAACACAACTCGCCACAATATGCGAAGAACTCTTATCTGAAAGACAGGAATCATAAGCCATGGCGATGCCCTTCTATGTCTCCCCCGAACAAATGATGCAGGATCGTGCAGAATATGCCAAAAAGGGCATTGCAAAAGGTCGTTCGATCATCGCGATGGAATATGACCAGGGCGTCTTGTTTGTTGCGGACAATCCTAGCGCATCGCTCTTTAAGATTTCAGAAATCTATGACAGCATTGC
>JAJDBQ010000214.1 GCA_029261255.1 Nitrospirales bacterium
CGGATTACCGATACTCTCGAAAAACACGCAACGAGTATTCTCATCAGCAAGTTCAGCAATTTGCTCAGGCTTGGCCGAGTCAAAGAACCGGACCTCAATTCCTAGATTCTTGAGGGTCGTCGTAAAGAGCGTCCATGTCCCACCGTAAAGACTGGTTGAAGAGAGAAAGTTTTGACCGGAATGACAGATGGTGAGCAACGCGGCCATCGTTGCAGCCTGGCCAGACGCAAAACTCAGAGCGGCCGCTCCACCGTCCATCGCAGCGAGACGTTTTTCAAGCACGTCGTTGGTCGGATTCATGATCCGGCTGTAGACATTCCCAAACTCAGATAAGGCAAATAGGTTTGCGGCATGATCTGTGTCATTAAAGACGTAGGATGTGGTCGCATAGATCGGGACCGCACGCGCATTCGTCGTCGGATCAGGGACCTGACCTGCATGGACGGCCATCGTTCCAAGACCTTGGGGCTTGTCGTCACTCATTTTTCTCTCCTGTCATTAGAGGGTATAGGAATAGATGAATGCCTTTGTTAGTGAGCAGAAAAGTACCAAAGGATCTGCAGGAGGGTCAATCAATGGTCATGCAAAGAGGTACTACATCTAGCGCTGTGAGAAAAGCCAATGTCAAAGATGATCATCTCTTGCACTGGATGGGAAAGAGACCTACACAAACGAGAAAAGTTCTCACCGTTATAGTCCTTTGAGACACGAGAACTCACATCATATTCAAAACCACCCATCAACTCGATCGTTCAAATCAGCTTTGCAGGTTTTCAGTTGTTGATTATAGTGGGAAGCACGCAACTTCACTTTCTTCGCGACGAGTTTCAACCAAGGCTTGCCGTCATAGGTTTTTCGCTCATACCCACCACGCCCTTCATGGTAGGCGAGATATTGTCCATAGGTATCCCACTTGGACACCTTGAGTCGCTTCTGACTGCCATGGGTATACCAGCCAATGAAATCAATCGCGTCTTCGAAATCATCACGATCGGCACCCGAATTACCCCGCAATTGTTGATATTCCTCCCACACTGGATCCTGCGCTTGCGCATACCCATACGCAGAAGAATTTCGTGGCAAGGGAATTATCCCTAACAGCCAAGGACGGTCAGGCTGCGCGTCATCCACAAATCTTGATTCCTGATGCATGATGGCCATCATCACAAAGATCGGTGTCCCCCATTGACGCTGTGCGTCACGAGCAGCTTCATACCAATCGGTTTCACCAAAGAAAATGTTGCAGATATTATCGACGTGACGAGGCTGGTACGTACTACAACCCGACAGCAAAAGGCATAGACAGATGGCAAGGTGTTTTAGAACATTCATGCTCAGCAATGTGCAATCTCGAGTATCCGCACGAAATAGGGTGTTGCATCATATCAAACGATTCCCTGACATCGCGAACACACCAAAAGTATGTCCATACTTAGCAAGAAGAATGATTACGAGTATTCCTACCCCGCAGCACCGGGAATCAGAAGCACTATTGGCGGGCGAAAGTAACAACGAGGAACGGACGGTTTTCCCTCATCCTTCGTTAACAAGAGATGTCTATAAGATTTATGCAGAAAGCTTTCAAGGCGAAACTCATCTCAGGCAAATCCTGGAAGAAGCGCAGAACATTATGACGAAAGGCTTAGAGTCCATATCGTCATCGATGCCAAACGAACACCCCAGGCTCCCTTGCTCCAATGCCTTCGTCTTATATTCCATTCATTTTCACATCCGCCGGGCGATCATCCACAAAGGCGCCGTCATACCACCCGATAGCGTCATCAGCTACGTACGCAGAGTAGAATCGGATCGATTCACCCTGACGGACGAAAGTGTCGTCGTCATAACCCAACCCAAGCCAGGGTCTTCAAAAAAAAGACCTTGCCCCTCTCTGTCGTAAGGACACCTAAGAGTAGCAAGCGATCTTGAAAGAGAGCACTGTCAACTGAACAAACATTCTGATCATTCAATGAAAATCTTTCTAAAGGAATTTGACTTGGCTTGTGCCAGACTGCTTATTGGCTGGGGAAATGAATTTAGCGGTTTTAGTAGGAAGGGAATGACCTAAACTTACAGCTGTTTAGTAATTGCGCCACTTTCGCCCGTCTTTAGTCAACAGGGCGTCGGCTTCTGCTGGTCCCCACGTTCCGGCCGCATAGTTATGGATGGCATGCGTGCCTAAGCTGTCCCAGACTTTCAGGATTGGATCGACGACACTCCATCCCAACTCGACATTGTCGCTTCGTTGAAAAAGGGTGGCGTCGCCTGCCATCACATCATGCAGCAGCGTTTCATACCCGGTACTCGGGGCATCTCCGAAATATTTGGAATATTGGAAATCCATATCTACATTCCCGACTTGCACTTGCGGGCCCGGGATTTTGGCCCCGAAACTCAACGAAATCCCTTCATCGGGTTGAATGCGAATGACCAACACATTGGGGGTTAAGTGATCCACGGGGGTCTTGCGAAACAGCATGAGCGGGGCTGATTTAAACTGAATGACAACTTCGGTCACTCTCTTGTTTAATCGCTTCCCCGTTCGAAGGTAGAACGGGACACCTTCCCATCGCCAACTTTCAATGAACAAGGTCATGGCGGTGTATGTTTCTCTGAGAGACGTCGGCGCAACATTCTCCTCGGAACGGTAAGGTAATACCTGTCCTCCGTGTACATTCCCTGCCACATATTGGCCGGCAACGGTCGACTGTAAGACATCAATGGGGTTCATCGGTTGAATCGCGCGTAAGAGTTTGGCTTTCTCATCGCGCACAGCTTCAGCATCAAATGTGTTGGGTGGTTCCATCGCGACAAAACCCAAAATCTGCAACAGATGATTGGGCACCATGTCACGTAAAGCGCCTGCCTGGTCATAGTAGATACCCCGATGTTCAACCCCCAAGGTTTCTGCCACAGTAATTTGCACATGGTCGATGTATTGACGGTTCCACACGGGCTCGAAAATGCCGTTGGCAAACCGGAAGACTAAAATATTCTGAACGGTTTCTTTCCCCAAATAATGATCGATGCGATAAATCTGGCTTTCGTCTAAGACGCTTCGGAGCGTGTGATTCAACGCTTGAGCGGATTCCAAATCATGCCCAAATGGTTTTTCAATGACTACTCGTCGGGAATAGTCCTTATCGTTAATGACTAACCCTTTGACGCCAAGTTGCTGGACAATTTCACCAAAGAACGTTGGGGCAGTGGCCATATAGTAAAGATAATTCCCCTGGGTACCGTATTGGGTATTTAATTGCGTGAGTGCCGTCTGAAGGTCCTCGTATGTGTGCGGATCACGAAAATCTCCAGAGAGATAATGCAACCGGGCAAGCAGCCAGTCCTTGATGGATGAATCTATTGGCCGAGTGGAAAGTTCCTGGATGTCTCGACTCATATTGAGGCGAAAGTCTTCGGTGGTCATGAAGACCCCGTCCACTCCAAGAATGGCAAATTCTTGAGGGAGGTGACCACTTGCGGCCAAGTTATAGAGAGCGGGGATTAGTTTGCGTTTGGTCAAATCTCCCTGTGCTCCGAAGATGACAAAGAGCGTCGGTGGGCGGGTTTCCCCATTGTTTGGTTGTTGGAGCACAGGATGCTCTTGCACATGTGCAGCCTGGGAAACTCCTGGATCGGTTGAATCGATTGGTTCTTGGATTGATGCAGGAGAGTCAGAGGTTTTTTGTGTTTTTGCAGATAATATTTTGTTTGATAAATCCATGCTTTTCCTGATGCCTAAGATGAGGATGTGAGGACACAGCAGAAAAAGAGCTCCACAAACAGGTCGCAGCTATTTTCCAGCCAATTATCAGAGAATCATTATATCACGAAGTATCACTAAGATGACTTATCGGAAAGGTTTCCTGGTGTTGAGTGTCGTCATGCTATAGAAGGGTTGCGTCTTAAAGTATTTCGAAACGGGAAATCACAAAAGTCTGCCAGTAGGCCATCAACTTGAAGAAGGCAAAAGATAGCCCTACAACAGTACACGGAATCAACCCAGAATGAACCACGGTAAACATATCGCAGATATTATAGAGGTAACGAATTTGGCAGGTGCGACACCTCGGTAGCAAAAGGAATAGACTCATGACAACATGTCTTATGACATGAATGTTGACAGCATTGAGAAACCTTTAGCATCCGCAGGAAAAATGGTATGTGATCATATCAGACGATTCAATGACCTCACGACATTCGCCCGACCATTCGAACCATCTAACAGCGTTGATCGCATTGACAAGACAGATATATCTGCTTGTTTGACCTTATTGTATCTTAGGGAGATACTGTAGAAAGGTTATTAGCAGGCCATAGAAGTAAAGGGGAACAAAAGAATATGCCAGATCAAGCGGTCATGGAATCCAAAAGTGTCAAAACTGATTTTATTCGAATGGTCCGCTACAAGAGTGAAAACAAGGTTGGTGTCTTAGCCGAATTCTTGACCACCATAGCAAACGAAGGCGGCAGTATTGGTGATGTCAAAACACAGAAGCTCGGGCAAAATTACATATGGCGAGATGTGACCGTCATTTCGCAAGATCGAGAACACTTTGCGCGAATTCTCAAGGCAATTCGAACCTTAAAACAGACCAAAGTCCGACAAATTATCGATGAAGTGCTTGAACGGCATCAGGGTGGAAAAATCAAGATGGGACTCAATACCACGATAGAGACGATCAGTGATATGCGAGCCGTGTACACGCCTGGAGTCGCGGAGGTCTGCCGGCTGATTGAAAAGGATCCGAGTGAGGCCAACAATTACACATGGATTCACAAGACCGTTGCCCTCCTGACAAATGGAAGCCGCACACTAGGGTTAGGGAATATCGGTCCTGTGGCCTCCATGCCAGTGATGGAAGGCAAAGCGGCTTTGTTTCATAAATTCACTGGCTACAATATGATCCCAATTCCAATCAATACCACAGACCCACAGGAATTTATCGAGACGGCCATTCGCATATCACCAGGTTTCGGAGCCATTCATTTGGAAGATATTTCAGCACCGGAATGCTTTGAGATTGAAACGGCTTTGATGGAACACCTGAATATGCCAGTCATGCATGATGACCAAAAAGGCACAGCGGTCGTATGCCTGGCGGCAGTCATCAATGCCTGCCGACTCGTGAATATCAATCTGGAGAACATTCAGATCGGGCAAATTGGACTAGGGGCTGCAGGCAGCGCGATTGCCCAATTGATCATGGCTTATACGAACCGTCCTGTGTGGTGTTGTGATAAAAATCAGGCCGCCGTCGATCGACTCGACGTCTTTCGCCAAAACAGCGTGACATTGGAAGAAGTCATGGCGCGGTGCGACCTGGTTATTTCAACAACAGGGGTAGAAGGGCTCATTGACCCGTCGATGGTGAAACCACAACAGATCATCCTAGCGTTGACGAATCCTATCCCAGAAATCACTGAAGAACAAGCGCTACAAGCCGGGGCAGCCTTTTATGCTGATGGCCGATACGTCAACAACTTACTGGCCTATCCTGGAATTTTCAAAGGAGCCTTAGAAACGTACTCAACAGAGATTAATGACGAGATGTTGCTGGCTGCAGTACAAGCCATCGTCGAGACGACGCCTCAAGGCGAAATCGTTCCGAGTCCTTTGGATCAGGCCGTTCATGAGGCAGTCACCAGGGCCGTCGCAAGAGCAGCCATGGCAAGTGGTGTGGCACAAAAAGACCTGGAGGACGAAACCTTCGAGACGGAAGGAAAATTACAAGAGGTCAAAATTATTTAAGAGAGGGGGAAAAAACTGCAGGAAAAGTACCTCTATCCCCCTTCACCGTCATACTGGGGATAGTGCATCAGCCAGAGCCACTCTCATCTTTCCCCTCAGTAGTCACCAGCGAGCCATCTTTCTGCCTAAGTCACACCTCGTCGCCCTGCAACAAGACTTCTTGAACAATGATTCTGTACGGAATTCAATGGGTTGAAGAACATGAGCAAGGGTTCGCGCAGTAGTCGGATTCACACCTCATCATGACAATGAGTACACGGTGCGCTCCGCATGCCTCATCAGCCAAATCGAGATTAAGTCGAAGCTACCGTTTTGGCAGTGGGATTCACTTCTTGAACAGTATGAGTGGAGTGCAAGATTTCTCCGATGAAATCTTTTAGGGGGATGGCGATTCGGTCGAGTTTTTTCCAAGCAAAATGAGGCACGAAGTAGTGTGGCTCAATATTCAGAAGGTTTGAGAATTGATCGGATTTTTGAAAGGCTGCGATCATGATGATCGTCAAGTCCTGCGGTGAAATATTGAGGGCTTTCGGGAGACGAGCCAACAACTCCTCTAGTGAGGCTTGGACAGAAGGCGCAGGAGGAGAAAGAAGACAATTCACTATTTTATTGGCAACCACCACCAACCCAGCCAATCGATCATGGGTCGTTGACCATTGTTGCGTGGAAAGATTGGGCCTCGTTTCGATGATCGCGATGATATTTTGGGGCAAGCCCAAATTTTTTGCCAGTTTACCAGCTAACCTCTGAAACGTGTGCCCGAGCAATTCCCGTTCTAATGCCTGAACCCGCTCAGGCTCATCATATTGGGCCGTCTCAAGGGTCTCATAAATACTCGGAAGAAAATGAGCCAGCACAAGATCTCCGAGGGTATACAACATGGTGCAGGTAAAGAGATTGGCGTTCTTCCGAAATTTGCAGGCTTCTTCCATTGCTTGAGCAGTAGTCGCGGAGATCATGGCTCGCGCCAGAAGTTTTTTTAAGACGGCAGAATCTCCGCCATGTTCACCGGCCCGCTCGATAAACTCAGCGCCGATAGCCGCAGACCGAACAACATCACAACCAATGATTTGGATGGCTTGGAAGGGCGAAATAACAGGTTGAGAGATATAATACGAGGCGCTATTCGCGAGTGTAATGACCTTGGTCAAAAGGGCTTGATCATGTTTGATGATTTCACACAGATCATTGGCACTGGAAGAATCATCGTCTGTACATTTGATGATATCCTCACAGCTTTGCCGTAGGATAGGCAGCTCCTCCGCAGTTTTGCTCAACAGGTCGTCGATGCGTGAATGAGGATCAGTTTCAACATGAGAGGGACCAGCCACGGCAATCAAATCCTTTGAAAGAGTCAAATAATAAGACGGCTTCTCGCTGAGAATGGCAAGAACACCTTGATGCGTCTCTTTCTTTTTCGGACAGTCGTGAAGAAAACCTAATATCAGATCCTAGGCGTAGGGGCCCAAAAATGAGAGAAAGAAGGGTCGGGCAGCACAGCATCCGCATCAATGATCAGTGGCGAGTGTGTGTTATATGGAAAGAAGACGGACCATATGATGTCGAGATTACTGATTATCATGAAGGAAAAGGCAACATGGTAAAAAACGGCATGTGCCCCATTCATCCGGGAGAGATACTATTGGAAGAGTTCTTACAACCTTCTGAGCCACGGCTCAACGCCAACACCTTTGTCAAGGCGCTGAGTGTTCCTGCCAACCGGATCACCGCCATTCTCAAAGGACAGCGTGGCATTACCGGTGATACGGCGTTACGACTTGGCACGTTTTTCAATACCTCTGCTGGATTCTGGATGAACCTGCAAAAAACCTATGAACTTCGCCTTGCCGAAAAGGCTCTGCCAAGCAAGATCAAAAAGCACATCCAGGAAAGCCGGGAATCCCTCGTTTCAGTCTAAAAAAGCTAAAACACCCTCCCGTTTCTATCCCTTCTGTAGCGGAATAATACTCTCGATTCTAAGCAGCCTTCCATCTTTTTCCATCATTTCCACAAGTAGTCAGCAGGAATCCATCTTGCTCCCTACCCCTCATCAAATCTTCACCCCTCCCCCACCGACAACCATTCATGAACAATGAATCTATACATTATTCACGCGGTTGAATAGCATAAGGTCAGACTAAAGAAGCACGACGGAACAACTTGAATTCAAAGCGGGAGAAAATCGTTTGTAGGTCAAGGTTTTGCTATAAGGCCCCATTGAGCAACACGCGCTTCGCGACTTGCTTGGACAATCCAGCAACAACACATGAAAATCGATTACGAGTGCTCGGGAGCAGATGACTATTGCCCACCAAAGACTTCATTAATTTCGTTAATCTTGTGTCGTCGCGTGAGACAGGACCTTTCTCTTTTGTAGGCGTGGTATAACTACAAACCTTCCGTTTCAATATGTATGGTTTTACCGCAGTGCTTGCAATGCACGGCATCGGGGTCATGCCGATTAAGCCCACAGTCCGGGCAGCCATATTCTACCTTGGCAGGTCTAAACACTGCCTGTAAGAGATGGAGAAACAACGCAACACCCAACACCATGATCACCACTGCTAATAATCGCCCGATGTCACCAGTTAGGGTAATATCCCCAAAGCCGGTGGTCGTCAAAGTTGTCACGGTAAAATACAGCGCATCAGTATACGTGCCAATCAGTGGATTAACATCATGCTGCAACACATAGACTAGAGCCGTGACGACAAAAATAAACACAAAGAGATTAATGACGCTGTGAATCACCTCTTCATTTCGAGCAAAAAATCTATACTGACTTCGGAGATCTCTTAAGAGATGATAGGAACGCAATAACCGGAGGGACCGGAACACCCGTAAGAATCCAAGATTCTCAATGAATGCTGCGGCAAGAAGTGCAAGAATGACAACGATGTCTAGAAGGGAGATCGGCTGAATAAGGAAATTTAGCCGATTGCCGGCAAGGAAAAATCTCGCAAAAAAATCCAAACTCAGCACAATGGCGATAAGAACGTCAATGGTGATAATCCAAGCAGATAACTCCACCATGGAGGTCACAATAAAAAAACTTATTGTGACGAAATCGAAGGCAATCAGCCCAAAACGGAAATAGATCGATTGAGTACTTGTTCCATAATAAAGATTATATAAGGGTTCTCTGTACGCAATCATTGGGAAGGTAATTTTAATAGAAAGCCAATAGGAGGCTAAAACAGATCATACCTTGAGCGCGAATCCAGTATTATCAGGGATCAGCTTCTTGGCTCCGTGAAAGGATTGAAAGCAATTTGGTTCAAGTGGATAATACCGGGCGGCGGCTTGTGGTACAACAACTCGCCTGCAGCTCATGCCGGCGAAGCATCTCCTGCGAGGCAAGCCTGAGGAGGGGAGAAGGTATTTGCGCCGCACTCATCAACAGTCGCCGGACCTGCTGGTGAAAACACCTTTCGTTTGAAGATCTTAAGCAGGACTGGATGTCCTCAAACCTTTTTGAACAGGTAGTTTGCAGCACAGCCTGGTTTTTGACTAGACAGCGTGACTTACAATCGCAGGTGGGAAACGATACGTGCGGCAGCTGGGTGTTTGGTTTTTCATCCCAACAGCCTGTCCGAATCTGCTTAATTTGACGATACCAATGAAAGAGACAATGTTCCAATATCTTTAACTTAGTTCTGTGGACGCACGACCAAAATAGAACAACCAGAATACGCGGCCACCCATTCCGACACACTCCCCATTTGAAAACGTTCAGGGCCTGTTAAGCCCTTTGCTCCCAATATCGCCAGGCCAGACTCATGATTGACCAGACATTCCAAAATGGTCTCTCGAGGATTTCCAGTGATCACCTCAGAGGTCACATCAAATTTCTTCTTCAATAAAAGCATTCGAACTTGCGCGTTGGTTTCTTGGGCTTGCTTTTGAAAGGCTTCAGTGAGAGCTTTGGTGTAGGGTTTTGCACGGGCACTTGAGCCTAGCCCCCTGGAGGCTTTTGGAACGACCGAAAGAACATGAACAGAGACCAAATCAGGACAGATCCATGATTTCACAAAGGTTGCCGCACGCGTAGAGGCCGTGGAGCCATCTACTGCAAGAACCACCGGAACTGGTGTGTGAAGTGGATCTTTCACAATAAACACTGGACAGGGTGCATGAGCT
>JAJDBQ010000215.1 GCA_029261255.1 Nitrospirales bacterium
GGTTTTTCTCTTCGACTGTGGGGTTGAATGAGGCCGTCATCCGGCGGTACGTGGAGCATCAAGAACGAGTGGACAAAGGGCAGATTCAACTTGAATTTGAATTTTAAGTGCCACGTGGCGTAAGCCCGTGGGTATCTACTCATGGGTATTGCCAATGCTTCTCAGTGTATTCTGGCACACCAAAGGGTATATTTTAGATGCTAGTCTGACAAATAGAAGCGAGAGCGATGAAAGGAATAGTGCTCGAAGGAAAGTGCGCGTTATAGATTTATATCCATCTTGCTGGGGGTAAGATTAGAGCTTAAGTGATGGCATTTTCCATTGCTGAATGTACGTTAAGAATTCAAAAACTTCGGTATGACCTTGGGCCATACAGTCAACCATCCCATCTTGATCCACTCGCCATAGACAATCACCTTCTTGTAGAAGATACTTTCCTTCTTCAGATGATCGGCGTACAGACATGATCTCGTTCATCTTCATTTCCTTCCTAGTTGTTACTTGAAGCAATTAAATTTTTAGGCCTTCCGTGCAGTCGGAACAACGGACTGCCGTAGTTAAAACAGAAGCCAATGGAATACTGTGTTTTCGCCTGACCCATTCGCGAGATCCCATTCCATCAAATCAAAAAAGGATGACAGGTAACACATGATCCCAATTGATTGTTGAGCGTTTTAGTATGGATATGCATGGTCTGAGCTTTTTTTACGCAGCTGGCAGTTATTAGGAGCGTGAGAAGCAAATCATCGTTAATATTCGAACAAGATTTAAGTCTGATGGTGAAAAAGACGTTGCCATCCGAAATGCTCTCTTTCCATTCGAATGGTTCTTGATGCCTTGTTTGTGACTAAAGAAAGCAACCTTGATGCCATAAGTGCTAGCTGGATCCGAGTATGGAAGGAATTTCTTAACGTATTGATTTCGTGAGGAAAAATAAAGCGGATGAGTGATCTTGTTGGAAATATTTTTGGGATACTGAAAGTTGGGGATGTATCCAGATGTCAAAATTGTATCTAAAATTCTAAAAAATAGGTGAAAGCCTTCGTGTGTCTTTCTAAGGGGTTCGTGAAACTATATTTACTTTCAGCTGTTTGTCACTCACAACTTACAAGCACAAAGCAATTTCTTGGTCGGGCATGGTCACGGACCATTTTTGAGTTGGTGGGGATGTTATTGGGAACTGGTTGACCGTTGATAGTATTTCATAGCATCAACCTGATTCCAGCTCTAGGATATGTCTATCAGCAGGCAGTCATTTACATGAAGTTTGTTTTTGAATGACGAGGAAGGCAAATTCACATTGGTTGATTTACCAAGTGTTTCCGGCACCTGGAGTATATGAAGCAGAGACAACGCTATTTGTGATAACGGTGTCTGCCTGCACGACACCACTAAATTGTGATATTCCAGCTTGAGCCGTGAGGGAGGCTGAATTGAGATCGATAGTGCTTCCTTGAATAGTCACAGGGCCAGCTTGCCCAATCGTGACCTGCCCAGCGTTGTCGACTTGAACAGTTGATGCCATCATGGTTAGTTGATTTTGAAGCGTTTGGACCAACGTCTGTAAAGAATCCACTTGCTGCCCAAGGGTTTCGACCCGTTGGGCTAGATGATTTTTTTGTTTCTCAGCAGTGCGAGAGGTTGGTTTGGGTTTTTTAATGACTGGGCGTTTCTTTGCTTGAATTGGAATCCGAGAGGCTTGCTGTCGTCGATTCCCTGTTTGCAAGGACAGCTGACGTTCCTGAGTAGGCGATCGTACTCCACTCACTGAACCAATGGCTTCAAGTCCTTTGCCTCCAGGCAAGAGTAAAACTATTCGATGTTCGTCTGCTTCTCCAGAGCGAAAGAAGGCTTTAGCATCTGTGAAATTTTCATGATGTTGAGTTCGCATTGCCTCTATTAACTCCGCATCCCTGCGTTCATCAGGAACTAACCGTAGACATTCTTCTGCTGCCTCGACAATGTACGTGCCCGGTTTAATAAGGACATCGCTGCCGTCAGCAGCCAAGAAATGGGCTGCTTTCTCCAACGTAATCGTTGTGCCAGGAGATCCCTCCATTGCGATTGTTGGGCTTGTGATAGCGAGAAATGAAAGAACAATGAATGATTGAATGAAGACGTGTCTCATCACAGGTTTCCTCTTTTAAATGTACGTTTGTTGGTTCAAAATGTACTCGTTCATTCTTGATTTGTTGGGTGAAAATCCTCAGTGGTTCAACTTTTTTTCTTTCAACTGGGCTATAGAATTTCCGGAGGGCGTAGTGTACTGAGGTAGGATATTAATGTGAAGCAGCTTACATAGCGGTAGGGGAAATTTTTGAGCATCTCAACCGATGGTAGAGAGCAGGCCAATAAATAAAAGAAGGTAAACGAACGCTCTTGTTTTCTATCCATTTTTTGAAAAAAGAGGAAATGAAATCTTGTGTGAGGTAATTACGGAGGTTTTACTGTTCCAGTAATTGTCCAAGTCTAAAAAAAATGCTTTTGCCGGAGACCTTTATTCATCTCACTGTGAAGCCTTTAAAGGTGACGAGGGAAATGCCAATTTTCTATGGGGTTTTTGGCATTGACTTGGAATAGCCTTTCCTTGTGCGATTCGTTGGCGAGTATTGCTAGAGAAATCCAAGACTATGCACAGGCGAGGGTGAAGACAAAAATTGTATGAGAAAGACTCAGGGAGCTGAAGAGCGAGGGTCAGGATAGTGATTATTGTTTTTGCGGGATTTTGCTTTAAGGGAGGACGTTGATCGCCAACGATCTTGCCGACGTGAGATTTCTTCTGAGGAAACTCGTGTTTCCCATTCTTCTACCAGCCCGGATGGGCCACGGTGCCACCAAGTGGGAAGGCTCGTCGGTGAGGGTTTAGTTGGTTGTTCAACCATTGTTCGGAAAACCTCGTTTCAAGAAAGTGTTCCATTCCCACATCACGATGTGGGAAATTGTCTGCTAAATGTGCATTTTTTGATGAAAATGCAGGTGATAGCTAAAATAAGCAAAGACAATGCCAAAAATGTCGTTAGGCTAGTTGTTGATCATATCTCGCGCGTGGCAAGAATGAAAAAGCTAAAGCTACAGCGGTTTTTCGATATTCAATCTTTTCGTGTGATGAGTCAAAGATGCGGGATCAGGAGTGAGGGCAAGGGATCTAGAAGTGGGAAGTTGTATCTTTTTTGCGAGAAAGTTGATTTTTGGGAATCATGGGATTGAGCCTTCTGCTTGAACTGAACCTGGCAACGGTAAAAGTTGTTTGAGGGTTTCCCGGAGAAAGTCCGGGTTTAGGGGCTTTTCCCAACAATCCAGGCCCCCGGCATCTAGAGCTTCTTGCCGGAGCGTTCCTCCTCGTTGCGCACTCATGAGAATAACGGGGATGTCGTTCAGACCATTTTGCTCTTTCAAAGTCCGGCAAGCGGCTAGTCCGTCTATTCCCGGCATTCGCACATCCATTAAAATCAAGTCGGGCTTCATAAAACGAGTGCGTTCCAAGCCGCTCAACCCACTCTCAGCAAACATTACCTCATAGCCAGCCTCGGTCAAGATATCTCCCAAGATCAGCAGATTATCCGGTGAGTCATCAATAAGTAGTATCGTCGCTCTGGCATTTGTGATGGCGTATCGTTGTGTTTGTCTGATTGGCATCAAGTCTGTCGTCATAGCGTTCACTCAACATTCTTTCTGAACAGCAGTTTTGCCGAGTCTACTTTTCTACCAAGTATCATATAAAATAAGAAATCACTCAGTGGATACACATCAGTTCCGTTTTCAGTTCTCATTGAAGGAGGGTGCCCCAAGAATTTCAATTGAAACAACAGACCCGCCATTTAATGGGTACCCTCTGAGAGGAATGACCGGAGCCTTCCCTTTAATGGAGACTTCCCGGTTTCCTAAGTCTGCGACTAATAACTGCGACTGCAAAAGAGGGTTTGTTGTCGAAAATTCGTAGACAAATCCAGAAGTCTCAGCCCCAGGTTCCACTCGTACTTTCATGACATTTTTGTGGGTTTCGGTTGATCGAATTCGCCCTTGCACGGAACAGTTTGGGGTCACTGGGGGATTCCATGGCAGAGATTCAATGGCTTGAGTGAACCAGGTTGTTAAATGTGAAGTGGTCTGTAGCATGTTGAGTCCTCCTTCAAAAAATGCGGTGTATGTTGAATCTTTTCTGGCAAGAATTCCTTGATTTCGTTTCATAGCAATGGATAAAGCACGATAGATGCCAAACTGAATCATTGGAAGATGTACTCATAAATTATTGAAATTCAAGGAAATTTTAATGATAGTCAAGAAATAGGCTGAATTTGAAGTACAAGGACAACCTGGATGAGGGTGAATTTTTGGCAAAATGGCGATATATGGTCACTTGGCCGAGGACCACATACGGAAAATGACATTACTAGCCTGGAAATTGTAGATTTTGGGGGGCATAAGACGAGTTGAGGCTCTGGGTGGGGGTGAGGTGTAATGCTTACAAGAGACGAAATGTCTCATTCAAAGTGTCTCAGCAAGGACGTACCTTGGAACACCGGTTTTTCCGATCAAGGGGCAGTTAACAAAAAGTGCCAAACTTTTCAGGATCGGTCAGGCAAAGAGGTGTGCTTTGCGTGAGTAGGGGGGGAGAAGTAGAAAGTGAGGCGTTAGAGTCAAGAACAAGCCCGTCAGTTCCCCCCCCCCCTGTCCCTACTCTCCTCACGTCTCACTTCTGATGATCTCTGGCGGCTTTGTTCAACAGACCTACGTCGGAAGGGAGAGCGGGGGTGATATTCCTTTGGCTCTTCGTTGGTTGGGTGTCGGAGCCACCCAATCTTTCGAATGTCAGATACACGAACCGTTTGTGCATGAACTCACAGGTTATGGTGTTGGACGGGTGGTGTTGGAGTTTGTGGGGCTCACCCCACCTACAAAGGATGTATGACGAAGCGTTAGGTAGGAACGAGAGACGAGAGCTCATAGGTTCATTTTTATCGAGACATGCTTAACTTCCTCTCCGGGGTCTTGAGAGTGGTGTTCATCGCGTTTCTAACTGAACTTCTTGGTTTGCCGCCAGATCTCTCAAAAATTCTTCTCGGATTTCAGCTGGAAGATCAGCAGGCAGTATCTTTGCAACAATCTCGTCGTCTTCTAAATAGGCATCATCATTTGACTCACGTACTTCCTTGGAATCCATTTCATAGATCTCCTCTTCTTCTTGGAACGATGCCATCAACGAATCATCTTGCGGCAGGTGGCTGAGGCCTGCATTCGGATAACGAAGCGACGCAGCAGATTGTTTCAGAGTGGGAAGATTGTTGGGGTTGATACGTTTTGATACGAGGAAAATCTCTCGAATATGCCCTGTGCTTTGATCAGTGGTGATGCCATAGTTCCACTGAGCTAACAGTCGGCTGAGTCCTTCTTGAATGGACAAGTGATCGAAGTGATGCGTTACCGAAGTTTGAGCTGCTGCCTCTTTCTCTAGCACCGTTACATCGAAGGTTCCTTGCCGAGAGAGGGTTTCAAGGATTGTGCTTAGAGATTGATTGTCCACGTGTACTGACAACTGTTCTCCAGTCATCTGAACTTCCGCAGTGACTGGGGTTACTAGGAAGATTAGCGCACTTAGGTTTAGCAGGAAAATACAGGGCTTGCTCATCACCGTCTCCTCCGTTTATATCAGTTCCGTCTGTACTTCCGTATACGAGTAACAGGGCCAGCAAGAATAATACTATCCTTAGTTGTCAAAGAAGCACCAATGCAGAGGTAAGGGAGGATACGTAAAAGGGGAAGAGGAAGTCGTCAGTAACCCCCTCTTCTTCCTTCTTGTGTTCTTGCCTTATCACGAATGATCTCACTCAAATTTTGGCCGATTAGTTTCCCCAGCCGTCACCTTCTTTCACCATTTAATTCAGCAGGCGAGACTTAGGCTTGCCTGCCACTTTCCGAGGAATGACACACGTCATGGTGTAAAAAGTATTGGGTCCACGTGAGCTATCGGGTCCAAACATGTAAACATATCCAATGCCGAAATTTTTGGAAACTGTTCCTCTTGTTGTCTTGTGAATGGTATTACCCCACTTCCAGCGTGAATGGACGGTGCAGGAAAAATTATTGAAACTATTTTGATCATCATAGTAGACCTGTACATGTTTTAGGCCATCCTTATTGGTGGTGTTATCTCGAACAATGGGACAGTCCACCGTCACATTGAATCCTTCGCTTGTATTGGAGATGCTGCCATCCCCATTGTAGTGGACATGGGGCGCATAGTTGTTCAATCCCAACGAGGGTCGGCACATGGTGCCGGGATAGAGCTTGGCATCATCCCCGGCATAGACTGTCCCGATATTCAATCCTAATAGGAGTGCGCTAGCCGCGACGACGAGTGAAACAGACTTGCGAGTAGTGGTGGTGGAATTTGTCATGCTGAAATCTCCTTGCGTGTGTCATGAAAAAAATTGTTTTGTTCTGTAATATTTCAATGTGCTGTACCTGGGATTGTGATAAAGCAATGTGGATGCCAAGTTGCGATGAGATCGTGGGAATGTAATAAACGACAAGCTGGGTGAAGGTTTTGTGATGTCTCGGTCGTGCTGTGCGGAGAAAGAAGCGGCAACTATCAATAATCATGGTGCTTCAATATTGGCAAAATGCCAATATTGGAAGAGATGAATTCTGGAATATTGAAAAAATCTACCAGCCTTCGCTACAGCTACGGCCGATAAGTCAGCGGTTCCATGCCTGCCGGAGCGGCTTCGCGCAGGCAGGTCACCATTTTACCGTGCTCACGTATTGGAAGTGCGCTCCGCGCAGTCAAAGTGGCTGTACCTTTCTGGATGCCATTTTTGAGCATTCCATAGGCATCTCGCGTGAAAGTTCTCTAGGGCATATGTGAGTATTTTGTGAGAAATATTCGATAGCACAATCCTAGGCTAGGTCGTTAATCCAGCAGATTGGAAGGAACAGGATAAAGGGTTGATTAGAGCAATATGGAGGGCGGGGTGTTTTCCAAACTGAGGGAAAAGGCTCTTTAGTTCTTGCGCGAAATACCGAGTTTTTTCATCCGGGCTTCGAGTGTGGTGCGGTTGAGGCCCAAGAGTTGGGCCGCTCCAGTCTCTCCGCTGACACGCCAATTGACGGATTCCAACACTTCTAAGATATGTGCGCGTTCTCGTTCTTCTAATGTTTGAAAGGATGAATGAGGACCTGAAGAATTGTGGAGTGGGTGGGGTGTTGAGGGTGGCAGAGAAGGTTGTTGAGATGGAGTAGGGGAAACAGCTGGGACTATCGTAAACCAATCACCTAGTTCCAACCATTGACCTTTGGCAACAATAACCGCACGTTCAATAATGTTTTCTAATTCTCGAATATTCCCAGGCCAGGTGTGACTTTGTAATTGTTGAAGTGTTGATTCTTTGGCCCCTTCTATTGTCTTCCCGTATTTGCTTGCACATTTTTTGATGAAATGTTGAATGAGTAAGGGTATGTCCTCTTGGCGTTCTCGTAAGGGTGGAATGTTAATCGGAAAGACATTCAATCGATAGTAGAGATCTTCGCGAAAACGTTGTTGGGTGACCTCAGTTTCCAACGCTCGATTTGTCGCGGCAATGATGCGAACATCGACTTTGAGTGTGGTGTGTCCGCCCACTCTTTCAAATTCTTGCTCTTGTAGCACTCGAAGGAGTTTAGCCTGAATATCAAGGGGAAGTTCTCCCATCTCATCCAAAAAAAGGGTGCCGCCATTGGCCAGTTCGAATCGCCCAAGTCTCCGTGTCGTAGCGCCAGTGAAGGCCCCTTTTTCATGACCGAAAAATTCACTTTCAAACAGATCTTTTGGAATAGCCGCACAATTCACCTTAATCATAGGTTTCTGCCGCCGTGGGCTTTGCTCATGGATTGCTCGTGCAATGAGTTCTTTGCCAGTTCCGGTTTCTCCAATGACGAGGGCTGTACAGTCGGTACCGGCCATTTGGTCGATTTGTTCGAGTATTGATGCGAACGACGGACTTTTTCCAATTGCTTGACCAAAGGATTGGGCTAATTTCAGCTCGGCATCCAAGTAGTGCACGGTTGCTTGGGTGCGTGTGTGGGCTTCAATCTCTTCTTGTAATTTTCGATTTTGTTCTTCTAGTTGTCGTTGGGCGTACAACAGATTCAGCTGGAGTTGAACGCGCGCACGAACTTCTTCTTGTTGGAAAGGTTTGGTGATGTAGTCCACTGCTCCTAATTCAAATCCTTTCACTTTGTTTTCCGTGTCTGTGAGCGCGGTCATGAATATGATTGGAATAATTCGGGTGACCGCGTTCAATTTGAGTTGTTGACAGGTGATAAAGCCGTCTTGTTTGGGCATTAACACATCAAGAAGAATCAAATCTGGCTTGGCAAATGTTGCTCGCTCGACACCACTGGCTCCGTCTTCGGCGACTAATAGGTCATACCCGTCTCTTTCAAAGAGTTCTGAAAGAATGCCAAGATTGGCTGGGGTGTCATCTACCATAAGAATGACAGGTTTGTGTTGCCATGTGTGGTTCATCTCGTGTTACTAATTTCCTCGAGAAATTTGCAGAGTTTGGTGACTTGAAAGCTCTTGGCCATGGTTTCGACTTTTGTTGAAAAGATCTGGTAGTCAGGATCTGTGGATAATTCTTCAATCTGTGACAAGATATTTTTCACGTCACCCCGTTTCGCCAAGTTGAGTAAGGATTCGACTCTGTCTGGCGGTGGAAGCTGAAGATCTGCTTGAGAGACTGTTGCGGTCGTGATCAGAGGGCTTGGCATTTCTAGCGTTTCCGTGTCGTACACAAGTTCTATCGGAAGGTGATGATTCAGCAGTTCTAACAGCTTGTTAATGCGAAATGGTTTCGATAAAAAATTATCTGTTCCAGCTTTGAGGCATTCTAGTCGATTATGTTCAAACGAGCTGGCAGAAATGGCAATGATCACTACATCTTTGAGCTCGGGGGATTGGCGAATGCGTCGTGTGGCCTCGAGTCCATCCATGTTAGGCATTCGTAGATCCATCAAAATGGCATCGGGGCGTATGGTCAAGGCTTGTCCCAAACATTCTTCCCCATCTTGCGCTTCCGCCACATCAAACCCTAAGGGCGTAAGGAGGTCATTTAGGAACATGCGATTGTCGACTTTGTCATCGACGATAAGAATTGTTGGTCGTTCTCCTGTGATGCCGATAATCTTTGGCTCTATGCTCAGAGGTTCTTCTTGGCTACCTTTGACCTCATGCAAGTCCAAATCAAACCAAAATTGACTTCCTTCCCCGGGCGAGCTCTTGACTGATAAGGTTCCGCCCATGAGAGCCACAAGCTTCTGACTAATCGCTAAGCCTAACCCTGTCCCCTCGACAACCAATTTGGGGTCATGCACTCGTTGAAAACTGAGGAAGATGGCTTCGAGGTGTTCAGGTTTAATTCCCATGCCGGTATCTTCTACAAGAAAACGTATTCGGTTTTCGTGATAGCCCACTTTGAGCGCAATGCCGCCATCTTTGGTGTATTTAATCGCGTTGTCCAATAAATTGATGAGGACTTGCCGGAGACGGCGTTCGTCTCCTCTCACAATTGCCGGAAGATCCGACAGACATTCGTACGTAAACGATAATTGTTTATCATCGGATCTGGCTCGGATGATATTGCTTAAATTCAGTAATAACTTTGAAAGATTCAGGTCATCAAGTTGTAGTTCTAGGCTGCCAGCTTCAATCCGAGAGAGGTCTAGTATTTCATTAATGAGGCTGAGAAGGTGTTCCGCGGAATGTTCGATTACGTTGACGGCATTGCGCTGCTTTTGGGGGATGTCTCGCTCTTTCTTCAATATTTGGGCATACCCCAAGATTCCTGTAAGGGGTGTTCGGAGTTCATGGCTCATTGTCGCCAGGAATTCGCTCTTAGCACGATTGGCGAGTTCAGCCGCTTCTTTGGCTTGATACAGCGCGTGCTCGGCTTTTTTTCGTTCGGTCACGTCTCGGCCATACAAGTTCACATACCCTTCGTCGACTATCGGTGAAACAACGAGTGAACAAATTTGTTGGTGGCAATCGACTTCAAGTTCTCCATTGGTCTGAGAGGTTAACGCGTCCTGGACGAATTGTAGAACGGGTGATGGTACTAACTGATCAATTTGTGTTTCCCATGTCTCGATAAGAGGAATGCTGGCTGCATTGGCATATAAGAGAATCCCTTCCTGTGAAATGCGCAAAACTGGGTTTGGGTTTTCATCTGGAAATTTTGCCACGCTCTTAATCTCGTTTTCGGCCTGTTTCCGGGTGGTGATATCTCTGATGAAGGCACTGAAGGTCACTCCATCTTGAGAATGAATGGGAGATATCGAGAGTTCCACAGGAAATTCATGCCCTTGTTGGTGCAACGCGGTGATTTCTATGCGTTTGTTGAGCACTGGCCCTTCGCCCGTCGTTCGAAAACGCTCTAGCCCTTGATTATGGGATTCTCGGAATGAGGGGGGGATGATCAGGGAAACGAGTGGCTGTCCAATTGCTTCCGGAGGCGTCCACCCAAGCATAGATTCGGCTTGCTGATTCCAGCCTGTAATGATGCCTTCGAGGTTTATCGTGATCACACTATCTAGGGCATTTTCGACGATAAGGCGAGTGTAGGTTTCACTTTCCTGCAGAGCTTCTTCGATGCGGCGGCGTTCTGCAATTTCTGTCCGTAGCAATTCATTTGCGTGGTAAATGTCTTTCGCCTGTCTGGTTAGGTGACGATCGATCATCGCAGAGACCCATGTGAACCCAAAGATGACAAAGGTTCCAATGGCGATGGTGATCCCGCCAAGTAAGGAAATGTCTATGATAAGAGGCGAAGCCGGCATCACCATATTGTGAGGGGAGAAGCTGGCTGCAGCCATGCCGGTATAATGCATGGCTGGAATGGCACTGCCGATAATGGCCGCGCCGCCGATCTTTTTTATCAAGCCGGTGGTTTCTGTTTCCGAGCGCAGGGCGAACGTCAATTGAAGTCCAACATACGAGACGGTTACGGCCACCACCACTGAAAGAAGCACTAAGACGGGGTCATATATCGTGGTGGCTTGCAGGCGCATAGCCGTCATGCCTATGTAGTGCATGGTGGTAATTCCCGCACCCATAAAGAGGCTGCCGAACCCCAAAGCTTTAAACGTAAGATCTGGTTTGCTGACCACAAAAAGCGCGATTGCAGAAGCAGCAACGGCAGCAAGAAGTGAAAGTCCCACAAGGGGGATGTGATATTGGATGGGAATCGGCAAAGAAAAGGCGAGCATGCCAATAAAATGCATGGACCATATGCCTGTTCCCATGGCGAACCCGCCACCTGCTATCCAGCCCAGGCGACCGGTTCCGGCTGAGCGGGTTACCTGTCCCGCGAGATCCAACGCGAGATACGAGGCCAAAATCGCGATGGCGATCGAAAGCGCTACAAGGGAAAGATTATGACTAGATGGAAGAAGGATGATCTCGTTGGTCATGGATCGATGCTTTTATGAATCGATATTCAGGCAATTCTTGGATTGCACTCTACTTATGGTGTCTTGTGTTGAACATGAAGTTCCTGGATCACTGCCGTCTGACGTAGATGAGATCGTGAAGCCTCTCTTGGGTGAGATGAAGATAGCCTGATAGGGATACGGTTTAGGTTCATTCATAGGAAACAGAATTGGTGAGAGAAGTCTCACGACGTTACGATTGTGAGCTTTCTTTGGGAAGGCCATGATTAATGAGCTGTAGAATGTACTGATCAGATTAAAAAGGTCAAGACAAAGGCGGAAAATTTTACGACAGGCTGATAGAGGAAAGAGCAATTGATGACGTCGTCATGGACGAGTTTCCCTGTTAGGTTTCTTCAGAGTTCAGCGGATGCCTTGGAGGAAATGGAAGAAAGATTCTAGGTCCGCCTTGGAAGTGGCCGATGACCAAGATAAGCGTATGCCTGTTTGTTTGGGATTCTGTGGAAGGGGGAACGTTTTCCAGGATATGTTGCGTGCCTTTGATTGTAGTTGTTTTTCCGTCTGTTTATTAATGCAGGTCCATGAAAAAATCCCCGGACTATGAGGTCCATCCCATTCCAAAATATTGAAATTCTCTATCTTCGATAACTCTTGCTGCACTTTTTTTCGGATGCCTTCCTGGTTCGGCGTGTTGAGCCCATCCTGCTCTTTGATGAGGAAGGCTTTGGTCAAGCCAGCGATCAATCCAATGTTTTGCGTCCCCAGTTCAAAGTCTACCCATGGCGGGCGGCGTTCTTGTTCATCGCCAGGAAGTGCTATTGTCCTGTATTCGGCAAATTGTTTTCCGAGAATCAGCGCACCTGTCCCCATTGGTCCTGCACACCATTTATGTCCAGGGAAAAAGTAGGCATCTGGCTGCCACTCACGAAAATGTATTGGGATATGGCCTATGGCTTGAGCGCCATCAACAATCAGGAGAGTTTGATGTTTCTGAGCCAGTCGATAGAGACGTTCGATGGGGAGAATTCGTCCATCGATATGTGAGACATGACTGATAACAATGGCTCGGACGTGTGTTGACTCTAGAAGTGCTGAAATCTGAAATTCCAATTCATCTGGGGAAATCGGGTCTAGCGTGTGTACGTCGACGCCTTGCGTTTGCAAAGACAAGATCTCTTTGAGAACCGTAGAGTTCTCATGTGTTGTGGTCAGGATTTTGTCTCCTGGGTTCCATCGGATGAGAGATAAGACAAGCCAGCAGGCTGTTGTGGTATTTGGGACGATGGCTATACGTTCTGCGTTCGAGACATGCAGCCATTGAGCTAAACTGTTCCGACAGCGTTGTACCGTTTCGCGATAAAAGCGGATGCCTTCATCAGAATAGAGGAGGCGGCCAAATTGTTCGAGCGTGGTCGTGACCTCTTGTTGCACGATTTGATTGAATGGGGCAAGCCCTGCCACATTAAGGTAGATCATGAGTGTGATCGGTGGTAAGGAGTAATTCTCTAGCTTTCGGGAAGGGACAATACTCCAGGGAACAGCTGAACGGTCGAGGGCAGTCTGCGGGCTATGGTTTTCGAGCTAACGCTAAGCTGATCAGTTGTTCGGAGTCCGTATACCATTTAACCAACTCAAAGCCCGAGGTGATGAGCAAGTTTTCAGCCAAAGGGCGATCAAATTTTGCACTGAGTTCTGTGCGAATTTCTTCGCCTTTTTTAAGCGGAACTGAAAGGTCAAGACTTGGAATATTGATGGTTTGATCTTGGGCAGATCGGAGCCACATTTCAATCCGATGGGCGTCTGGGTTGTAGCGTGCGACATGGTCGAAATTGTCTGGATTGCACTGTGCGCCCAGTTGGGTTTGAAGAACTCGGAGAATGTTTTTATTGAATTTTGCCGTGATACCTTTTTGATCGTTGTAGGCGGCTTCCAAGCGCTCGGGGTTTGTGATGAGTTGAACGCCTAATAAGAAAAAATCTCCAGAAGCCATTTCGGTATTCACTGAGGTCAAGAAATCTTCGGCAGCGATCGCTGGGAGATTGCCAATGGTCCCACCCAGAATGACGACAAGACGTTGCCCACCTTCAGGAATATGCTCGAGATGGACGAGGAAATCTCCAGCCACTCCGTGGATTTGAAGGCCGGGATATTCATTCACAAGTTCTTCTGACACTCGGCGAACAATTGTTTCGTCCACATCAAATGGCACGAAATAGCGTAATTGCTCGGCCTGTGCCATGGCATCTAACAAGACGCGGGTTTTGGTCGCGGCGCCTGAACCTAATTCAACGAGTTCCTCTGCCCCACTGAGTGCAACGATTTCGTCAGCCCACGTGACGAGCAATTGGTGCTCAGTTCGTGTTTGATAATATTCCGGTAGTTCGCATATTTGTTCAAAGAGGGTCGAGCCCCGTTCATCATAAAATAATTTCGAAGGCAACGTTCTAGGATTGGCAAGAAGGCCTGCCTTCACGATATTTCCGAGGGTATCAGGATCTTCTCGAGTAATAGGTACATCAATGGTAATTGATGCCTCAGTTTTGGAATCCATATTTGCCTCCCTGGTGCAAGCGCGTGCACATCGTTGGGTCAATGAATAGATCTTTGGATTGTGATAAACGTGTCTATTACCTTCAACTAAGAAACAGTAGGATTGGACTTAGGAAGGAAAAAAATACAATCAAACGAACGGGGATAATATGAAGTATGAGGTAAAAATAATGAGGGTCAGTATACCGATTTATGGTGTTTTGATGCAACTCATTGGGGAGTAGTGATGATCAGGAAGAATGCAAGAAACGGCAATGAGTAAATTTAACGGTTGATTTACCGGGACACTTCTAAGCCCCGGGGTCGGACGAATCGTTCAATCGAACCTAACAGGCCGTCGACGACGAGAGCCAAGATGGTGACGGGTAAAGCCCCGGACAGAATGACACGCACATCGGCGAGTTGCAGTCCCGAAACAATGGGCACGCCTAATCCACCGGCTCCAATAAATGCTGCGAGCGTGGCCGTCCCTATCGTCCAAATTGCGGATGTTCGAATGCCAGCCATAATTGTGGGTGCGGCCAGCGGGAGGCGAACAGATCGTAAGATTTGCCATTCGGTCATCCCGAGTGCGCGGCCGGTTTCGACCACACTTGGTGCGGCATCGCGCAGGCCTGAAAAGGTATTGCGCAAAATGGGATAGAGCGAATAAATCCACAGCGCCATGATTGCGGGCAGTGCCCCGACTCCAAAAAGTGGAATCATAAACGCCAGCAAGGCGATTGAGGGAATCGTTTGCGACATGCCAATGATTCGAATCATGGTTTCAGCTCCACCGCGCCAGCGTTCAAGTATGAAGGCGAGTGGAAGCGCCAACGCAATGCCGAGGAGTAAGCCGATGCCCGCCAGCGAGAGATGTTCTCCGGTTCGAACTCTCAACATCGTGCGTTGTTCCCACATGTAGGAGAAGAACGATGTGGATTCTTTGGTGGTTGTCGCGGTGGTCTGTTGGGTTTCCTTGACGAGATGCAATGTGCGTAATGCGTCGTAGGCGACTTGCGGTATGGTTTCGCCCTGTTCTTGAATGCGAAAATTCAATTCACGCATGCGTTCAGGGCTGAGTGCGTTGGTGAGTAAGCTGAGGATTTTGCTCAATTCAGGGTATTGTTCCAATGTTTCACCACGGACCAACGCCGCTGCGTCATAAGGAGGGAAGAATCGTCGGTCGTCTTCCAAAACAACAAAATCGTACACCGCTAAACGGCCATCAGTGGTATACACATCCAAGAGGTCAACATCGCCTTTGTCTGCCGCTTCATATTTTAAGGATTGCTGCATCCCCACCACGTCCTGAAATTCCAGACCATACAAATTCTTGAGTCCGCGGAGTCCATCGGCACGTTGAATGAATTCGAAGCCAAATGCGGCTCTCAAGTTTTTTGCCGCTCCCACCAAGTCCGTAATCGTCCGAATGTTCAACGCCTTCGCACGATCTCGTCGTAGAGCTAAGGCGAATGAATTATCAAATCCCAGTGGTGCGAGCCACCACAGGTTCCACTGTTTTCGGAATTCGCTGCGCACATGGTTCAAGACCGCACTTGGATCTTGCATGGCTGGCTCATCAAGAATGGTGACAAGGCCTGTGCCGGTATATTCAGGGTAGAGATCGATGTCACCGTTGGTTAGGGCTTGGAAGCAAATTTGTGTGCCGGCCAGGCCGAAGCGTCGTTCGACAGTTAATGTCGTGTGGGATTCGATTAATTGTGCAAACATTTCTGCCAGCAGTCGATTCTCTAAGAAATTTTTTGAGCCGATCACGATGGATGTGCCAGGCGAAGCGAGAACTGAGGATGCCCAGAGCATGAACAATAGGGCAATACACAGATAGCCGTGTATCCAGGTAGGCTTCCTAGGCCGGCGTAGAGGGCTATGAAAATCCAAGAAGATCCTCACTGTTGCAAGCCCGAGTGATGTTCTATGAGTGAGGCCACATAAGGGGTGGCAGGTGATGTTAGGAGTTCCTGCGGGGTTCCGATTTGATGAATGCGACCATCTTTCAATACGGTAATACGGTCGCCAAGCCGAAAGGCCTCTGTTATATCGTGAGTAATGAGGACCATGGTTTTATGGAGCTGTGTTTTGAGGATGAGAAATTGTTCGTGTAGTTCGTGACGTGTTAATGGATCCAAGGCACTAAATGGTTCATCCAATAAGACAATGGGCGGATCTGCGGCTATCGCTCTTGCGATGGCAACTCGTTGGCGTTGTCCGCCAGATAATTCAATGGGAAAACGATCAGCGATCACTGTTGGATCTAAATTGACGAGAGGCAGTAAGGTCGTGAAGCGATCGTGTTGTTGCTCAGTAGACCATTCTAATAGTTGAGGCACTAAACAGACGTTATGCCGAATGGTCCAATGCGGGAACAGGCCTCCATCTTGGGGGACGTATCCTAAGCGGCGACGTAGGGCAATTGGGTCTTGATCAATTGCTGGATGACCTTGAATGAAGACGTGACCGGAAGAAGGTTCAGCCAGGCGATTCAGCAAGCGCAGAAGTGTCGTTTTCCCGGAGCCACTCTCCCCAATGATGGCCATTGTTTCGCTCTGGTGCACTTCCCAATCGATCTCCTGAAGCGCATAGGTGCCGTCTGGAAATCGTACGCTGAGATGTTGTACTTCAAGCTCGCAGGTATTTGTCACAGGGAATCCATCTTGAGTCGTGAGGAAAGCCTATCGGCACGACAGTGGTTTATGGCCTGGATCGTCGTATTAAGCCTCGTAGGCCTTGGGCAGAATAGCAAGGACCGTCTATCGTGGCTAGCCAATGCGAAGCAGCCTAGAGATATGAGCTAAGTGGTTGCTCCAGTCATGGCTTCTATCTTTAAAAGGGCAACGGGAACTTTTCGAACGATGCCAAGTTCGGTATAATATCGGTTGCCCCTTATGGGGTTTCGCTTTCTATCCGCACATTTATTCTTCTTTTATTGATCCGCTTTCATTAGTGAGGTTCAGAATGATGACTCAATGTTCCAGCCTTCAAAAAGAGTTGGAAGATGCTCGGAGACGAACTGACAGTCTATTTGCTTTGGTGAGTCCAAATGCCATGTATGCTCGTCCAATTCCCGAACGCCATCGCTTGATCTTTTATTTGGGGCATCTCGAAGCATTTGATTGGAATCAGCTGTGTCGCTGGACCTTAGATAAACCTGCATTTCATGCCACATTTGATGAATTGTTTGAGGCGGGTATTGATCCGGCCGTGGGCACCGTTTCCACAGATAGCCCTTCTGATTGGCCGACCATTGAAGAAGTTGAGGGGTATAATGCACGAGTCCGCCTAGAGGTCGATCGGGCGATAGAACAGGTGCCCGAAGAAATGGTACATGTGGCCATTGAGCATCGACTCATGCATCTCGAAACAACTGCCTATTTATTGCATCATTTAGATCATCATGAAAAACAGATGCCGAATTCGACAGGGTTGTCCCTTAATGGACATGCTCCTTCCAATGAAATGGTGGAAATCCCTGCAGGGTCAGCCAGCTTAGGACGTTGTCCTGAAGAGGGATTTGGTTGGGATAATGAGTTTGGTGGATATGAGGTCGATGTTCCTGCCTTTGCCATTACTCGCTACAAGATTACGAATGGAGAATATTTGGAATTTGTTCATGAGGGAGGAATGGTTCCAGAGCATTGGAAGCGGCAGGGCGTACAGTGGATTTTAGGGACGATGTTCCAAGATGTGCCATTACCTCTCTCGTGGCCGGTCTATGTGACACATCAACAGGCCCAGGCATATGCTGAGTGGAAGGGCCTGGCGTTACCGACAGAACATCAATTTCACCGCGCGGCGTTCGGAACGCCAGCGGGTCACGAGCAAACCTTCCCATGGGGCACAGAGTCAGTCCAAGCCAGCCATGGCAACTTTGATTTTCAAGCCTGGGATCCTCGGCCCGTGACTGCAGACCCGCAAGGAATCAGCCCTTTTGGGGTCGCGCAGTTAGTCGGTAATGGTTGGGAATGGACAGCAACCGTCTTTCATCCATTCGAAGGGTTCAACCCGCTTCCAACCTATCCTGGATACTCAGCGCGATTTTTTGATCAAGATCATTATGTCGTAAAGGGTGGTGGCCCGTTGACTGCCAGCCGTTTACTGCGACGGTCTTTTCGGAATTGGTTCCGGCAGGGCTATTCCTATGCACACACGGGGTTTCGATGCGTCAAGGCCTCATGAATTGATCGCAGGAGATCATGTCTCCTGCGATCATATACCGCCGTTTGATGCCTCCTGTAGTCTAAACCGGAAGAGCTGTTATTAGTTCTGGATGCGGTTCCCCGCCACGAATTCTTTCTCCATTCATGATCACTCAATTTGCTTGTTATGACCCACGTCGCTGGTGGGCAGACTTAGTCAGTGTGTGGCAGGACACGCGCCTGATTGTTGTGACTGCTCAAATCGCGGCGATTTACGCCGCTATCCTTATTCCTTTTAAAGCAGGCATTCCCCTCATTCCCGGATTTGTGGAACTGCGTCCGGCGAATGCGATACCAATTGTTGCGTCGCTGTTATTTGGTCCAGCAGCGGCGTGGGGGGCAGGTATTGGCAATATTATCGGCGACTGTTTTGGGACGTTAGGTCCGGCGAGCGTGTTTGGTTTTCTGGGCAACTTTCTATTTGGATATCTTCCTTACTTGATGTGGGGGAATTTGGGTTGGTTGTCCTCGGGGCAACCTCCCGTGGTGCAGTCTTGGCGACAAGGCTTTGAATATGGATTGATCTGTGTTGTGGCGTCTAGTGTGTGTGCCGGTATTATTGGTTGGGGCGTGGAACTGTTGGGCTTGCTCCCTTTTGTCGTATTAGCTCCCGCGATTTTTTTTAATAATATCGTGATGAGCCTGTTATTGGGGCCACCTTTATTAATGTTTCTGTACCCTCGTGTCCAACGATGGCATTTACGGTATGAAGATATTCGCTCCTCTTTTGTGGCACAAGGCAATCTTCGTCTTTCCGAGAAGCCTTCTTTTGTAGGGCATGAATTATCTCCGGGAATCGCCGACGCTCGAACTCATGGGTCTCTATTGGATTGTAAACACCTCTCTTTTTACTACCCAGGCCAGCAAAATCCTGCACTGAATAATCTTTCCTTCTCGATTGGGCCTGGCGAAATGGTCATGTTGCTGGGTCGTAGTGGGTCAGGCAAGTCGACCTTCTGTTATGCGTGCAATGGACTTATCCCGCACATGATTGCGGGTGAACTCACTGGCAGCTTGCAAGTCTGTGGAGAAAATACGCGAGTTTCTCCCGTTTGGAAGCGGGCAGATCGTGTGGGTTTAGTGTTTCAGGATTTTGAAACACAATTAGTTGGCACGAGCATGGAAGCCGAATTACTGCATCCATTGGAATATCGACAGCCACCCCTTTCCTTCGACGACATCAAGCGACGGGTTTCCTCTGCTCTAAGCTCTGTCGGGTTGGAACCCTGCCTTGATCGTGATCCAATGACCATGTCAGGCGGACAACGTCAACGGCTCGTGATCGCTTCAGTTCTCGTACAAGAACCACAACTCTTAATCTTAGATGAACCCAGTTCGGATTTGGATCCCGTTACTCGAATGCAATTGCGCCAGACACTGCGACAGCTGCGAGATGCGGGTATGGCCTTGTTGATGAGCGAGCAAGATCATGATGATCTGCAATTCGCTGATCGCGTGATCCTACTTGATGAAGGAAGGTTAGTATGGGAAGGATCGCCTGACGCATTGCGTCGTGATCCTCATGCCATGCGAAACCGAGGCATACGCCCTCTGGCCTTGACTGAATGTTTTGAAGAACTCGTGTGCGAGCCACTGCCGTTGACGATAGATGAAGCCGTCGCATGTGCAGAAAAAATGAATCTTATAATCTCACCTCCAGCAGCTGTGCTTGATGACACCATTCGGCTGGGCGAACCAGCTTCTTTGTGGGGCTCACAGATGGATCCGTTTGTTCGAATTGAAGATGCATGTTTTCAGTATGCTGACCGACCTATTCTTCGCAACATCAATTGTTTCATTTACCCAGGAGAATTCCTAGCTCTGCTCGGGGCCAATGGGTCTGGGAAAAGCACGTGTGCTCGCTTGCTAAACGGACTTTTGGCTCCGGTTGAAGGGCGAGTTCTGATTGATGGCTTAGATACGCGAACGACTTCCATGAATGAATTGGTGAAGCGTGTAGGCCTGGTCTTTCAAAACCCTGACCATCAAATTTTTGCGGATACTGTTTGGGAAGAAGTGGCCTTTGGTGCGAGAAATTTAGGTTGTTCCCAGGAAGAGGTTGCGGGTCGTGTACATGAATCGTTAGTAGCTGTTGGCCTACCGGTTGAAGAAAGTGCTGGCTTAGATCCATTTTCTTTACGAAAAGGCGAAAGACAAAGGGTGGCCGTGGCTTCGATCCTTGCCACTAGACCAGCCATGTTGATTTTTGATGAACCAACCACTGGGCTTGATGCGGAAGAAACTGATCGGATGATGGCCATGATCCGAGATTTAAATCGGAAAGGCCACACCATTGTCATGATCACGCATTCCATGCGATTGGTCGCGGAACATGCTCAGCGATGCCTCTTAATGAAAGATGGACAGATTGTCGCCGATGGGCCACCACGGGAGATTTTTCAAGATTCGGCCCTTGTGCAAACCGCATCCTTGGAAATCCCACTTCTTTCCCAGTTTAGTCAACGATGGGGCTATACATTACTCACGGTTAATGAGGTCAAAGCTTCACTGAAGCCAAACGTACGATGAATGTTTCTCTGTACTTGAATCACGAAACCTGGGTGCATCGGTTAGATGGGCGAACGAAAACGTTGGTGGTGCTGGGCTTCTTTGGCCTGGCGTTGTGTTTTTCACATCCAACCTATTTACTTGGGATCTTAGCATTGGTTGTGGGAGGTTTAGTGGCTGCGCAAGCTGGAATGAACGTCAAGAAGATATGGGTTCTCGCGACATTGTTGGTGTGTTACAGCATGATGTTATGGCCATTCTTTGTGGAGGGAGAGACACCTGTTCCAATTTTTCATGTGCTAGGCGTGACTTGGGAAGGATGTGTCTTTGGTTTCGGGATGGGGGTTAGATTGCTGATCATGGTGTTGGGTGGCGTCTGGTTGCTCTCGACGACAACGATTGAAGAGTTAGCGCAAGCTTCTCAAGAACTTGGAATGCCAGCTCGCGGAGGGTTCGCATTTTCTTTGGCTTTTCGATGGGTTGGGATTTTAATGGGTGCTGGAGTTGGGGTCATTCAAGCACAACGTTCACGAGGATTAGATATCTCTTCAGGGACCATCGTGGAGCGTATTCGCAAATATGTGCCTTTGGTGGTGCCGTTAATTGGCCATGCTCTTCGTCAGACGAATCTCTTAGCTATGGCCTTGGAGTCAAAGGGGTTTCATCCTACAGCTCAGCGCTCTTTTCATAGAACTGGAAAAATGAAGAGGACCGATTGGGTTGTTATGGTCGTGGTCGGCCTGTTGTTAGGAGTGAGCTGTTGGATGCGCTGGCATGGAATTGGGACATTGGATGTGAGGTTCTGACGGATAAGGCAATTTGTCAAACGAAAAATAACGGCCCATCCAAGTGTCTTGAATGAGCCGTTATTTTGAGGAAGAAGAGCTAAAGCTTTATGGCTGTTTCTTGCGAAGCCGCCAGGCCCCTAAGCCCAACAATCCTGATCCGAATAAAATCATGGTTGAGGGTTCGGGATTGGCGATCAATTTTCCAGGATCTTCGCTCCCAGGAATTTCGTCACCTTCAGTCGTGGTGTTGCTAAATTCGAAAACAAGATCGTTGTAGTCAAGATCACCACCACCCAAGAGATCTTCCCAGCCGACCTGCGTTGAGCCGTTGCCCATGTCGCTTACTAGCGTATGGGCAATTCCATCAGGATTCAGGGCACCCATTCCCGTGGAAAATGTGTTGCCTGTATTATGAACGAGTAATTGAAAATTTAATGCTGTTCCTGCTGAAAAACTGCCGAGATTAAGCGTGGTCCCTTCACTGCTGCTGTGATTTGTGAAAAGGTTCTGTCCGTTAAAAGACATCGTGCTGGTATACCCTGCATCGCTACTTTTAAAAGTAACATAGACGTCACCATCGTTTTGTACGAGTAAATTTCCTCCTACTATTCCTGTGGCCTGGGCAATAGAGGGGAGAATGAAAATCCCCATTGCCATCGAAAGGGGTAATAAAATGTTGGTTCTGAAGTTTAAACGGTTCATTGGTCGTTCCTCCTTCGTTCTGCCAAAGTACCCACGATTTGTTGGTAGGTCTTTGACTCCTTGCTCAGCTATGAGCTTAGTGGTGTTGTGTCTTAATCTGAAATCCTAAGAGGGTTAATTGTAAATTTCAGGTGATTCCCTATCTCCTTTGGAATAAGTATTCGCAATATCGAGGCCATTTTTATTTAGTGAAGACGAAGAGGAAATGTAGGTAAGTATCTGAGGCCGTTGATACGAATTGTGGACGGTTTTGTGATGTTCCTTTTTCTTTACCAACTCTGAGAGCGCATTCACTAAAAGTTTGCTTGAGGGATCTATGATAAAAAAGAAGACATCGTTTTTTAGGAATATGTAAGATGAGAGAGCAACGTCGCGGAATCTCTACAGACGAGACAGATAGCCTAGTCAGGATTTTTTTCGGTAGAAAGAACTTGAATTAAAAGGCAGAAAAATGCAGGAAGCGGTTATAAGCAGGAGATAATAATGAGTTCATGTTACTAGCAGAATAAATAAGAGAGGAGAGGAGTAGGACTAAAAAGAGACGAGGTTTAATTCGTCAGAGGAGAGTTAACCTAGAACTGGAGATTGAGGACAGGATTGTTCTTCTTTGGCAAGATCGACAAATTTAGAAATATTCTTAATGCATCGGCCACAACAGTTTTTCTTATCGTTTAACTCTAAAGCCGAGGCGAGCTTTTTGGGGCAGGTGATTCCTGCTTTTCCTAAGTCTCTCACATCGGACTCCCGAATGCCTTTACAGATACAGATATACATGGTTGCGAAGTTTTTTACTGTACAATTACGATAATGATAATAGTTCTCAACTTTAAATAAGTTTACTATGATATACGTGCCTTGTCAATAGAATGGAATATTTTCTTAACTAATTGAAAATAAAGGATTATTTTAAAATTCAAACGTCTTTGATTTGATTGATTTTTGTTGAGGTTTTTGTTTTTTATTTGGAGCAATAGAGTGATATCTTAGGTTTAACTAGAAACGAATGTTGATTGAACATGAGCTCCTACATAAAAGATCGATCGGGGAACGTGGAGCTTTGTGTTTACTGGCAGCCACGAGCGTCAAAAACGGAAATCGTTGGATGGCATGGCAACGCGCTCAAAGTCCGACTTGCCGGTCCGCCAGTTGAAGGACAAGCCAACATAGAATTGTGCAAATTCATTTCTCAGTATTTGGGTGTTGTTCGACAGGACGTTCAGATTCTCTCGGGAAAGAATGCTAGACAGAAGCGGGTTTTAATCAGAGGGATGACGGCTCAAGACGTTCAGGCTCGACTCCCGCTTTTGGTGGATCAAAAATTGTAGTGGTTTTTCGTGCAAGGGCGCTGATTGATCATGGGGGTTACTGTCTAACCTGAGCTACGCGCAATCCGATTCACTTTTTGGGCTTGGTTTACAAGCCTAGAGGGCACTTTTATAATGCCCAGCCTCGTAAATTTTTGAAATCGCTCTTTGAATTTTTGAAATGACGGTGGACTCATTCAGAAGTTCTGCAAGAAACTAATTCTTTATCAGAATAATCTAGATCAACACGACAGATTACCATGGCGAAACCATCTCAACCAGATAGACTGAAGACTCTTTTGCTTGATCACCTTGATGTGACGACGGCCCAGGGGATTTTTAGGCAGTTGACTGAAGCTCAAGATCCGAATCCTGTCCTAGAATTATTGGATGAATTAGGAGAAATTTCCTCCAAGGTCCAAGGGGAGGCGGTTTCGGCTTTAGGAGAAGTAGGACGAAGAGAATGTCTAGCCAGTGTCATCCCATGGCTTGATGTGGGGATTACTCTTACTCAGGCAACGGGAGCGTTAGGGCTTCGGTATTTTAAGGAGAGCCCAACGATTCTTGCGTTTTTAGGAGAGACTGAGCAACGTGATGAACTGCTTGCGCAAGTTTTGGAATTAGCCGATGGGCCCACGGAGTCCGCACCACAATGTGCCTATGAATGGTTGAAAGTATTACCGATGTTGTCTCAAGATCATTCTCTGGGTGATATGGAACAATGGGCGATGTTGGGCATGGAGCTGGCCGGATGGAACTATGTCTTAGGAAATGAATTCTTCCGCGAGAGTCCCACTATTGCGAGCGCAATCCCTATAGATATGGCGAAGGATTGGATCGGGTTTGGCATGAAATTGGTGGTTCAAAATAGTTTTGGGAAACCTGACTATATTGGCACATTAGAGTTTTTTCGAAACAGCCCCAAATTGTTTTTGGAAGTTCCCGAGCCAGAGGTCAGACGATGGATGATTGATGTGGGCTCAAACTTTGCGGATGGCTCACCAGAACAGGCAATAGCCTTTTTGGCTGAAGCTCCGGCCCTACTGGCGCGGTTGCCCACGAAAGAATGGAAAATTCGTGTCTTGAAATTTGGGCTTTTGGTGGTGGATCAGGATGCTGAGACGGCCATGACGTATTTTCGGCGAGTTCCCGACGTGCTTGGATTGCAGAACCAACCTGAAGATCCCACGGTGTTTGATGCCTGGTTTCGTCAGGGGATGGAGGCGTTGGATTACAGCGTTGATGCTGGGCTGGCGTTTTTTGCGTTGGAAACGCGGCAGGCTTGCGCGGTTGTCGAAGAAGCGCTCAGTGGGGTGCCGCTCCGACAGGTTGCTCGTTCGTTGAAGATGTTTGCCATGGCACTCTGTGGGCAAGAAGTCACCTTGGAGCCGCTTCCAGATAGTGGTGCATCATTGAGTCAGTCAGGCGCAACAGCGGTTTCAGAGCGAGCGCAAGTAAATAGGGAAAACCTGACAATATATCTCCCGCTCATCATGAAACGGTCCTCCACACCAGAGGGAAATCGTCGTTGGTATTCCGTCATGGTCGCGCATGAAATTGGGCATGTAGAGTTTGGAACCTATCGGGTATCCAATGACGTGTTGCAACATCTGGGTTCGAAGGTACAGGAACGTTATGATCAAATCTCGAATTCTCAGAATCCGCCTATTCAGACGTTGGGGGACCTGTTTCGTGTCTACCCTCAATCCAGAGTTATTCGTGATTTATGGGAAATTCTTGAAGATGCACGAATAGATTTTTTGCTCAAGCAGGAATATCCGGGATTGCAGGAAGATTTAACCATTCTGACAAAAGAAGCTATTCAGACTCGTTCGTTGTCGCATGGGATGACAGCGCGGGAAATCGTCTTAGATGCATTGCTGTTGTATTTTTCTGGGCTCACGAAAGACGATTTTTCACGGCCTGGTCTTCAAGAAGTCATTGATGATGTGTGGGCGATTGCCAAAACGATTCAGCGCTCAACGGCAACGGTCGATGATGGCATCGAGTTAGCTGATCGTCTGTATCAGGAATTAGAGTCCAGAATTGGGACTTTTACGAAAGACCAAGATGATGAGCCGGAGGAGAGTTTATCGGAAGAGACATCGGTATCGGAAGCTGGGCAGGATCATGAAGCGGGCGAGCATTTGGAGGACGACTATCAGCCTGTCCTCAACTGGGAATTCCGAGGTGTCTTAGACCCGGACCAGGTTCAAGCCGAGGATTCCCAGATGTCTGAGGAGCAAGGTGGTGGTCAGCAACCAGGCGGCGGTCTTTCAGAGGGAACTGGAGGAGGAGGTTCGTCAGTGCGCCAGCAACAATCCTCTCCTTCTCCCACGCAAGCCCCTCAAGATCCGCAAAAGCCATTGTTTGGGGCTTCGCCTTTGCAACAATGGTTTGAACCCAATCTTCATCCACAAGACAGACGTCATGGCACGCCTCTGGGGCGCAGTGAATATGTCTATGACGAATGGGATGGCTTGATTCGAGACTACCGACCTCAATGGTGTCGAATCGTGGAGCAGCAGGGTGTGGAAGGTTCACCCGATTTTGTTGATGAGACATTTCAGGCCTATGGGCCTATGGTCCGTTTGATTCGCCGATACTTTGAGGCAATTCGTCCAGAGGCATTACGACGACTGAATCGGCAATCGAATGGAGAAGACATTGATCTTGATGCGTTAGTCAATTGGATGGTGGATCGCCGACAGGGACATGAACCATCCGATCAAGTCTATTCCACTCGTCAGAAGCATGAACGTCAAGTGGCGGTGGCTTTTCTAGTGGATATGAGTGGGTCAACTGGTCGTCAAATTGGGTCACGATCTCGGCCAGTCATTGACATTGAAAAGGAAGGGCTACTATTACTGTCAGAGGCATTAGCGGCCGTTGGTGATCAATACGCCATCTATGGATTTTCTGGACAAGGCCGTCAGTCGGTGGATATTCACGTTCTGAAGGATTTTGATCAACGATCAGGTGGGTGTGTCGGCTTGAAAATCAGTGGCGTCAAGCCGCGGCAACAAAATCGTGATGGGGCGGCTATTCGGCATGCCACTCATCGGCTTATGGAACAAGCTGCCAAAGTACGTTTACTTATTTTGATCAGTGACGGCAAGCCCCTTGATGATGAGTATGCCGATGAATATTCTCTAGAAGATACGAAAATGGCGCTTCGTGAAGCGCGCCTCAAGGGTATCCACCCGTTCTGTATTACGATCGATCAAGCTGCCACGGACTATGTCAAAAGAATGTATGGAGATATTGGGTTTTTGGTCGTTGAGGACGTGGAGTCATTACCAACACGGTTGCCGAAAATTTATCAACGATTGACGGCACGATAATTCATATTAGGATGTGATGAGACAAATATGACCGATTCAACTAGACCGGAAGTGCCGCCGTGGCTGTATAAACTCTTTACGGGGCATCAATATCCCTATGTCCGGCGTCAGGCCAAATTTGATAAGCCACGTTCGGAGGAGGGAGATCGACCCGAGCCGACAAAAGACGAAATTCAGGAGAAGTTTTGGGAAATCTATCCGCGCTGCACGACCAAAATGTTGCAGGAAATCAAAACCGGAATGATCGTCGCGTTTAAAGAATTGGGTGGGTATGCGGCAGGAACGTATCAGGAATTTGTCGAGAATCCAGATGCTTTTCTGTCACGGGAATATGGCAAAAAAAAGATCAAAGTAAATTTTTATGATGGGGATAATTTTGTGTGTACCATCAATTTTAAAGTCGCAGGATGGGCGAGCCATGATGATGACTGAACGCGCATGGCTGAGGTCCTCAAAGGGATGGGTGGTGTGATGAGGCGAGTAAAAGTGACCGTGGTGGGTGCGGGCAATGTGGGCGGGTCTATTGCCCAACGTCTCGCTGAAAAAAATTGTTACGACATTGTGTTGGTCGACATCGTTGAAGGGATGCCACAAGGCAAAGCCTTAGATCTCGTCGAAGCCGGTCCAGTTTGTGCCTATGATTCCGCGATTACTGGTGCGAATAGTTACGAGGCGACGAAAGATTCAGATCTTGTCATCATCACCTCGGGCATCCCAAGACGGCCAGGTATGAGTCGAGATGAATTACTCGAGACGAACACCAAGATCGTGTCTTCGGTGGTCAAAGAAACGACCAAACAATCTCCTGATGCCATTCTCATTATTGTCTCGAATCCCCTAGATGTGATGACTCATGTGGCTCATCGTGTGAGTGGATTTCCAAGAAATCGCGTTCTGGGAATGGCGGGAGTGCTGGATTCTGCACGATTCCGTTCCTTCATTGCAGAGGCCTTACAGGTCTCAGTGGAAAATATTCAGGCAATGGTCTTAGGCGGACATGGTGATTCCATGGTCCCCCTGATTCGCTATACGACGATAGCAGGGCGTCCCATCGATGAATGGCTTCCGCCTGAAACGCTTCAAGCGTTGATCAAACGAACACGGGAAGGTGGGGCAGAAATTGTCAATTTATTGAAGACGGGAAGCGCCTATTATGCTCCGGCCGCCTCCGTGGTGGAGATGGTCGAAGCGATCACGAAAGACCAAAAGAAAATTCTCCCTTGCGCAGCATTGTGTGAAGGCGAGTATGGTTTTCAGGGTTTGGTGTTAGGAGTGCCGGTGAAATTGGGATCGGATGGAGCCGAAGGCATTATAGAATATGCCTTAACCGCCGATGAACAATCTGCCTTAGAAGCGTCGGCCCAGGTCGTTCGAGAATTATGTGAAAAAGTCGATCAGATGATAGACAAGACAGACTAAATCTCTGCCGCTGCGTGCTTTTCCTTATTGTCCCCATGATTTTCAGATCAGGGTCTTTTGCTTTTTCAAACCCTTGCTTGACGACATTTGAGACCCATTCGTATAGTGGGAGGCGAAGAATCATTTGTGAAGTACTCACGTCCAAACTACCGAGATATTGATGAAGATGAAAAGTAAGATTATTGGCATAGAGGCGACTCATGGTTGAAGAGATGACTCCCCGTGTATTGCGAACCATTCCCGGAGATGCTTGGGATAGCGATGCCTATTGCAAGCAAGGGGGGTATGAAGTTTGGGCGAAATGTGTCATCAACAATGATCCGCAGGCGACGATTGCGCAAATTAAAGAGGCGCATCTTCGT
>JAJDBQ010000216.1 GCA_029261255.1 Nitrospirales bacterium
CCGACGTGCTGAGGTGCACGTTCTTGCGCAAATGCTACGCCAACCGAGCTTGCAAGAATGATAGCTGCTCCAATAATCCCTACCTTCCGCATGTTGCTCCTCCTTGGAAACTGTGAGTTAATAATCAAAAAAACGAACTAAATTATATTGACTTTTTTTTCATTGATCGGGGCACTGACTATAGTCAAGGTGACGGATCCTGTCAAGTCAATGCTGACCTTGAAGAGCCCTCACAACTAAACGTATTACAACTTAAGTATTTGTAGGTAATCGCGCAGATCAACATTTAAGCTCGATGTTGGATGGTGCCCGGAGGGAGGGTCGAACTCCCACTCTCGTTAAAGAACCGGATTTTGAGTCCGGCGCGTCTGCCAGTTCCGCCATCCGGGCAATCATGTCCTATCAAATCCCACCTAATCACAAGATTTCTACCATGAACCTTATAAGAGGTCAAACAAGATGAACCCATTCACTGCACTCTGAAATAGTGATTTCTACCAATACTTTTTAAATGCGCCAATTGCACTTCAAGCCCAATCGCGCTACCCAATTGAACCCAACGCCAATCGTTCACCCCATTTTCGAAAAAGCGTTTCCTTTAGAGCGCGATGTTCCGGCAAAGATAAATCTGGATCATACTGCAATAGGTCCATGGCAAATTGTCTCGCCTTTGACAAAAGATCGACATCCCTCGCTAAATCTGCAGCACGAAAAGGGATTTCTCCCCATTGCTGGACCCCTAAAACTTGCCCTGGGCCTCGTATCTTCAAATCTTCTTCCGCTAACGCAAACCCGTCATCTAATTGTGAAAAGACGGCCAGTCGTCGCTTGGCCGTGGATCGAGACACATCCACACTCCGAGCCAGACTTTGTGGACCACCCCGAGAGCGCTCAAGCTTCAATGCCAGTTGCTGACCATAAGAAGGAATTCTTCCTAATGAATGAACCAATAAACAATGGCCTTGAAATTCGCCACGACCGACACGACCTCGTAATTGATGCAGTTGGGCCAGCCCAAAACGCTCAGCATCTTCAATAAGCATGACTGTGGCATTGTGCACATCTAACCCAACTTCTACGACCGTGGTCGCCACCAGGAGATCGATCTCTTTCTCTTGGAACTTCACCATAATCGCGCGCTTTTCTCGTGATGGAAGACGCCCGTGCAAAACACCCACACGAAAAGGGGTAAATTCTTTCTGCAAAATTTCGGCAGCTTCAAGTGCTGCCTGCAAATCCACTTTTTCCGAAGGCTCCACGAGCGGGTAGACCACATAGGCTTGGTGTCCCGCCTCTAATTCCTTTCGCAAGAGTTGATGAGCCCGTTCACGATTCTTCTGTTCAAACAACTTCGTCTTCACAGGCTTTTTCCCAGGCGGGAACTCATCAATGACCGACACATCCAAATCGCCATACCATGTCATCGCTAACGTTCGGGGAATAGGCGTGGCCGTCATCACCAGAACATCTGGCTGCGTAGGGGCCTTTCCACGAAGGATCGCTCGTTGCAAGACTCCAAACTTATGCTGCTCATCCACAATGACTAATCCTAATTTGGCAAAGTGAACATCTGGCTGCAATAAGGCATGCGTGCCAACCACTATCTGCGCCTCACCAGACTTAAGACCAGCCAGGGTCACGGCTCGTTCCCCTCCAGGTTGGCCTCCCTTCAGCAGCACACAGGAAATATCAAGCGCATCAAAGTATGGCTTCAATGACCAATAATGCTGTTCACTCAACACTTCTGTGGGTGCCATCAATGCGGATTGGTAGCCAGAACCACAGGCCATGACCATGGCATGGAGCGCCACGATGGTCTTCCCACAGCCCACATCACCTTGCAGCAAACGGTTCATACAAGCCGGTTGATTCATATCTTGGAAAATCTCTTGAATCACTCGTTTTTGCGCCACCGTTAAAGAAAACCGCAAGGCCGACGTCAGCCTTCCTTCCAAGGCACGATTTTGGGAAAATGCAATACCAGGTGCAGCAGTCACCTGACGATGCCGCTTGATGGCTAATGCCAGCTGAAGAAGCAACAGTTCTTCAAAGGCTAATCGTTGATGTTCAGGAGTGCCATGTTGATTTAAAAGGGGTACCGATTGATGTGGATCGGGAGCATGTAAGGCGCGCAGAGATTCAGATAGGGTTGGAAACCCTAACGGCTCCCGCATGTTGCCGGGCAAGACTTCTTGAATTCGTTCCGCATAATGTTCGAATATTGAGGCGATGATCCGACGTAGCTGTTTCGAGCTCAGTCCGTGAGTCTCATGATAAATTGGGATAATCCGACCTCCCGAATTCTCCTCAAGATCTTGACCATCCAAAATTTCGTACTCAGGTCCGCGCATAACCATAGAAGAAACACTGCCGGGATTCGGACTCACGGAGCCTGTCAATAACACAGCAACGCCTGGCACAAAGGTGCTTTCCAAATAGGGTTGATTGAAAAACACACAATCAATCAAGCCAGTTTCATCGCGCACAGTCATAGCCACCACCACGAGACGGCGGCGAGAGGTCGTATTCACTCGACATTGCTCAACACGTCCTCGAATCGTGGCTTTCATTCCTGGCAGAAGATTGCCAATGGGAAGGATTTCTAGTCGATTATCGTACCGCCAAGGAACAAACCAAAGAGCATCCTCAACATTCATGACACCCAATTTTTCTAATAATTGAGCTCGACGAGGCCCAACCCCTTTGGCATATTGAATAGGTGTGGCCCAAAGAGGGGGATGGCTTTGCATGAGGTTATGAAGAAATTGCAGACGAGCCAATGATATGGCCAAATTCAGAAAAACCGCGACACAAGCTACCGATCAAGCGGCTTCCTTCACTCTAGATCGCTAAATTTATCAAAAAACACCCCTTCACGCTCAACTTCTTTTATTTTGAGATAATTGCATGTACAATACGACCTGTGATAACACTTGCCAGTTAACAATTTCTGATTGAACCCAAGAATTGCAGGGAGTAGACGATGGCTTTCTCATGTGAAGTGTGTGGAAAAAACCGATTAGTAGGGAATAATGTCAGTCACGCGAATAATCGCACGAAACGAGTATTTCGCCCAAACCTTCGAACCGTCAGAGCCCTGATCAAAGGCGCGGCAAAAAAAATCAAAGTTTGCACACGTTGTCTCCGTTCTGGATTTGTACAAAAAGCGGTATAACTCCTCTCCGCCTCTCTTCCCCAATCAATACTAGCCTCTCGCAACCATGTTGCCTTTCTAGGCTTTAGCCTCAGTACGATTATGTACTTAGCTAAAGTTCCATTGTAAGCTTTTAGAACAAAAGCAGCGACATTCCCTTAATCACTCCAACAGGTGGTAGATCTCTATGCACAAATCTTGGCTCAGCAGCATCTTTATTGGTGTTTTCGTCATAATGTGGATTTCAGGAGCATGGGCGACATCCCAACAATCTCTGGAATTTCCTATGGGCCCAGATAATATGCTCGATCCCAATCAGGAAATTCTTGGGCTTCCTCCTCTTTTAGGAGAAGATACAACGAAGACGTCAGCACCCAAGAACAACCAAAAGCTCACACTAGAAGAAGTCGGATTTTCAGCAATGCAACAGGGAGACTTATTAGCCGCTGAACAGGCCTTCAAGCAAAGCTTGAAAGAACGCCCCGATAATGTACGGGTCATCCTCGCACTGGGCCAAATGGCCCTGCAAAACCAGCAACTCCCTCAAGCTGAGCAGTACTTACAACGAGCCTTAGAAATTAAACCCCACAATGAAGCGATCCTCCAAACATTCGGACGTTTTCTCACCTCACAAAATCGGCTAGATGAAGCCGTGAGCACATTTGAGAAGGCCATTCGCCATAATCCTTTAAACGCCGCGCTTCAGGCTGATTTAGGTCAAATACACCTCCATAGGAAGCAAGTAGGGAAAGCACAACAGGCCTTTGAGGCCTCTATCAAGACCGATCAAACCTTCGCGCCAGGTTTTTTGGGACTGGGGGATACCTTTGCCTTAGAAGGTCACTACAAAAAAGCTACCAAGGCGTACAAGCAGGCAACCACCCTATCACCAAAATTAGCCATCACGTATGTCAAACTCGGCCAAGTCCACGAGTTGCAGCATGACAGGAAACAAGCCCAACAGGCCTACCGGAAAGCCATTGAGTTAGACCCGAACCAGATCAGTGCTTTAAATAACTTAGCGTGGTTTGCGGCAGAGGAGAAAAGAAATTTAGACAATGCCTTGCTCTGGGCCAAAAAAGCCGCAATGCTTCTCCCCAAAGACCCCCATTCTTATGACACACTTGGGTGGGTCTATCGCTCAAGAGGAGAGTTAGACAAAGCGACAGCGACATTACAGAAAGGCACGACTCTCCCACCTGACAACCCTCCGCTCTGGTACCACCTCGGAATCGTCTTGACTGAAAATGGCAATCAACCAGAAGCCGCTAAGGCCTTTAAAAAAGCGTTAACGCTCAATCCTCAATTTCCACACGCCCCAGATGCCATAGCACGCTTACGCCTACTAGAAAATCAATAGCAGATCGGAAGAGTTCTCCTGACGGTTATTCAATTCTGACTAAGTTGGGAAATATTAGAACCTCTTCTTGCTTGTTAGTCGCCACACCGCGCGCGCAACGTTTTTTTTCAACCGAAACCTCATACCACCACCATGGCGGGATACCTCGGCAATTAGAAGAAAAGCGAAGGTACGTTCCAAGAAGCATATTTCCAACCCTTATTTAGTACAGCCAAGTCTTCCCTGCTAAAAAATCCGATATCGTCGTTAACAGCCAGCCTTCATCGCTTGAGCCAGGCTCTACTGAAGGAACTGTCAGACAGTTCAGCCGCCCTTTTATCTCCTCCAAGTCAGCTTTCTTGACGCTCTCATTTTTGTTTAAAAAATGCACAAAAACAATCAACAAAATGCAGAAAATTTCCACAACATTTCTTGCATAAACACAGATTCGTAATTGATCGTGTCAAGAACAAACAGCAAGAAAAGGAAAGAATAAAGGGAGAGGAAATTATTCACCCGTCGAAAGTCAAAATAGTTTTCAGAATATTTAAAAATCGGAGATGAGCATAACAACAAACATAAACATGCATGGGCTCATGAGCACTGCCTGCCAGGCAGTCTAAAAATTGAATGAGTATTCGTCAGATAAATCAATAACTTATCTATTGGCAAGCGAACGATATTTCATCCTGGCATGAATCATGAAAAGTTTAAAAATTAATTCTGAAAAACAAGTGAAACATTCACTATTTATTTTCCTTCATTAATTTTTATTCAAGACAAAAGGAGTCTCTTCACATGCTGAAAAAATCCCTTATGATTGCTGCCTCAGCTCTAGTGTTATTCGGTGCGGTAACCGCGCAAGCTCACACGACATCAATCGGTTTTGTCAATGCCGGACCAGGTGCAGTAACCTTCTATACTGGCTCGTATCATAGTAACGTAGGTGTGAATGAAGGATCCTTGACGCTCACTGGAGTGTCCGTTGCCTTTGGTCCGGTTACGAAGGCCTTTGATATTCCTTCTGTCAACACCAAGCCAGTGGGTCTTGTCGATGGGACTAGTAATTTCTATTGGCAAACCACAAATTCCGGGAGTCCGACATTGACCAGTGATCCACTGTTTGCTGGTGGTGTCGAAATTTGGCAAGGCGTGACCTTTACCGGACTTAACCCAGGCACGTACTCTTTTGGTTGCGGAAATTCATGCGGCACTACGCAGATATTTACAAGAGGCGGTGGTGGCACAAATGGAACAGTAACTCTCAGTGGTGCGATCGTTGGGACACCACCTGCTGCCGTTCCTGAGCCTGGCACCATTCTCTTATTTGGTTCTGGGTTAGCAGGCTTAGCTGCCTGGCGGATGCGCAAACCTGCGCAAGCCTAATTTCTTCGTTAAAGTTTCATTCAGAAAACCCCGTGCCCCTGAAATTGGACACGGGGTTTTCTTTTGCCTTCTCGCCACAGGTCTCTCTTTCGTTTATATCCTCTGGTTGTGCAACCAACCTCTTCTACTCGCCTCGTAGCTATCGGCCTAACTGGGCTGATTCATCCACTGTGTTTTCCTCATTTTGATTTCGGCTGGTTAGCGTGGCTTGTCC
>JAJDBQ010000217.1 GCA_029261255.1 Nitrospirales bacterium
CCAGGCTGTGTGAAAACTCGTAATTCTCTGGATTCAGGGGGTACTTCAACCCTTGCTTATACAGAGATCGTGGAATACAGACGATCCTCGAAGTCTAAATTTTTAGATGCAAATTTTATACAGAGTTTTCACACAGCCTCGGCCGACAGCGGAAGTCCAGTAAACATATAAGGATAGCTTTCTCGTTTTCGCTTTTATGAATTAGGATAATAAAGCACAAATAGAACAGGCACCAAGGAGCAAGAGCAATAGGTGGGTCATATGGCTCCTTTTCATGCCGAACAGGCTATAGTTCTCCGCTCCTTCAAGTGAATTACTGAAGAATTCGCCTCCCCTAACCAACGCATGTCGCCAGACCCAAGAGTCGAATGTTCAGAGGAACAGACGAACCTTGCTTGCGCAATCTTCCCTGGCCTCGTGGCGTGGCCGAGCAGTGCAGCCAACACCGGGAAAAAGGCGCGCTGTTGATCTATCCCACATTCCAAAAACCCTTCCTCTTCAGAATGTTCGACGCCTGCAATCCGACTGTAGGGTCGGACGCTCTTACATCCCGCGGGCCTTGTCTGAGCGCAGCGAGTTGGTCCGCTCTAGACATTTTGCGTTCGACCATCTCTTGACGGAGGATTGGGCGTCAATGGTTTTGGGTCCTTTTGCCGAAACAAAAGGATCTCGGCTGCCGGGCCGAAACCCGGCATCTATGATAAGGCGATGTTTGTGGAATACTTGTCGATGGGGAAAACGACAAACGTGATTCAGGAAATCAATTCAAGAGTCCAGCAGATCTCGAAGTTGCGATAAGACTTGGTGCTTGCCTTCACCCGTGTAGGCTGAGAGAAATATCGGCAGGACGTCTACACCTAACCCTTCCTGAAGTTCTCGAGCCGCCGCCTGGCGCTTGCCGCGAATCACTTTATCCGCTTTAGTAGCTACGAGCATGATCGGAATGTTCAACTGACCTATCCAAGCCATCATGTCACGATCGGAATCTTGGACTCTTCGAGAATCCACCAGCATGATCACCCCACGTAGATTTTCTCTCGAGTGAAAAAATTCTTCGATCAAAGGAGCCCACAGTTGGTGAATTCGCTCTGGCACTTTGGCAAACCCATAGCCCGGAAGATCCACCAACATGAAACGGGGACCACTGGTTTCAATCTGAAAAAAGTTGATGGTTTGCGTTTTTCCCGGCGTCTTGCCAACTTTCGCCAGGCCTTTGCGATTGACCAAACAATTGATGGTTGATGACTTTCCCACATTCGATCGCCCGACAATCGCGACCTCAGGAAGCGTGGGCTTGAGAAATTGGTCCACAGCTCCACAGCTCGCTTTAAATTCCGCCGAATGAATTTTTAACGCTGCCATAATAGTGATCTAATCATTCACGACGTGAGTCTTTCATGGCTCGGTCAATTTCTCGAGAAGCTTCGCGCTTTTTTATCGTTTCACGCCGATCGTAGGTTTTCTTGCCACGCGCCACTGCCAATTCTAACTTGGCACGTCCTTGCTCATTAAAGTACAACCGCAGTGGGACAATCGTCAGGCCTTTGAGTTTGATTTTGTCCATTAACCGTTCGATTTCTTTTTTGTGAAGGAGTAGCGTTCGAGGGCGTAAAGGTGCATGGTTCATTTGATTGCCATGGCTATAGGACCCAATATGACAATTATGAAGAACCGCTTTGCCATTGGCGATGGACGCATAGCTATCTCGTAAATTGAGATGCCCCTCGCGTAAGGCTTTGACTTCGGTGCCCACCAACATTAAACCTGCTTCGATCTTTTCTTCGACGAAATAGTCGTACGTGGCCTTCCGATTTGTCCCAACGACTTTGTGTGAAGAATTTTTATTTTCCTTGGCCATAACGTATTCTACCTGACTGAGCCCTCTACTGGCAGTCGTGAAAACCCTGCTGTGCTTACTAAGTACAACTTCTACCTGGATTTAGAAGAAGATGAATACGAACAGATGAATCAACCGGATCATTTCGATACAATAGGGCATCATGAGCGCATTTGAATCGATTCATGCAGTCATTCAGCAAGTATCCAAGGGCAGCGCCCTGACTCTAAAATTGTCCGAAGCCCGTTTGCAGCATGAATGGGAGGGCTTGGTCGGAAGCACGATTGCCAAACATTCCTACCCGGAAAGTATTCGCTATAAAAAACTGTATCTGGTCGCAGATAATTCCATTTGGCTTCAACAACTGGTGTTTTTAAAGGCCACGATATTGAAAGCCATTCACTCAATCATGCCAGACTTGGAAGTCACAGATATTATTTTACGCATTGGTTCCGTTCCCAACAAACAGCCTGTCAGCACCAGCACTGCATCAAACTCTTCTGGGCCAGCGATTATTCCCTCGCCTTTTGCCACAGCGCTCACGCAACAATTACACAATCCTGAGTTACAAGCTCTACTTTCTCGAACCATCACCAAAGCACTTGCGCACACTGCCCCTCCTACTCCTGAAGAGACAGAGACTCTGATATTGGCTGATTCCATGGCCCCTGAAAAACCCACTGCATCGTGAGGGTACGATCTTTCGACTGACTGCGATTCCAGGGACCAATCCAGGCAGCCTGTCCACTATCATCGGCTCGATACCCAGCTCGAACACTGGATTCAAATTCATGACGGAACTCTTGATCCTCCGGCGTTTGGGTTTCAACATTTTCGCTTCCTACATACCGTTGAAACGTATCCGGTTCCGTCCAAGTAGGATTTGAAAATATGATGATCTGAATGTTTTGATAGCGCCCGTCTGGATCTTGAGGAGTGGTTGGACGAATTTTTAGTTGTGAAAAATCGCGCGTCTTTCGGCCGACCTCACCGAATCGTATCAACAAACTTTCAATTTCAGGATCGCTGGTCCAAGAAGGTATATGAAGGGCAACTAAGGTGCCCTCTTGGGCGCCAGCGCTATACGGAGGAATGGATCGGTCTGGGCGAGAGAGATACATGCCGAAGGCAATGAGAAAAAAGCCTCCGAGTAGAATACCTAGCCCCATTTTGACAATAGGGTCTAACCCTTTTTTCTTCGTTTTCATGACACCATCGTAACATTGATGTGTAACTCACAAGAAGAAACACTGTAAAAATTTGAACCTCATACTCTTCTAGACACTAGGTTCAGAACTTGAATCCATGGCCTCTGAGCTATCCTCCCCAGATCCTTCAGAGGCCTCTTCTTCGTCAGTTTCCGCTAATTTCGCCACACCCACAAGCCGGTCATCCTCCGGAAGATCCATGACCCTGACACCCTGGGCATTACGCCCAATTTCCCGAATGTCCGTCATGCGAGCTCGGAGAATCATTCCTTCAGCCGACATAAGCATCACTTCATCAGTATCCCATACTTGATGAAAAGAAATGGCTGGCCCATTTTTATCCGTCACTTTCACGCTAATGACTCCCTTACCTGCTCGAGCTTGCGTGCGATATTCCTCAACCTGCGTTCGCTTGCCATAGCCCCGCTCCGTCACGGTCAAAATGGAGGATTGCGATTCTCCTGTGATCGTGACCATTCCGATAACAGCATTATCTTTTCCCAACGCAATACCGCGCACACCTCTCGCGGTTCGTCCAACAGGTCGCACGTCCCCTTCCCGGAAACGAATGACAATCCCCAAACGTGTGCCTAACAGAATATCTCGTGTTCCATCAGTTATATCAACACCAAGGAGCCGATCGCCTTCTTCCAATGTTAAGGCAATTATGCCGCCTTGTCGGGGATGACTAAATGCGGAAAGATCAGTTTTCTTGATATACCCCTTTTCAGTCGACATGACCACAAAGTGATCCGCATTAAATTCTCGAACGGGCAAGGTGGCCGTCACACGTTCACCTGGATTCAAGGACAAGACATTCACGATGGCTTTCCCTTTGCTCGCCCGTCCCACATCCGGCAATTGATAGACCTTCAGCCAATACACACGTCCTGCATCAGTAAAAAATAAAAGATAATCGTGCGTTGAGGCCGTGAAAATCTGTTCGACGAAATCTTCGTCTTTGACCCCCATGCCGACTTTACCTTTTCCCCCGCGATGCTGTGCCCGATAAATGGAAGCCGCATTGCGTTTAATATAGCCGGTATGGGAAATGGTCACGACCATTTCTTCTTCTGCGATCAAATCCTCCATATTGAGTTCGGCTTCGACCGGAACGATTTGAGTCCTACGGTCATCAGTAAACCGTTCTTGGATTTCCTGAATTTCTTGTCTGACGATAGACCGGACCATTTCCTCAGACCCCAATATCGAACGCAAATGCTCAATACGGGCAAGCAATTCACTGTATTCTTGAGCAAGCTTGTCTTGCTCCAATTGCGTGAGCCGCTGCAATCGCATATCCAAAATAGCATTGGCTTGCAATTCACTTAACTCGAACTGCTCCATGAGTCCGTGTCGGGCCGTTTCTGGTGAGGACGCTCCACGAATGAGGGCAATAACTTCATCTAGCGATTCAAGTGCTCGCCTCAAGCCTTCTAAAATATGTGCCCGTTCTTCAGCCTTTCGTAGATCATAGGCGGTTCGACGGACCACAACTTCTTTGCGGTGCTCGATAAAAGATTCAAGAATCTGCTTCAGGTTTAAAACCATCGGCCGTTGCTGCACCAACGCCAGCATAATGACCCCGAACGTGGTCTGCATGTTGGTGTGTTTATACAATTGATTCAGAAGGATGGTGGCGTTTTCGTTTCGCTTGAGTTCGATGACCATGCGTAATCCGTCTCGGTCAGATTCGTCACGAAGGTCGGAGATGCTTTCGATTCGCTTCTCATGAATGAGCTCAGCAATCTTTTCAATGAGCTTGGCTTTGTTAACTTGAAAGGGCAGCTCGGACACGATGATACGACTCCGGTCCGTTTTTTCATCGACTTCGATCTCTGCCTTAGCGCGAACCGTTAAAAGACCTCGTCCCGTTTCATAAGCGTCTTTGATTCCCTGTGTCCCATAGATAAATCCCGCGGTTGGGAAATCCGGACCTGGGATATATGCCATCAGTTCTTGAATGGTGGACTCTGGACGATCCAAAAGCTCCATGAGCGCCGTTGTGACTTCACCTAAATTATGTGGAGGAATGTTGGTGGCATACCCCACAGCGATCCCACCTGCTCCATTGACTAACAGGTTGGGAACACGGGCCGGCAAGACGACAGGTTCGACAGAGGATTCATCATAGGTCGGGGTGAAATTGACGGTCTCCCGATCAATATCCACGAGCATTTCTTCTGCCAGCTTAGTCAAGCGGGCTTCGGTGTACCGCATCGCGGCCGCAGGATCACCATCGACTGAGCCATAATTGCCCTGGCCATCCACCA
>JAJDBQ010000218.1 GCA_029261255.1 Nitrospirales bacterium
ACGACTGATCGGGACCACGATAGGAGCTGAGCTGATTCCGAAGACCATTGATGAGTTACCCATTTTGTGTGTAGCGGCTGCCTTGGCTGATGGAGAGACACGTATTACGGGTGCTGAAGAATTACGAGTCAAAGAGACGGACCGTATCCACGCCATGGCGGTGCAATTAGCCAAAATTGGGGTCGTACTTGAAGAGCAGCCAGATGGCTTGGTGATTCAGGGAGGCTCGACTTTGCAAGGAGCTGTTTGTCAAAGTTATGGTGATCATCGTGTCGTGATGTCTTTGGCGATAGCCGCTTTAGTCGCTGACGAAGCTATTGTCATTGAAGATGTCGATTGCGTTGAAACTTCCTTTCCAGGATTTCATGGTAAACTGTTGGATTTATTGACAAATCAAAAGTGACGCTTATAATACGCTTGGAATTTTAGTTATGAGGAGAAAAGGATCGTTCAACCACGTCGATTAGTCATTACCATTGACGGTCCAGCTGGTGTTGGTAAAAGTACGGTTTCCAAGTGTTTGGCAGATCGTTTGCATTATGGGTACCTTGATACTGGTGGTTTGTACCGTGCCCTGGCTTGGAAAGTTCAGAAAGAGCACCTAGAACCCAATAATCTTGCTGATATCGAAGCACTCCTGTCTCGCACGAGTCTCCAGCTAATCGCTGACCATAATAGTTTTGCCATGAGAATGGATGGTCAGCCACTTGTTCAAACAGAACTTCGCACCTCCGTTATTAGCCAATTAGCCTCGTCAATCGCGGTGTTGCCGATTGTACGTGAATGGCTGCTTCCAGTTCAGCGGGAGATCGGGAAGACTGGCGGCGTTGTTGCTGAGGGACGAGATATGGGTACGCGAGTCTTCCCAAATGCAGATATTAAATTTTTTTTAGAGGCTGATGTGAATGTGCGGGCTCATCGTCGACAACAACAATTAGCCGAAAAAGGGCAGGCTGTTCATCTGGATACTGTTCGCGACGAGATGATCATGCGGGATACGCGTGACCGAAATCGAAAGAACGATCCTTTACGTCCAGACCCCCAGGCAATCATGATTGAGACGTCGGAGCAACCACTTGAGAAGGTTGTCGATAAAATGATGGGCATGATTGCGGATCGTTTGTGAGTGGCGTGATCTATTGGGGGCTTTGGCTCCTTTTTAGGCTACTCGGTAAGGTTTTTTTTCGATTTCGCACTGAGGGCGAACAGTTTTTCCCCAAAGATGGCGGTGTTATTGTCGCGGCCAATCATGCCAGTTATTTGGATATTCCCTTGCTGGGCTGTGCCATTCGGCGGCGAGTGGTGTTTTTAGGTAGAGCGAGCTTATTCCCCAACCGAATATTGAGTTGGATCCTCCAAAGATTAGGGTGGATCCCCTTAAAAACGCATCGATTGGATCGCAAGGCCTTTGGAGTCGCACTTGACCATTTGAAGGCTGGAACACCCGTAGTCATTTTCCCTGAGGGGACGCGTACTGAAGATGGACACTTGCAGCAGGGACGCCCGGGAATCGGATTTTTAGTCGAAGAATCGGAATGCCAGGTGATTCCTGCGTTTATTTCTGGTACCTTTAAGGTTCTCCCTATAAGAGCCAAGAGGCCAAGGCTATTTCCTGTGTCAGTTTCTTTTGGGAAATCAATAGATTTTCCAAAAAATGACGTCACCAATAAGAAGCTCGGATATGAGAATATTGGTCGATCAGTCATGGACCATGTTGCCCAAGTAGGAGGCATTTCGCCGTTGCGCCATGATGTTTCTCGTCCATGATACGCAGATGCTGAGAGATGTTTTTATTATTATTCACCACTAACCCGTGTCTGTATCGCTGGAGGTATGAAGTCGAATGAATACGCTATCCACACAACCTGAAAAAATGGATCGAGAAACGCTAGCCGCGTTGTACGATGAAACGTTTAAGAATATTGAAGAGGGAACGATTACCGAAGGTCGAGTCATTGATATACAACGCGATCGGATTGTGGTGGATATCGGATATAAGTCGGAGGGGATGATTCCAGTTGATCAATTCTCTCAAGAAGAATTGGATACGTTGAAGGTCGATGATCCTGTTCAGGTCTATATTGAACAATGCGAGGATACTGACGGGAATTTGATGCTTTCCAAAGAGAAAGCCGACAAGATGAAAGTGTGGGAAGACTTAGAAGTCGCCCATAATGAAGAGACACAGGTGGAAGGTAAAGTCATTTCTCGTATTAAAGGTGGCATGATTGTCGATATCGGGGTGAAAGCCTTTTTGCCAGGTTCACAAATCGATTTGACTCCGGTGCGAGATTTGGATGGTCTTGTTGGGAAGACCTTTAATTTTAAAATTATTAAGATTAATCATCGTCGTGGAAATGTCGTTGTTTCGCGTCGGGCGCTTCTTGAGGAAACCCGTGATAAACGACGGCAAACAACCTTGTCGACGTTGTCTGAAGGACAGCTCATCGAAGGGACCGTCAAGAATATTACCGATTATGGGGCGTTTTTAGACTTGGGTGGTATTGATGGTCTGCTTCACATTACTGATATTTCGTGGGGCCGTGTCGGGCATCCTTCCGATATGTTCTCCATTGGAGATCGTGTTGAAGTCTTAGTCTTGAAGTATGACAGGGAAACCGGTCGAATTTCTTTGGGTGTCAAACAAAAATCTGCCGATCCTTGGACGAAAGTCGAAGAAAAATACCCTGGACGAAGTCGTGTCAAAGGGAAAGTGGTCAGTCTGACAGATTATGGAGCATTTGTGGAATTGGAGCCGGGTGTTGAAGGCCTGGTGCATGTCTCGGAGATGTCCTGGACCCATGAAGTACGACATCCTTCAAAGGTTGTTTCTGTGGGAGATGAGATCGAAGCGCAAGTCCTTCATGTTGATCAACACAGCCGGAAAATATCATTAGGGATGAAGCAAACCGCTCCAAATCCATGGGACATTATTGAAGAGAAATATCCTGAGGGCACTGAGATTGAAGGTAAAGTGAAGAGCGTCACTGACTTTGGGGCCTTTGTGGGATTGGACGAAGGGGTTGATGGGTTGATCCATATATCGGATATGTCTTGGATCAAACATATCAAACATCCATCGGAATTGTTTAAGAAGGGGCAGTCGGTCAATGCGATCATTCTGAAGATCGATAAAGATAAAGAACGATTATCGCTTGGCTTTAAGCAGTTGAGTGCTGATCCTTGGGTGAGTGAAATCCCTGGGCGCTACCATGTCGGTGAGAACGCCACGGGCCATGTCTCAAAGGCTGCTGATTTTGGCGTGTTCGTTGAATTGGAAGGCGGGGTTGAAGGTTTGATTCATGTCAGTGAAATTGGCCCAGAACTGCAAGAAAACCTAGAAGAAAAATTTGCTATTGGGCAGGAGATTGTCGCAAAGATTGTCAAAGTGGATTGTGAAGATCGAAAAATTGCGTTGAGTCTTTGGGAACATACAAAGGATGCAGAGCAAAGTGAAGTAGAGAAATTTAATAGTAGTCAGGGAACTGTTGATCAAAGCCTGGGGCGTGTGGCTCAGACATCTGAGCAAGGAGACGAAACAGCATCCTAATGCTTGAGGAAGCTCTACACAGTTCGAACGGAAAGTGGGTAACCCGATGAGTGAGGGATATCCACGATGGAAGCGAATTTTCTGGATGCTTCTTTCCGGCTTCATGTTATTCATGATTGGCAAGGCTGTTTTGCCAGAACTGTTAGACGCAGGAAAAGAAGGAGTAGCCATTGTCAGAGTGGAAGGCCCCATTCTAGATTCTCGTCATACGATTGAAGAGCTCCAAGTATTTGCCGAGGATCCATTGGTCAAAGCGATCGTGATCCGAATTGATAGCCCTGGTGGTGGTGTGGCGCCTTCGCAAGAAATTTATAATGCTGTGAAGCGGGTCAGAAAAGAGCATAACAAAACGGTGGTCGCCTCAATGGGAACAGTGGCCGCATCTGGTGGGTATTATATTGCTGTGGCCACAGACCGAATTTTGGCGAATCCAGGCACGATAACCGGCAGTATCGGCGTCATCATGCAAACGGCTAATTTTCAGGAATTGTTAGAAAAAGTTGGCGTGAAAAGTGTGGTGGTGAAAACTGGGAAGTTTAAAGATATTGGCTCGCCGTTTCGTCCAATGGTCGAAGAAGACCGACAATTGTTAGAATCGCTGATGAATGATACGCTGAGTCAGTTTGTTGAAGCGGTTGCCGATGGGCGATCAATGGACCCTGCTGAAGTTGAGCTACTGGCTGATGGACGAGTGTTCACCGGCCGACAAGCCAAATCAGTTTTGTTAGTTGATGAACTGGGTGATTTGCACGATGCCATAAAGCTCGCAGGTGAATTGAGTGGAATTGAGGGGACCCCTCGAGTCGTGGAGATGACGAAGCCATTTTCCTTTCAAGAATTTCTTGAAAGTAAGTTTTTAGGCGGCATCCGAAGTTTATCGCCGTCGCGATTTTCGGCTCCATTGCTCTTTCTATGGGTGGCGTAGTTACGATAAGGAGGATTGGATGACAAAAGCGGATCTCATCGAGAAGTTGGCGGAAAAGGCTCCCCAATTAAGTCGACGACAAGCCGAGTTGGTGGTTAACACCATTTTTGATTCAATCCGGGATTCGTTGAAGCGGGGCGAGAAGACTGAAATTCGAGGGTTTGGGAGTTTCCGTCTTCGTCATCGTCAGACAAAAGAGGGGCGTAACCCCAAGACGGGAGAATCGGTTTCGGTCCCTGAAAAACGAATGCCTTTTTTTAAAGCCGGTAAGGAAATTAAAGAATTACTCAATCCTGAGGAAAAAATCGCGTCGTGACTTATGTCAAATCCTGAGCCATCACCCACTGTTCAAGATATTCCCTGGACTGAAGAAGCGTTGACACGACTGGAGCGTGCCCCAAGTTTCTTGAGGGGAATGGTCCGTCGATTGGCTGATAAAAAAGCCAAAGAGCTTGGGTACGATGAGATTACGGTTGATATTCTAGACCAATTCAAAGGTCAAATGATGGGACAGATGGGTGGAGAAGCCGGCATGTCTCAGGCTGCTGATGATATGGCTGCTGGCAAATTGCCTTGGACCGCCGAAGCCAAAAAACGGCTTGAATCTATTCCGGAGTTTATGCGGAGTATGATCGGCAATATTGCTGAAGATGTGGCGAGAGAGCGTGGCCACATGGAGGTGAATGTCGAATTATTCGAAAAGGTTGAAGCCTTAGGCGATCTGAAAGAGCGGGCAGGTCTTCCCCTAGAATGGACCGAAGACGCCTTGGCCCTCTTGCAGCAAAAAATCGAAAGTTCTCCTCCAATGGCCAAGGAATTTGTCGCAGATATGTTGAAGCATGATGCCGAGGATCTTGCTCGTGAACAAGGGGTGACGCGAATGGATGCGGAGTCGTTGCTTCGTCTCTGGGAAGCCCCACAATCACAGGTGGCCTGGGCTGATGACGCATGGAAACGTCTGCAAACGTCTCCCGATTTTGTCCGGAGCGGAATTAGGAAAGCAGCTGAACGTCGGGCGCGGAAGCTCGGTCTTCAAGAAATTGATTCGGAACATTTAACCGTGTTTCGAAATGAAGCGATGATGAAAGCAGTGAAGCGTATCCGAGCATTCGGATATAAGGAGCTGACGTTTGATGCTTTTGATGATGCACTCGGTAAAACCAAGCGATTAAAGGGCAATGATCAAGCTGAGCAACGCTTAGAAGAAATACGAGATTACATGAAGACCAAGCCTGATGTCGGAGTTCTAGGCGAGGAACTCATGGGCCAATTCCGCAGTTATTTAAAAGGCGAGGGTAAATTATAAGATAACGTTCGCCGTCATTTTTCGCTCTCCTGTCATCTCGCACTATTTTTTTCACGTTCTCCCCATGGCGCCTTCCTTCGCTAATTGATCCACAATGTCGTTTTCTGGATTGCCAGAATGGGCTTTCACTTTGATCCATTGAATGGTCATCCCTGATTCGCTCACGGTTTGTGTGTAGGCTTGCGTGAACGGCAATTTGGCGCGCCAGGCTCCAGTGGCCCAACTTTCCAACCCTTGATAGTCAAAGTAGATCGCCACCTCTCCAATGCCCTGTGCCTGGCACCATTCCAGCGCTTTCAGGATGCCGAAAATCTCTCCTGCGACATTTCGATGGTTCGTCGCTTCAGGTGGTATATCATTGCCCTTGGCACGGTAGACTTCTTCACCATTCTGCTTGACCAGTAAGCCCCAACCGATACAAAGGGAGCCATCCTTTTGAGGAAAGCAGGAACCGTCCACCCAAATCTCCGTAGAGGAATCAGGTGTTGTCTCTGGTGATTTTTTTGTTTTCTTCGGGATTGAGGCAGCAGAAGAGAGAAACGTTACGGCTTCGTCTCTTGTTGGGAAAGCTTTATATTCTGCACCGGGAAACTTGAACACTTGTTTTCGACAGGCGTCCCAATTATCAAACACTCCGATGGTTCGGCCACGACGTACTGCATAAAATTTCATCTGTCATCACATGTGGGTGTGTTCATGTTCTGTCTTAAATTCTGGAGATTCTTTAATTTTGTAAAATCTTAAGTTTGGCTTTGGCGATCGCCACTTTCGACGTTTCTTCCGGATTATCCTCGGCCAAGACAATGAATGTTTCATATTCCTGAATCGCTCGTTTCGGGTTGATCGATTCAAACACTTTCGCCAAATTGAATCGAGCTTTAGAATAGGCTGGTTGGAGGGCTAAGGCTTGTTCATACGCCTGAATGCCGGCAGGAATTTTCTTCATTTTGACCAAGACCGTCCCATAACTGTTGAGGATGTTAGGAGCATGCGGTTGAATCGCCAAGGCTTCGTCAATAGCCGCTTTGGCTTCAGGGAATTTCCCAAGTTGATCGAAGGAAAGTCCACGACGATGGTGTGCTTCAGCAAGTTGCTTGCTGTCAGTAATTCCGTATTGAATGGCTTGTTGGTAAGCGTCGAGCGCAATGGCTGGTCGTTTGGTCCCGCAGGACGCAAATAAGGAAATTTCTCCTCTGGCAAATTGCTGCAAGCCTAAAAAGTTTTTGTCCTTCGATTCGAGTGTTTCAACTGGTGCTGACTCTTTTGCATTCGGTGTGGTGGAATCATTCAGATAGGTAAGAAACCTTGGGTGGTTTCCATCTAATAATGCTTCATAGGGGTCGAGGAGAAAGATGGCCATAATCAGTTGGTCGTCTTTTTCGGGTCGATGGCGAAGGAAATATTGATGCGTCGTATTGGCTTTTCCTGTGCGGAACAGAGTGGCTGAATCGGGAGTCTGTCCTTCAAGTAGTTGAGAAGAGGTGAGATAGAATTCACGGGCTGGTGGTAACTGAGCCAACGTTTTTCGAAGGGTTGGATAGTCATTGAGCGATAGACCATTTGGGAAAACGGTTACCACGCCAACCAGCGTTTCATCTTTATTAAAGACAACCCATTGGCCCTGTTTATTCGGGGATGTAATTTCTTGAAAATGTTCGCTCCCATTTCCCCACGCAGTTTTCTGACTTCCTGGTTTTAGCCAACTGGCCTGCGCTTCAGTTTTCGTCTGGCAGAGGAAAGCCTGCCCTAATACATTGAGATCACTGTCTGAGGGTGGTAGGGGGCTTGGCGGAGGACCAGTCGAGCAATGTGTCAGGAGAAAGAGCGAAATGCCTCCGATTACACACTTCCAAATGCGCAAGTGTTTTTTGAACAATGGAAGAGGTGGTAGGTCTGCCGTGCTCATCGCAAGTTGGCTATCTTCAGGGCTCAGTTGAAAATATAGTGGAAATGGAGGAATGACGAGAGACTTGGTAGGCGATACTGGGATCGAACCAGTGACCCCTGCCGTGTGAAGGCAGTGCTCTGCCACTGAGCTAATCGCCTATTGGAAGGAATGTATCACAATGTTGCGGAGGGAGCAATGAAGTTTAGTCGAGTGATGAGGCTAAATCTTGACGCTCCAAGAAACCGTGGAGTAGGCTCAAATGAGGTGTTTCAATGCACAACATCAAGGAGGTGGATGATGGACAAGCAAGATCGAAAGCACGAGTCCAAGAAGCCCAGCGCTCCTCAAGAAGCTGACGACGTCCAAGCCAATCCTCAAGTGGCAGAAACTGGGGAACGGTTGAAGGAAGAAATGGATGATTTGGTTGATGAGATTGATAAAGTCCTCGAAGAAAATGCAGCTGAATTTGTGAAAAATTATGTGCAAAAAGGGGGGGAGTAGCATTGAGATTTTCACATAGAGCTTAGTTTCATGCTCCTGTTCTCCTTCCTGTTTTTGAAATAACCTATTTAGTTCTCGCCCGCGGCCATTCCCGACATTTTTTATCGGGAATCCATCATAGTTTTTCCTATTCAAAAAAGACGGTGGTTAGCTGGCTATGTTTTCTCTGTTGAATCCATCGTCATGTCCAAACTGTTATTTGGTGTTGCCGGGTTTCGCCCCGGCGGACGAGCCACTTTTGTTTCGGCAAAAGTAGCCAAAACCATTGACGCCCAGTCCGGCTACATTCAGATGAGATGGACGCAGGATTGGGAAGGAGCGGACCAACTCGCTGCGCTCAGACAAGGTCCGTCGAATGATAAGAGCGTCCATCTCAAGAGCCGGACAGCAGGCGTCGGAAATTGGGAAGAGTAGAAGAGTACCTCAAGGCTTAAGAAGAATCTAGTTGCGGGGTAAACGGCTAGACAACTGAGACGACAAATAATACGGAAAATAGAACACTTCGCTTAGAGGAACTGTTAGATTTGTGGCCATTCTCAATGAAATGGGGTTTATAAAGTCTTGATTTAAAAAAATCTTTGGCCAACAATCTGAGATTTCTTGAAAATGCAAAAGAATTCCCCATTCAGTTTCTTGGCCATTGATTTCTGGAGTAATTGGCTGACCAATTTCCTCTCCTTCGATAGCACTATCTCAACTTCCGTTTTTCAGTTATTCCCACCGAAAGCCACAATAGCCGAGTTCTCAAGATTGTAAGTCGTTGATCCTAAGTTGATCTCGATTTTCGCTTTTCAGGAAAGCGAAAATTAAAGTTGAAAAGAGGTAAGGTGTTCTTTTATGTTTTACTGGACTTCCGCAGTCGGCCCAGGCTGTGTGAAAACTCGTAATTCTCTGGATTCAGGGGGTACTTCAACCCTTGCTTATACAGAGATCGTGGAATACAGACGATCCTCGAAGTCTAAATTTTTAGATGCAAATTTTATACAGAGTTTTTACACAGCCTCGGCCAGGAGCGGACATTTTAAATGTGTCCACAAAACTAGGGGAAGACCAACTAGGCTCTGAGGTTCTCTCGCATCTCCAATTCCCCATGGACCAGTTTTACTTGGAGCCCGACCAAGTACTTTTGTAGGCTCCGCAACTCATTTTTCTTTACCGTATTACATTTGTTGAATCTTTAGCACTACATAGCCCTAAAGAGGGGTTAAATTGTAGGGTCGTGAAATGCTAAATATCGATACTATCGACTATGGACAGCATCTCTGACAGTACTTTTAACTTGTGAAATGGAAATTTGCGGAATGTACAAAAATTATCGATTCAAGTTATGGACGAATGTCTTCGCCTTAATCAATTGTCTTATTCTTGCTTTATCGACATCTGCCTTGGCGATTCCAGTGGTTACTTTTAATGGAAATTCCGCAACGGGCGTTAGGGGATTGGTTGTTGAGGGAGTGAATCTAGACGTTAGTTTTGTAAATGGTAGCTACGATATGGTATTTGGGCAGACGAATCCATTTTGGGTGGGGGATGCGCAAGGGGGTGTTAGAGCCAACAGTGCCCTGCGCGCTGTTCTTACAAATGAAAATGTTTCAGATATCGAGGGTTTTCCCGGGGTGTGTGGAGTGATCCGCGCTTGTCGTATCCACACACCTACTGAAATCCTTTCAGCCGATGTTTACGTGCTTTTTGGAATATTTCGAGATTTCGGCGCTAACGACTGGAGCATCCTGAACGGCGCAGGCCTCAGAAATATAAATCGTCCCGAACTTCTTTTTGCAAAATACACGCGGCAGGTTCAAGTCCCACAGGCCCCAATCCCCGAACCTTCTACCATGCTATTGTTTGGGACCGGATTAGCTGGTCTTGGATTCTGGCGCTGGAAGAAGGGTAAGTTGAAGTAGCCTACATACACTTGATAGATAGATTTACCTCATTTAAAGGCCTTGCCTTCTTCGAGGTCGGGCCTTTTTTTTCACTCGCCGTTTAGGAATAGACCAATACCAACTATATAGCTCATGGGCTTTATGATAGTGAAGAGTTCTGAAGAATTCGGCGCCATTCTTCTACAATCTGGAACAATCGGTTCGAAGTTTCTCCAACGAGGCAATCCACTCTAACAGTATTGAATGGACAATGAATGGTGAGATGCTACCTATTTGGGGTGGCCATGAAAATGAACCGACGGTTAATAGTACGATCCTGATTTGTCCGCTGTGGGTCGACTAGCGAATATCTAGCACCTGGATCATAATTATTCCCCACTCAATAAGGAGGGCTCTAATTATGATTCCTGTACCTCAAACAGCACCCGCGCCAACGCCTTGGAATAAAGGCCAACTCATTGGGCAAAAACCGCCCTTAAAACTCCGTGAAATCTGGGCGATCCGAATTAGACTGCAGCTAAAGAAAGATGCCAGAGAGTTGGCCATGTTTAACCTGGCGATCGACAGTAAATTACGCAGTTGTGATCTCGTGAAACTCAAGGTAAGAAATGTCCATCATGGTAATGGTATTGCTCGTGGAGCTATGATTCTGCAGCAGAAAACACAACAGCCCGTTCAATTCGAAATCACAGAGCAAACCAGAGACGCCCTAAAAAGCTGGATAGGGCACAAGCAATTATGCCAAGAAGACTATCTTTTTCCTAGTCGCATTACTCCTTCCACTCATATTTCAACGCGACAGTATGCTCGTATTGTTCACAAGTGGATTGAGATGATTGGCCTCGAAACAGTGCTCTATGGCACTCATTCCTTGAGAAGGACGAAAGCGACTCTCATCTACAGAAGAACCAAAAACCTTCGAGCTGTGCAAATCCTGCTAGGGCACACAAAATTAGAAAGCACGGTTCGGTATCTTGGGATCGAAGTGGACGATGCGTTAGAAATGGCGGAACAGACAGAAGTTTGATCGGACCTGAGACTCGTGGCCTTGTGAAAAGGTGGCTATGCGGCCCAGGCTGTGGGAGAATTCGGAATTTTCTGGATTCAGGGGGATGCCTTACCCCTTGTTTCTATCGAGATCATCGCCTACAGGCGATCCTCAGAAGCTAAATTTTTAGATCCGAATTTCTTACGGAGTTTTCATACACCCTCGGTCGGGAGCAGGCCTACGCGATTATCAAATGTCACATTCTATTTTCGTTTTTTGCCAAAGTGAAAATAGAAATGGGGGATCGAAAAAGGCAAAAAATGTAACTGACTAGGGCGTAGTATTACATTTTCGAAAGATTAGCTTCTTCCGTGTACAGACTCGCCCGACCACATGAACAACAGCGCAGCGTATTCGTGGCTAGCCAGCCATGTCGCAGATACTGCTGTTCGTCTTTCTTCCTTGAGCCCAACGTCTGCAGTCAGGCCCTCAAGACGGACGCTCTTTATATCTGGCGGGCCTTGTTTGAGCGCAGTGAGTTGGCCCGCTCTCTTTCTGGCGTTCGTACTATCATTTCTGCCTGACTGGGCGTCAATGGCTTTGGGTCCTTTTGCCGAAACACAAGGACCTCGACTGCCGGGCCGACACCTGGCAGCATCAATAGTTGAATAGAATGTGTGTTGAACTTTAATTTTCAACAGGTGATGAGGAGTAAGATCGAAGATGGATTCCCAACTGACGTTTAGCATGGCTTTCCAGAGGTCGAGGGGGTGGTCATAATTACCCATTTTAGGTAAAGTAGATAGATTGGCTATTATCACCTATGGAGGACCAACGATGAAAACCGTAACTGCAACTGATGCCCAAAGTCGGTTTGGAGATTTGCTCATGCACGCGCAAGGAGAACCCGTGACGATTACCCGAAATGGGAAAGCGGCAGGGGTGATGCTCTCCGCCAAAGAATATCAGGACCTCAAACGGCAGGCGTTGCGAAACGCCTTGATCGAAGGTGAAGAGAGTGGGGATGCCGGGCCACTGAATCGGGAAGCGATCCGCAGGGCGGCTAAGCGGGATGCCGGAATCTAGATCCCAACTGCCGAAACACTCGCGTCGGATTGTCCACCTCCTGCGGCGGGCTAAGCAAGACCTTCAAGAGATTTGGGGCTATTCCTTTCGTGCATGGGGCGTGCGGCAAGCCGATTTGTACTATGACGCGCTGGTCGATGGTATTGAAGGACTGATTGATCAGCCGGAATTGGGAATGAAACGAGATGACCTTCGACGTGGTTGCCGGCAACTGCAAGTCCACCGACATCTTGTGTTCTACCGACTGACTCCGACCCGAATACGAGTGATTCGTATTCTGGGCGTGCAGATGGATGTGGATCGTCATCTGTAAACCCCTCTTTCATCAGACGAACAGCAACCAGTCAAACGCCTTTGTTTACGCCTTAGCTGTATCCATTGAATGAGCATGAATGATCTAACTGTGCGTCTTGCTTCGCCTTTTACGAGGAGGGCTGTAAGGTCAAATAGTTTGTGCCAACATGTTGGGAGCACAGGATTCCAAAGAGTATTCAGTAATTCTCTTTGTTTTTTGTTATAATTTTTGGACAGAGATGAGCGGAAATGTATGAGGATTTGATCTGATGAGTGTTGTGCATTTGACCGATATTGAACAGTTGATGGAGCAGGTGGTGGCGTACCACCCTGAAGCTGATACGAGCCTGATTCGTCGAGCGTTTGAGTATTCCGTGAAAGCTCACGAAGGACAAACTCGCCAAACCGGTGAGCCGTATGTTCAGCATCCTTTAGCGGTTGCCGGTATTTTGACCTTTTTGAAGCTCGATGTCCCGGCGATTGTTGCTGGGCTGCTGCATGACACGCTGGAAGACACGGTTGCAACCCAAGAGGAATTAGAAGAGCAGTTTGGGGCGGATGTCGCGCGGTTGGTTGATGGCGTGACGAAGATTGGGAAAATCTCATTTGAGACCTACGAGGAAAAACAAGCCGAGAATTTCCGGAAAATGGTTCTATCCATGGCGGATGATATTCGGGTGGTGTTTATCAAGCTCGCGGATCGCCTCCACAATATGCAGACTTTGGAAGGCTTGTCGGATGAGAAGCGAAAGAAAATTTCGCAAGAAACGATGGAGATCTATGCCCCTTTAGCTAACCGGCTAGGCATGAGTTGGATCAAGCAAGAATTAGAGGACCTCTGTTTTCAATATCTCCAGCCTGAAGCCTGCTCCCTTTTGAAATTGCGATTGGCCAAGAAAGATGATGAGCGACAGGCCTTTATTCAATCTCTGATTCAGATTGCACAGGAAGCGATTGCCGAAGCGGGCCTTTCGGGGCAGATCGACGGAAGGCCTAAGCACCTGTTTAGCATTTACCAAAAAATGGAGCGGCGTTCGGTTTCGTTTGATGAAATTTATGACCTGACAGCAATTCGTGTTGTCACGGATTCACGAATGAATTGTTATGCCGTCCTGGGTCTCATTCATTCGATTTGGCCTCCCGTTCCTGGTCGAGTGAAGGATTATGTGGCCACGCCGCGTTCCAATCTTTATCAATCCTTGCATACGACAGTGGTTGGGCCTCAGGGGGAGTATGTGGAGTTTCAGATTCGAACCGCTGAAATGCACCGGATCAATGAATATGGTGTTGCGGCTCATTGGTTGTATAAAGAGCCGGGGAAAGCGAGGGGCAGTGATGAAGACGTCTTTAGTTGGCTTCGGCAGTTTGTCGAGTGGCACAAAGACCTTTCGGACAATCGACAATTCATGGATTCCGTGAAGTTAGATTTATTCCATGATGTGGTGTTCGTGTTTACCCCAAAAGGGGAAGTGCGGGAAGTGCCGGTCGGATCGACTCCGTTGGATTTAGCCTATGCCATTCATACCGAAATTGGTGACCAGTGCGTGGGGGCCAAGGTCAATGGCAAGTTAGTTCCCTTGCGACACCAACTACATAGCGGAGATATGGTGGAAATCTTGACGTCTTCTGCTCAGGTCCCTCATCGCGGTTGGTTGAAATTTGTTCGTACGTCAAAAGCCAAAACGAAAATCAAGCATTGGTTTAAAGTTGAAGAGCAAAAGCGGGCGCTGGAGCTCGGGCGTCATTTATTAGAGCAAGAATTTCAGCGGCATCAATATTCAGTTGAACAGTCCTTGAAGTCTGAGCGGTTAGTCTCAATGGCTAAGGGTAGGGGCTGTGAGACTGTGGATGAACTTATTCGAATGGTAGGATTCGGGCGTCTTTCTCCTGATCAAATTGTTGAATCATTCCAGGAAGAGCTCGACGGTTCATTCCCTCAAAATGCCACGCAAGATGAGTTGGTGGTCTCGTCTCCAAAGTCACCTGGTCTTTTTCGAGGCGGACCGGTCAAATTTGGTGGGACAAAAGATGTCCTCATGCAACTCTCGAAGTGTTGCAAGCCTGTTCCTGGAGAACCCATTCGTGGGTATATCACGAGAGGGCGAGGGTTGACGATTCACGCAGTCGATTGTCCAAACTTCCAATCATTGGAATGGGAGCATAGTCGGTTGGTGAAAGTGGAGTGGGATGGTGATGTTGCTGGCTCTCATTCTGTTGATGTGTCGGTGCTCACGCTTGATCGTCCTGGAGTTTTAGCCAAAGTCTCGTCTGGCATCTCACAATGCAAGGCGAATATTACCAAGGCGGAAATCTCAACCCGAGAAGATCAAAAAGCTGTCTTGGACTTTGTGATTGAAGTGAAAAATACAGCACATTTGGAGCTGATTATTCAGGAAATCCAACGAGTTGATGGTATTATTTCGGCGAAGCGAGTGCGAGGGTGGGCTTAGGAATCCCTGGGTTTGGACGGAAGCTTTTAGTATGGGAAGCTCATGGGCGGGAGGTCAATTGTCAGCTGGCTACCTGCTGTTAAATTTAGTTTTTTTGCCATGCCAGCGTTGAGCTCAAGAACGTGTAGCGATTTAACAGGCGCTCGATATCTTGGGCACCCATCATCCTTTCGAGGGCAAGTAGGCACATTGGCTTCTAGGTGCAGAATGGTTCCGGATTCATCAAGCCAGAGTATATCCAACGAAATCAGCGTGTTTTTCATCCAAAACGTGTGGTCCCCTTGTTCGGGGAACTGAAAAAGCATGCCTCTATCAGGGGCCATTGACGGACGAAACATCAGTCCTTGTGTCCGCTTATCTGGAGAATCGGCAATTTCTACAAAAAGAGTGGTCCCGCTTGGGGTGGTTATCGTTCCTAGCCCTTTTCCTGCAGTGTGGACTCCTTGCCCATACATGATAGGAGCCGTTGACCCTATCCACAGAACGGCAAGTCCAATGAGAAAAAGAATGAGGTGTGTCCGTTGCCTGATTTGTCTACAGATCGTCATGGGGAGTTGTGCCGATGGTCGTATTTAAGTAGAATGAATTATCCTCATGTTGATTTGGCAATGTGTCTTGGATGATGGGCATTTGTCAAATTGACTCTCGCTCCGCTCCCAAATAAAAGATCGCATCTTAGTCTTGACCCAAACAACTGATGAAATTATAATACTCTGTTTACAGGCAGGGTAAATTTATTCCGCTCCTGTACTTAAGAACAAACCTTTAAGATTTATTGGTTGTTGAAGGGGATCATCAGGAGAGGTTAAGGGCGTTGCCTCACGTCACATAAGATCTTCGTCTAGATTTCCATGATGTAATTCAAAGACAGTTTGTGTAGAAATCGGCCCTACTTGGTCATAATGGGCAGGTACCCAAGTGGTCAACGGGGGCAGACTGTAAATCTGCTGCCATCGGCTTCCAAGGTTCGAACCCTTGCCTGCCCACCATTTTCAGTAGATTGTATGTAGGGCAAGTGGAAAGCGTAAAGATTAAATTAGGAAAATATTTATAGGAATAATAGCAAGGTAAACGGTAATGCGGGCGTAGCTCAGTGGTAGAGTTCCAGCCTTCCAAGCTGGCTGTCGTGGGTTCAAATCCCATCGCCCGCTCCATTTTTATATCGAGGTAGGCAGGCGGTGGATGTGTCAAGGGTGAAAATGAGTTGTTGTGAAATTGCGGCGAGGGCCCATGTAGCTCAGTTGGTAGAGCACGTCCTTGGTAAGGACGAGGTCACGCGTTCGATCCGCGTCGTGGGCTCCATTTGATCTATAAAGTAATGATGTATTCATCTTCTGGATGCGAGTGAAGGAGAAGCGGAGATGGCGAAGGCGAAATTTGAGCGAAAGAAGCCGCATCTAAATGTGGGCACCATTGGGCATGTGGACCATGGCAAGACGACCTTGACGTCAGCGCTCACGAAGGTGATGGGAGATCTGGGGAGAGCGACGTTTGTGCCGTATGACGATGTGGCGAAGGCCAGTGAGAGTCAGGGGCGACGG
>JAJDBQ010000219.1 GCA_029261255.1 Nitrospirales bacterium
TGTAGTAGATCGTATGCAAGAGACTGGGACAGTGATTGCGTCTGAAGGATGGAAAAAACAAAAGGCCCTTCCACTCCCAGCACAAATGTTATTGTTGTCGGGATTAAAGGTCGGGGAGAGTGGCTTGGGGTTACAATATCGCTTAGCCAGTCTTTTTCCCTTGTATGAACGAAATGGGCCAACTACGGATTTCGAGAGAGAAGGTTTAGAAGCCGTAGGAAACAATCCTGACCAGTCTTTTACGGGAGTGATTAGTCGTGGTGAAAAACGTTATTTTAAAGCAATATATGCCGATAAAGCGGTATCAAAGGCTTGCGTCAATTGCCATAACACTCATGTGTTAAGTGGGAAGCGAGATCGAAATGTTGGGGATGTCATGGGAGGAATCATTATTTCCTTCCCCATGCAGTGAATAATAAAATGCTTGGAGTTTGGAACCTGATGAAAGGGCAGATTCGCTAAAGGGCGCCTTTTGTACATTTCTATTTTTCTGATGGTATCTGAATGTCCATTCGTTGTAAGGAGGGTTTCATGAGTGTGTGGAAAATTTCCAGTGTCATTCTTTTCACTATTTTTTTGGGAGTATCTTCTGCCGAAGCCTATGAAGAAACTGCCGTAGAAAACGGAGGGACTCTCTCAGGTGTCGTGACACTAGAGGGAAAAGTGCCGAGACCAAAAGGCTACAATTTAGTGACCCTGCCTGATCCCGTTTTTTGTGGCCGAATTTCAACGGGGACGGGATGGCGTTTGCTCCAACCGTTTAATGTGGATGCCAATGGCGGCTTTAAGGACGTTGTCATTGTGTTGACGAATATAAAAAAGGGGAAAACCTTTAACTATGTCCCACCAAGAATTGAGGCCGTGGATTGTAAGTTTGATCCCTATATAGTGGTGGTGCGGAATAAAGAAAAAATCGAAGTGGTGAATAAGGATCCCGTGTTGCACGATATTCAAGCGTATGAAACATCGAAGATGGGTGCGCGCGTGTTATTCAATGTTCCTCTTCCCATGAGTAAGAAGATTAAAAAAGAGCAGCTCCTCAAAAACGTAAATGTCAAAAACCGTGCCGGGAAAGTCATCAGCCATCCAGTTAAAATGCGAAAAGGCCGGAACGTGTTTGTGATGCAATGTGGCTTTCATGCCTATATGGAAAGCTGGGGCTTAGCGGTAGATCATCCGTATTACGTGTTAAGTAGTCAGGACGGAAAATACGAGATTTCGGATATTCCACCTGGTACGTACAAGGCCATGGCTTGGCATCCGATGATGAATCAGGAATTCGAGGTGACGATTGAACCTGGGAACACGACGACGTTAGACATAAAATTTGATGCGCCCCAAGGCCGTCTCTATGCCAACGAAATAGAAGAGAACCCTCGTTTTGGCTTGGAATTACTCGGCGACGTGACCATTAATCCCATAGTAGAACGACAAGTGCCGTAAGAATTTCAAAAAAACCGTTGATATCGAAAAGAGGCAGCCGAAAAGGCTGCCTCTTTTTTTTTGAAACTGGTGGTCTTATTGCTGATCAAGATCTATTTGGGTTTTATTCCTGAGGTGTCTTGTTTCCTAGCGACCGATGTCTGAATGTCAAGGAAATGGCGATGGAAGGCAGGCGTGGTTAGGAGACTGCGGATATCTCTTCCTGGAGTTCTTCTCTCAATTTATCTTCAACTCTGGAGTATCTCTTTTCATTAATCCATTTCTGAAGGGCGCGATCCAATTTCTCCATCTGAATAGGTTTTGTGAGAAAATCATCCATCCCCGCTTCCAGGCATTTTTCTCGATCTTCCGGTAGCGCATTGGCTGTGAGGGCAATAATCGGAACATGCTCAGACGTAAGGGGTAAACCGTTAGTCGGATTGATCTCACTCGACTCGTCCTCGACACCTTCCGCTTCACGAATCTTTCGTGTGGCTTCAAACCCGTCCATTTCTGGCATTTGACAATCCATCAACACGACGTCATATGAATGACGAGTCAAGGCATCGAGTGCCTCTTTGCCGTCGATAGCCACGTCCACTTTATAGCCTAACTTCTCCATCATTCGTACGGCCACCTTTTGATTCACGAGATTGTCTTCCGCTAATAAAATACGCATCTTCGCGCGTGCTTCCGTGGCAGAGCAGTCGCTTGGGATGAGATATGGTTCTGGCAATGTGACTTGTTCGGCCGACTGTTCCTGCCCCATTACTCGTAATATACCCTCCAAAAGCGGAGACGCTTGGGCAGGTTTCGTCAGAAAGGCATGAGGCTGTTTCACGTGATCAGCCTGTATCGCGTTTTTCTGGCGTATCGTCGTCAGAATGATTAACGGTAAGGCGGCAAAATGCGGATCAGTATTCAGCGTTTCGATGAGCCCCACTCCATTCATCTCTGGCATATTGCCATCAATAATAGCGATATCAAATGGGTCTCCTTGGGCATTGGCTTCCGCAAGACAGGCTAATGCCTCAGAGCTCGTATTGGCTGAGTGGAACCGCATGCCCCATTGTTGTGCGAAATCCTGGAGGAGCGACAAATTGGTGGTGTTCTTATCGATGAGGCACACATGTTGTCCGTGTAATCCGATCGGTGAAGGGGCGAGAGTTTGTTTGTGAGCTTCCGCTTTCCCAAGTGTGATCGTAAACCAAAAACAGCTTCCCTGACCTTCTTCACTGTCGACTCCGATCACTCCACCCATGAGTTCCACAAGGCGCTGAGAAATGGCGAGCCCGAGTCCTGTGCCTCCGAACTTTCGAGTTGTCGAGCTATCAGCCTGACTGAATGATTCAAACAGGGAGTCCTTCGCGTCATTGGTGATGCCAATGCCGGTATCGTTGACATTAAAGCGGATCTTGAGGATCTCTTCACTGTCCGTTTCGAGCAACACGTTGAGGACCACTTCTCCTTGGTGTGTAAACTTGACGGCATTGCTCACCAGATTCGTGAGTACCTGCCGTAGTCGACCCGGATCTCCTTTTACAATATGAGGTACTTGGGCTGAAATTTTTCCGACCAGTTCTAATTCTTTCTGCTCTGCCCTTTCCGCGAGCAGGTTTAGGACATCCTCGATGATGGTATGGAGATGAAACTCGATATGTTCTAAATCCAGTTTTCCGGCTTCAATTTTGGAGAAGTCGAGGATATCGTTAATGATCAGGAGGAGCGTGTCCCCAGAACGGCGAACCGTTTCAGCGCATTCCCGTTGAGTGGGTGTGAGTTCCGTGTCGAGGAGCAACTCGGTCATTCCGATGACGCCGTTCATGGGAGTGCGGATTTCATGGCTCATGGTCGCAAGGAAATTGGATTTCAAATGAACGGCTTCCATTGCGCGGTCTCTAGCCTGCCGCAACTCCACATTATTTTTTTCCAATTGGAGTGTTTGGGCTTGAAATCGTCGATCAATGATAGAGGTGATCAAGGTCAAGCCGAGAATGATAAACGTGAAGATGGTAATAGCCGATCCACCAAGAATTGAGACTTCTGTTGCATAGCTCATGCTTCCCACCATGTGCTCTGTTACGGTGAAGCTCGCCCCTGCCATGGCGGTATAATGTAGTCCGGGAATGGCCACGCCCAAGAGTAAGGCACTTCCTAGCCTTCTCCATCCCCAAGGTGATTTGCTCTGTTCTCGGAAATCATGAAAAACCCTTAGCGCGACGAAGGCAACACTGACAGCAATCACCACAGAAAGGATAACGATGGCAGGATCATGGATGAGGTGGGCCTGAAGTCGAACGGCAAACATTCCAATATAATGCATGAGGCCAATTCCGGATCCCATGCACACACTTCCCCAACACCATGTCCAACCACTTATGGTGCTCTTGCTCATGATATTGAGAGCTATCCCCGACGCGCCGATAGCGGCCAGGAGAGAAATCAACACCGTTGGGATGTCGTAAGATATTGGGATGGGTAGGCTGAGGGCGAGCATCCCGATGAAATGCATAGACCAAATCCCGGTTCCCATGACGGCAGCTCCACCGCTTAGCCACCAGAGTCTGAGAGGGCCTGTGTTCGCTGTAATTCTGCTAGCTAAATCCAGGGCGACATACGCTGAGAGTATGGCTATCAATAAGGATAAACAGACCAATCGCCAATCAAAAAATCCAGTAAGGATGGGTCCAGTTTCTAGCATTTTTCTAATTTTTTGTGATGTTTGTCATGATTATTCTTCGAATACAGCACTAAGGGGGTATCCAGGGTTTCGGCACAAATGAAGTCCATCTTTATATGGTGGAGTTCCCAGATCTTGTCTTTTGCAGCACGGCACAATGAAGGCAGATGAGATGACCTTAAAAATTAGCCTCTATGGATGTGCATCCGTAGGGGCTCCTGGTTTATTTGTTCCTTCATCTATCTGTCATTTTTTGGTATCTTTGGTAGGTATTCAATCTCTTTCAAGGATGTGAGCAATTTCCTCACACACACAGAATGAGGTTGACTCTGCTTTAGATAAACAGCCTCATTATTAACTGCCGATAGAGATTTTCATATAGTGAGAACCCTTCAGCTCTGGACGTCATGCCCACCTCCTTCTAATTGCAGTTCTACTTTGTACAACAACGAGGGTCTCGTATATCGGGATTCGAAGTTGAAGAAATTCAAACAATTAAGGTTTGAAAACAACAGGCATGAAGGGAGGAAGCAAGGAGTGAAGACAAAGATTGGGAACGAAAGGCGAACAGCGAAATGAATTCTCGCTTTTCGCCTAACGCTTTATGCAAAGCACAACAGGAGATTGAGAACGAGAGGGAATGGTGAGGTTACACTTCTCGCCAATGGTGACCGTCTGTTTGAATGAGGCGGTCAGCCTCAACGGGTCCCCACGTACCCGCCTGATACTCTGGCAACCACTTGCTTCCGTGGGTGGCCCAACCTTCAATGATATCTGTGACCCAAGACCATGAAGCTTCAACGGCATCTCGACGCATAAAGAGTGAGGTGTCGCCGGTCATCACGTCTAATAAGAGGCGTTCATAGGCTTCCGGGGATGGGGCGTCGAAGGCGTCACCATATTGAAAGTCCATTTCCACCGGATGGGTGTTGGCTTTAGACCCGGGAACTTTGGAGATGATTCGCAAGGACAATCCCTCTTCGGGTTGAATGCGCAACTTCAGTACATTCGGTGCTTGGGGAACATCCGGATTGGCATTGAATAAGATTTGCGGAATTTCTTTGAACTGAACAGCGATTTCTGATGCTCGTTTGGTCATGGCTTTTCCGGTGCGGATATAAAATGGCACACCGGCCCACCGCCAATTTTCGACAAAGACTTTTAAGGCCACATAGGTTTCGGTTGTGGAATCAGGTTTCACACCTTCTTCTCGACGATACCCGGGAACTTCTTCGCCATTAATTGTGCCATGGGCATATTGCGCCCGCACGGTCATTTCTTCGACTTCTTTTCCACGAATGGGGCGCAACCCTCTCAACACATCCATGCGGGCGTTGCGGACCACATCGGGATCAAGTGAGTATGGTGGCTCCATCGCAATGAGACACAGTAACTGCAAAATATGATTCTGTATCATGTCTCTCAGTGCGCCGGCGCCTTCATAATACGCGGCACGACTCCCGAGGGTCACGGCTTCACTCACGGTGAGCTGCACATGATCGATATACTTATGGTTCCAAATGGGTTCAAAAATGGAGTTGGCAAACCGCATGACCATGATGTTTTGTACGGTTTCTTTTCCGAGGTAATGGTCGATGCGATAAATTTGCGATTCATCGAACACGTTGCCAATGGCGGTATTGATCTTTTGAGCAGAAGGCAAATCATGCCCAATGGGTTTCTCGACAATCACTCGTGAATAGACGTCTGAATCATTAACCTGAGACACTAGGCCTACTTTGTGGAGCCCTTCACAGGCAGGTGCAAAGGAATCGGGAGGAATCGCCAAGTAAAATATGCGATTGCCGGGTAGATTGAGAGGCGTCTCTATGTCCTTCAGGCGATCCCGAATGGTTCCATAGTATTCTGAAGCCTTGATGTCACCAGCACAGTAAAAGAGGCGCCGGTGAAAGTTTTCCCATTTTTCAGGTTGGAGTGTTTGTCGGGAAAACTGTTCGATTCCATCTTTGGCTATCGCACGAAAATCTTCGTCAGCAATACTCTTGCGGCCTAATCCTAAGACGGCGAAGTTTTCAGGTAACAGACCATCGAGCATCAAGTTATACAGGGCTGGTAGCAGCTTGCGGCGAGTGAGATCCCCTGAGGCCCCGAAGATGACGATCGTACAGGGTTGCGTGATCGTCGTTCGCGCTGCCGTGTCTGAAGAGCTGGATGGGTTTGATGGAGTATGAGAGCTCATCGCAATCTTCCTCTTCAGTTAAAAGCCGTCATCGTTTGACACTATGTCCGCCAAACGCATTGCGCAGAGCGGCCAACATTTTTTCAGAAAAGGATTCGCTCTGTCGCGAACGGAATCGTGTAAACAATGCCGTCGAGAGGGTGGGGACTGGGACATCCTTATCCAAGGCCTCCATCAACATCCATCGGCCTTCTCCTGAATCCTGCACATAGCCCTTTAAGGCCTCTAGCTTTGGATCATCTTTTAAGGCGCCTGCAGCCAATTCTAACAGCCAAGAACGAACGACGCTGCCATGCATCCACAGATCGGCAATGTTGGCGAGGTCTAAGTTGTATTCACTTTTGGACATGAGTTCAAAGCCTTCCGCATAGCCTTGCATCATGCTGTACTCAATGCCATTGTGCACCATCTTCACATAA
>JAJDBQ010000220.1 GCA_029261255.1 Nitrospirales bacterium
GCACATCTACATGCTGCAAGCCCCAGATTTTTTAGGATTCGCCAGTGGTCTCGAGATGGCGCGCGTCCATCCCGATCTTGTGAAGCAAGGACTGCGGCTTAAAAAGGCCGGCAATCAGTTAATCACCCTGCTAGGCGGGCGCTCCATTCATCCCGTTTCCGTAAAGATCGGTGGTTTTTCTCAGGTACCCACCAAAGATCAATTGCACGGATTGAAAGACGAGTTACGTTGGGCAAGGGACGCGGCAGTGAAAACCCTTCAATGGGTGAGCGGCTTTACGTTTGAAGACCCAGAGCAGGATTATACTTTCTTGTCGCTGCGTGGACCTTCAGAATTCCCCATGAATAGCGGCGCCCTGGTCACGAATGAAGGCCATCATCTCACTGTGCCAGAATTTGAAGATCACTTCCACGAAGAACAGGTGCCATATTCCACAGCCCTCCATTGCACATTCCAGGGAAAGTCTTATTTGACAGGGCCATTGGCCCGCCTTGCTCTCAACCAAGATCAACTCTCGCCTTTGACGAAAGAAATCTTTGCAGAAACGGGTTTTTCTCTTCCTTTTAAACGAGCCTCTATGGGCATCGTGGCCAGGTCGGTGGAAGTGCTCTACGCCCTCGATGAAGCCCTTCGCATCATTGAAGAATACGAACCGCCCTTATCCCCATCGGTACCCGTGACCATCAAAGCTGGCACCGGCATCGCTGCCACAGAAGCTCCGCGTGGAGTTTTGTATCACCGCTTTCAAGTCAATGAAGACGGGACTATTCAATTGGCAAAAATTATTCCGCCTACTTCGCAAAATCAGCGGCGAATGGAAGACGATTTGCGAAGCATGCTTCCCGGCTTATTGCATCTGAACGATGAGGAAATCGCCAATAAGTGTGAACGACATATCCGCAGCTATGACCCATGTATCTCTTGTGCCACCCACTTTTTAAAATTCACGAGAGAAGAGGTTTCCTAAGCAATGGCCAACATGAAAATTATCGGATTGGGGAACCCTTTTATGGGGGATGATGCGGTTGGTATTTTGGTTGCCCGTCAACTTCAAGCATATACGGCTGCTCACATTTCCGTTTTAGAAGGTGGATTAGCGGGTCTCAATTTACTAGATGAAATGGAAGATATAGATACACTTATTCTCATTGATGCCGTTCATAGTCATTCCACATCGGGAACAATCTTTCGTTTCACCATTCCACAAGATCTTGAGAAAATTGGAAAACTGGCTTGGGGCACATCGGCTGCTTCTACCCATGCCTTTGGCCTGGCAGAAGCGCTAACTCTGGCTCATACGCTGGAAGTCTTACCTGCACACATCGTCCTCTTTGGCATCGAGTTGGACCATCTTCAAAAAGGACAAGTCTTATCACCACCTGTATTCAAGGCTATGACGAATGTAGCCAATCGGATTGTCGTCGAAGAATTGAGCTTGTCCCATGCATGAACTGCAATTACTGCAACAAGTCGTGAAGCAGGTTGAACAACTGTGTCAGAATCGGCCAGGGACGAATCTGTCACGCATTCGACTAGAAATTGATAGCCATTCCCATTTAGCCAGTCATACCCCGGAAGAATTGCGAGCTACCTTTCATTTTGCGGCTCAGGGCACTGCGGTCGATTCCGCCGACCTAGACATTCACGTACGGGTTTCAACCGGGACATGCCAATCCTGCGAAGCGGTGTTTGATCGTACCCCAGAAACCTACGGCTGCCCTCACTGTTTCTCAGGAGACATTGCGTGGGAAGGCCACCCAGAACTGATCATTAAAGACATTGAATTCATGGAGAAGGCACGATGAACTCTGGCGTTCAAGCACATATCGGATCCGAGCAGCGTGAGCGGATTCAACTGACGATTCGCGGAACGGTTCAAGGGATAGGCTTCCGCCCCTTTGTGTTTCGATTGGCTCAAGACTTATCGCTCGGCGGGTGGACCTCGAATACTCCACAGGGAACGTTGCTTGAACTGGAAGGAACTCCAAACCAACTTCGAGTATTTCAGAAGCGTATGATGACCGAGTTACCTTCATCTGGAAACATAGAGACAATGACGTCAATCTCTCTTCCGATTATCGATGAGCAGTCCTTTTCTATAGGCAACAGCCAATGGAACGATCAGACGCAATCTGTCGTTTCACCCGACCTGGCTACTTGTCAACAATGCCTAGAAGACGTAAACAACCCACTGTCGCGTAGATATCGCTATCCATTCACCACATGTACGCAATGCGGGCCACGATTCAGTATTGCTCTTCGACTGCCATATGACCGTCTCAATACCACGATGCATCTATTCCCACTCTGCCATCATTGCCAACAAGAATATGATGATCCTTCTGACCGCCGGTTCCATGCGGAAACGATTGCCTGCCCTTCATGCGGCCCTCAGGTTGAATTATGGAACCAAGAAGGAAATCTATCGGCCCAGCGAGAAGAGGGCCTGCACGCCGCCTCAGAGATAGTCAGAAACGGCGGGATACTAGCCGTGAAAGGCTTGGGAGGATTTCAGCTGTGGGTGAATGCTGAATCATCGGAAGCCGTCCAACGATTACGCCAAAGAAAGAACCGACCCACTAAGCCCTTTGCAATACTTTTTCCTTCCCTACCCTACGTCGAACAGCATTGCTTAGTCTCACACGATGCAAGAGACCTTCTAATATCCCCCGCAGCCCCTATCGTATTAGTCAAAAAAAGAACCGCATCCACCTTGGCATGGAACGTTGCACCCAACAATCCCTATGTGGGAGCCATGCTCCCCTTTACGCCCCTCCATCATCTGTTGATGAATGATCTCCTCATGCCAGTCATCGCAACGAGTGGGAATCGATCAGAAGAGCCTTTGGTAATTGATGAACGAGATGCAATACATCGTCTTCAAGGAATCGCCGATGCGTTTCTCGTGCATGATCGACCGATAGTCAGGCCCATAGATGATTCAGTCGTTCAAGTCGTGAACGAGAAATGTCTGATGCGTCGTCGCGCACGAGGGTATGTACCTTCTCCCTTATCAGTCAAACGAGATTTCGATAATGATCTCACTGCTTTTCCAATTTTAGCAGTGGGCGGTCATCTCAAAAATGCGGTTGCGGTCACCACTGGCGAACAGATTATCGTCAGTCAACACATCGGAGATCTTTCGACTCCTGAAGCCTCAACCCAGTTTGAACAAACCATTGCTGACATGCTGACCTTGTTTCACGTCACACCGCAAACCATTGCCTGTGATAGCCATCCGGATTTTCGCTCCTCAAGATTCGCTTCTCAGCTTGGAAAGAAACTCAACATTCCTGTAATGCCAATCCAACATCACCATGCCCACATCTCCGCATGCCAAGCTGAACATGACTTACAAGGACCTGTACTTGGCGTGGCCTGGGATGGAGCCGGATATGGGCTAGACGACACGATGTGGGGTGGAGAGTTTCTTCTTTGCAAAGATACCGATTTCACACGCCTAGCTCATATAACACCTTTCCGCCTGCCAGGTGGAGAGATCTGCATGCGAGAACCTCGTCGAGTCGCATTGGCCTTATTGTATGAGGTGTTCGGTGAAAAGGTATTTGAATGGGACCTTCCGCCACTACAATCCCTGGGACAGCAGATGACGCGCTCTTTAGTGACATTATTAGAAAAAAATATCAATTGTCCGATCACCACCAGTATTGGTCGACTCTTTGATGGCGTAAGTGCGTTATTAGGTCTATCCCAAGTAGCGAGTTTCGAAGGGGAAGCCGCCATGGCTCTTGAATTTTTAGCAGAGAGCGAAATGGAGAAAACGCATCTTCACCCATATCACATTCCCTTAGAACCACAGTCACAATTGCAAGAGCCCTGGGTGGCCGATTGGCAACCATTGATCTCTGCTATCGTCCGGGACATTTCAGAGCAGGAAAGTCCGTCAGCGATTGCATTTAGATTTCATCACGCACTCGCCATATTGATTACGGATGTAGCTGAACGCATTCAGTGCCCTCAGATCGTTCTCTCCGGTGGCGTCTTTCAAAATGCCCTACTCCTCAAGCTATCTGAAGCAGCACTCACGAAACTTGGGTTCACCGTCTATACCCCGCAGCTGTTTAGCCCAAATGATGGGGGCCTATGCTTAGGACAAGCTTTCATAACCATGCACCAATTCGTGCAACAGAACAACTCAGCATAAACATTTTTTCACACAAGCATGTGCCTCGCTATTCCCGGACAAATTCAACGCATTCAAGATGATGAACTCCGCACCGGAACGGTTTCGTTTGCAGGCGTCACGAAAGAGGTGTGTTTATCCTTAGTCCCCGAGGCTTCCGTAGGTGATTACGTCATCGTCCACGTGGGTTTTGCGATCAGTAAAGTGGATGAGCAAGCGGCTAAAGAATCGTTATCGTTGATTGAACAACTGAATTCTAGGCAAACCAATGAGAGTTCTTCTTTATGAAATACGTGGATGAATTTCGAGACCCGAAAGCGGTGGAAGCGCTTTCCAGAGAAATCCATCAAATCACTCGCCATCCTTGGACCATCATGGAAGTCTGCGGGGGACAAACGCATTCTATCGTTCGGTATGGGCTGGATCGGCTCTTGCCATCTGAGATCACTTTGATCCATGGCCCCGGATGTCCGGTGTGCGTCACGCCTATTGAATTGATTGATACCGCATGCGAACTCGCCAAGATTTTCGAGGTTATTCTTTGTTCTTTTGGAGATATGCTCCGCGTACCGGGAACCCACGAGGACTTACTCAAGGTCAAAGCCCAAGGCGGAGATGTTCGCATCATCTATTCTCCTCTCGACGCCGTCGCCATCGCTCTAGCAAATCCCTCGAGCCAGATCGTCATCTTTGCGGTGGGCTTTGAAACGACCGCGCCAGCCCAAGCCATGGCCATTCTTCAGGCACAACGATTACAGCTTACAAATTTTTTCGTCCTTGTAGCCCATGTGTTAGTTCCTCCTGCGATGGAAGCGCTGCTTTCTTCACCTGAAAATCAAATACAGGGCTTCCTTGCCGCAGGCCATGTGTGCACCATTATGGGCTATGACATGTACGAACCCATCACTCAAAAATACCACGTGCCCATTGTGGTGACTGGCTTTGAACCGGTAGACATTCTGGAAGGCGTGAAGATGGTCGTCCATCAATTGGAGGAAGGGCGTGCTGTCGTCGAAAACCAATACGCCCGATCGGTGCGCCGCTCGGGAAACTTGGAAGCGCAA
>JAJDBQ010000023.1 GCA_029261255.1 Nitrospirales bacterium
ACGACTCGCTTGGGTTCTTGAGACTCCTGCCAGGCTTTCAATCCGTTTGGTAATGCTTGGCACATGGGGAATGAGTTTGGCTGAGGGATTGATATGAGGGTCTGCATCATAGAGCCCATTGACATCAGATAAGATGACCAAGAGATCGGCATCGACGAGATGCGCAATTTGTCCGGCCAATGCATCGTTGTCGCCGAATCGAATTTCATCAATTGAGAGAGTGTCATTTTCGTTAATAATCGGAATGACTCCCAGTTGAATCAACTGGGTAAGTGTATGCCTCGCATTCAGAAATCGCCGCCGCCCCCCCAGGTCTTGGTGTGTTAAGAGAATTTGAGCAATTTTATGTCCGCACCTCTTAAAGGCTGTCTCGTAGGCCCATAAGATGTGGCTTTGTCCAACCGCTGCAGCCGCTTGTCGCAGGGGGAGTTCTTGAGGATAGGTGGTTAACCCCAAATGGGAAATGCCTGCCACGATGGCGCCGGACGATACGATCACAAGTTCACGATCACGAGATTGTAGGGCACCGAATTCTTTCGTCAGCCTTTCGATTCGATCAAGGTGGAGTCCTCCAGCTGAAGAGGCCACAAGGCTGCTCCCAATCTTTACCACCACTCGCTTGCAAGTGGTTAAGAGTTCTTGCATGAGGCTTTATTCTCCATGACGGCTTGCTCGAGATACGTAATTAATGAGGGGAGCCCATCTCTGGTCACGGCTGAAAGTGGAAAGCATGGATATTCATGTTGGAGGCAATAGGCTTGAAGAGTCTGAAGGTGTTGACCTTCGCCTTGGGAATCAGTTTTTGTCGCGGCAATAGCAAATGGGCGTTCAAGGAGAGTGGGGTCAAACGCCTGCAGCTCGTTTCTCAAGGTGTTAAAGCTGACAATCGGGTCTTCTTCAATCCATTCGGTGATATCAATGAGATAGAGCAGTAAGGCTGTTCGCTGAATATGTTTAAGAAATTGAATGCCGAGGCCTTTACCCTCATGAGCTCCTTCAATCAATCCAGGAATATCGGCCACCACGAAGGAGGGCGCTGCTATCCCTTCGACGACTCCAAGGTGAGGGCGCAATGTTGTAAACGGGTAACTCCCAATTTCTGGATGAGCCGATGAGATGGACGAGATGAGCGTGGACTTGCCAGCATTGGGAAAACCAACCAAGCCTACGTCGGCTAAGAGCTTGAGTTCTAAGTTGAGCCATCGTTCTATGCCCGGTATCCCTGGTTCAAAATCGTATGGTGCTTGATTGGTAGATGTGGCATATCTGGCATTGCCTTTTCCCCCTTTCCCACCTTCAGCGACGACGAACGTTTGTCCATCAGCAATGAGGTCGACGAGAGTTTCGCCAGTCTCTTCGATCTTGACCAATGTGCCGACAGGCACATGGATTTCGACAGCGAGTCCATTGGAACCGTGGCAGTTGGATTTTTGTCCGCGTTCCCCTGAACTGGCAGTGAAATGGCGTTGATAGCGTAAGTCGAGAAGGGTGGTCGCACTATTTGATGCGATGAAGATGACGTGACCGCCATGGCCCCCGTCTCCTCCGCTCGGGCCTCCACGAGGGACAAATTTCTCCCGACGAAAACTCACATGTCCGGAGCCGCCATTCCCTGCTTTGACGAATATACGTGCATGATCGATGAACATACGAGTCCTATCTTACCCAGCTAGAGGAAGAAACTGAAGTGCAGACTTTGGAAAGAAAGGAAGAATGCGGGGAACGGTTAGGCGGCTGGATACACGCTGACCTTACGTCGGGCTTTGCCCCCTTCAAACTTTACGATGCCGGTGACTTTAGCGAACAGGGTATAGTCTTTTCCCAAGCCTACGTTGGTTCCTGGGAAAAATTTAGTTCCGCGTTGACGAACGATAATGCCCCCTCCAGGAATAGCTTCTCCACCATAAGCTTTGACGCCCAAATATTGCGGGTTACTGTCACGTCCGTTTCGGGTTGAACCGCCACCTTTTTTATGTGCCATGAATCACGTCTCCAGCGCTTGAAATGAAAATGAGTCTCTATGGGGCCACGATCTCAGTAATCCGAACTTGGGTGAACCCCTGACGATGTCCCCTTGTTCGACGATACCCTTTACGGCGCTTCATTTTGAAAACCGTAATGGATCGAGTGCGAGCATGCCGCACTATTTGTCCTTTGACCACTGCCTGTGGAATGGTTGGGTTCCCGACGATGGGACTTTGATCTGTTTGGAGAAATCGTACCGAGTCAAATTCAATAATGCTTCCAACCTCGCCTTCAAGTGTTTCCACTTGGAGAAGACCTTGAGGTTCTGCTCGATATTGCTTTCCACCTGTTTCGATAATGGCATACATAAGTCGTGTCGCTCCGTATTGTCAGTGCTTGCAAACCACACATTTTGCCAGCTTGTTTACATTTAAGTCAACATTTTAGTATAAAAATTGGCTTCGGCTGTATGTGTAATTACATATTACCATACTTATCACTGATAAGTTGATACGGTGGCGTATCTTTTCAAGAAAGAAGAGGACAATAGTACATCATGGTCATGGCATCAAAGAAAATATGGATGGATGGGGATTTTGTCGATTGGGATGAGGCCACTGTTCATGTCTTAACGCATTCTTTGCATTATGGTTTGGCGGCTTTTGAGGGCATTCGCTGCTACGAAGGCAAGCAGGGTTCAGCCATTTTTCGCCTACAAGAACACGTTGATCGTTTGTTTGAGTCCGCGCATATTACCTTGATGCCTATGCCGTTCAATAAAAAAGAGGTGACTGAGGCGATTATCGAAACGGTCCGAATCAATGAATTGGCATCTTGCTACATCAGACCGATCGCATACATTGGGTTTGGCGCGATGGGTGTGTATCCAGGTGATAATCCTACCCAGTTGTCGATTGCGGCCTGGCCGTGGGGGTCATATTTGGGTGAGGATGCCCTGGCTAAAGGGATTCGTGCAAAAATTTCTTCGTTTACACGGCATCATGTGAATGTGTCGATGACTCGCGCGAAAGTTTCCGGGTATTACGTGAATTCCATTCTCGCGAAGTGGGAAGCCAAAAAATCAGGATATGAGGAATGTATCCTGCTTGACCCAGAT
>JAJDBQ010000221.1 GCA_029261255.1 Nitrospirales bacterium
ATAGAGCATGGAGGCCACCGCATCCACACGCAGACCATCAATGTGATACCGATCAAACCAACTTAAGGCACTGTTGATGAGGAAGTTTTTGACCTCGGTGCGGCCATAGTTAAAAATTCGACTTTTCCATTCTGGATGCCACCCCATTCGAGGATCGGCGTGATCATACAGATGAGTGCCGTCGAAAAATGCGAGACCATGCGGGTCGTCAGGGAAATGTGCTGGCGCCCAATCCATGATGACCCCAATATCGGCTTGATGACAGGCATCAACAAAGTCCATAAAATCTTCCGGCGTCCCAAACCGACTTGTTGGCGCAAAATATCCAGTCGCTTGATATCCCCATGAGCCATCAAAGGGGTGCTCCACAATAGGCATGAGTTCGATATGGGTAAACCCCATGTCTTTCGCATACGAAATGAGATGCTCGCCTAATTCCTGATAGGTCATCCACCGATTTCCCTCTTCCACGACACGTTTCCACGACCCAAGATGCACTTCATAGATGGAAAGAGGGTTTTTGAGCGGATCGGCCATCTTGCGCTTGTCCATCCACGAAGAATCTTTCCACTCATGCTGTGACACATCGTGAACCAGAGAGGCCGTTTTCGGGCGATACTCAGCGGCTGTCGCATACGGATCAGCTTTCGTGAACGGGGAAGCTCCGCCTTGCGGTAATATTTCGTACTTATATATTTCGTTTTCTTCAATTCCAGGAATAAAGAGTTCCCAAATTCCCACTCCTCCACGAGAACGCATCGGATGGCGCCGTCCATCCCAATCATTGAATGTACCGACGACACTGACACGTTTGGCATTGGGAGCCCAGACCGCAAAATTGACTCCTTGCACGCCTTCATGCGTACACAAATGGGCACCCAACTTGTCATAGGCTTTATAGAGCTTGCCCTCTCCAAACAAATGCAAATCAATTTCTGATAATACCGGTGCAAACGCATAGGGATCATATTGATGATTGGTATTCCCTTGCGTCGTAGTGATCCGAAATTGATAGGCAGGATCGAAAGCTTTTTCATGAATAATAACTTCAAATAACCCATCAGGCGCCACAAGAGTCATCGGTAATGGATTGGTATCCTGTTGATAAGGAAGAAAAGCCACTTCAGCCGCATCAGGGAGAAACGCCCGGATCCGAATCTGCTCGGATTTGCCATGAATTTCTCGATGCGGACCCAGCACCGAAAAAGGATCCCACTCTTGGGCTAATAAAATTTTCTGTAGTTGTTCAGGTGTGATAGACATTGCCATCTCTTCGGTTCTATGGTAACTAGAAAGAGCGTATCATATATTCTAACCTATGTATTCAGCCCTCATCATATTTTTACTCGCCGTTTTTTTTGCCGTTGCCTTTTCTTTACAAAATTCCGAGCCGATTACCCTCAACTTTTTTTCGTTGACAATTCAAGCCTCACGGGCTGTAGTCTTTCTTTCGGCTTTGGCCAGTGGCGTCCTATTGGGTGCTCTTGCATTTTTACCATCGTTGTTTAAAAAAAGTCGTTTGGTCACTCAACAACAGAAAACCATCACTAAGCTTGAAGAGGCAGCGGCTGAGCGCAATCTGACGCCGTTCAATCAAGAAGAACTTCCAGTGGAACTGCTAGAGGAAGTTAACGATGTCGCCAAAACGTAAAAGCACTCAAGAACGGACTCCGCAAAAAGTCCTTGCCATGATTATGGCCGGGGGCAAAGGTGAGCGCCTGATGCCCTTGACCGAGCAACGAAGTAAGCCTTCGGTCCCCTTTGCTGGCAATTATCGGATTGCTGATTTCGTCCTGAGTAATTTTATCAACTCTGGCATTCAAGCCATGTACGTGTTGGTGCAGTATCGTTCCCAGTCTCTCATCGAGCATCTTCGCAGAGCCTGGCGCTTTAGTGGACCTAATCGTCAGGCATTTATCACTGTGGTTCCCCCTCAAATGAAGGGACGAGGCAAATGGTATGAAGGGACGGCTGATGCCGTCTACCAAAACATCAACCTTATTCGAGATTTTGCCCCAGGCCTCGTTGCCGTGTTCGGTGCCGATCATATTTACCGCATGGACCTCCGACAAATGATCCAGTTCCACCTTGATCAGCAGTCTGAAGTGACCGTAGCCGCGCTCCCCGTCCCAATCCAAGCGGCCAAAGGCTTTGGCATTATTGAAGCTAATTCCGATCATCAAATTGTTGGCTTTGAAGAAAAGCCTGCTGAACCCAAACCGATGCCCGGCAACCCGGAAATGTCATACAGCTCCATGGGCAATTATATTTTCAACGCCGAAACCTTAGTCCAAATCTTAGAAAAAGACGCCAGCAAAGCCGGAACACACGATTTTGGGCGCGACATCATTCCGTCCCTCATCAAATCCCATCGGGTCTTAGCGTACGATTTTATGGACAATGCTATCCCCGGCATTCATCCCTATGAGGAATGGGGGTACTGGCGTGACGTCGGAACGATGGAAGCCTATTGGCAAGCCAACATGGATGTCTTGGGCGAAACACCTATTTTTAATTTACGTAACGTGAATTGGCCGATTACGACCGATGTCTTAAGCGATCCCGTCGCTAGCATGGTCCGTTCACAAATGAATGATGCCATGGTGGGTCAAGGGAGTCTTGTCATTGACAGTACGATTAACCGTTCGATCATCGGTCGTAATGTTCACATCGGGGAAGGCTGTACGATCGAAGAATCCATTATTCTTGATGGAACCGTCATTGGGCCGAAGAGTCACCTGAAACGTTGCATCATTGATCGATTTAATGTGATTGATGCCGGCACTATCATGGGTGGGGACAAAAGTCGAACAGGAAAGCGACCATCTGGCAAACTTGGACTGACGACTCTCTCCCGTGGGCAATCATATGGAGGTCGAGCGATCACATCCTCTTCCTCGAATACCTGATCCGTCGATCATGCCTGCCTCTTCGCCTCGTATTCCCCTTTCAACCTATCGTTTACAATTTAATGCATCCTTTACCTTTTTAGACGCCGCACGCCTGATCCCATATCTCGACACCCTCGGCATCACCGATTGCTATGCCTCGCCTTACTTGAAAGCCGCACCAGGCAGCACCCATGGCTATGATGTCGTCGATCCCACAGTCCTCAATCCTGAAATTGGAACAGAAGCCGACTATCAGGTGTTTATTACGGCTCTCCAAGAACATGGCATGGGGCAGCTTCTAGATGTCGTGCCTAATCATATGGGCATTGCTGAATCAGCGAATCCTTGGTGGCAAGACGTACTGGAAAATGGACCATCTTCGCATTATGCCACGTTTTTCGATATCGATTGGACTCCGGTTAAACCCGAATTAAAAAATACCGTCTTGCTTCCTATTCTAGGAGATCAGTATGGGATCGTCTTAGAAAATCAAGAAATCGCTCTTCACTTTGAGGATGGACAAATTTTTCTGCAGTATTACGAACATCGCCTTCCCGTCGATCCATCCACCTGGCCCGTCGTGCTCAACCATCGGCAAGACGAGCTTGTCGCTGCACTTGGCGAATCATCCTCGCATCTTCAAGAATACCAAAGCATTATCACCGCATTATCACACTTGCCGTTACGAACAGAAACAGATCCAGAGCGCATCGCTGAACGATATCGAGAAAAAGAAGTGATTCGCCGACGCCTCTCGTCTGTCGTCTCAGAACATGAACCTCTCCACTTTTTTCTTATGGAGAATCTTCAGATTCTGAATGGCAGCAAAAACTCACCTCGCAGCTTTGATGTTTTGGATGCATTAGTTTCCAATCAAGCGTACCGATTGGCCTATTGGCGAGTGGCAGGAGAAGAAATTAATTACCGACGTTTTTTTGATATCAACCAATTGGCAGCCATTCGCATGGAGCAACCAACGGTGTTTCAGGAATCCCAGCAAAAGATTCTCGAGCTGGTCGCATCTGGAGCAGTGACCGGCCTCCGAATCGATCATGTGGATGGTCTTTATGACCCCCAAGGGTACCTCGCTCAATGGCAAACCTGGGCAGCTGAAACGTTTCATGCCACTCCCGACCCCCAAGGACGGGTGCTCTATCTGTTGGTTGAAAAAATTTTAGGCACTGGAGAACGACTGAATCCCGATTGGCCTGTCCACGGGACGACGGGCTACACCTTCCTCTCGATCGTCAATCACGTGTTTGTCCAAGATGCGCATGAGCGGCAAATGGAGCAACTCTATACCCGATTCACCAAGAACTCGATTCTTTATGATGACCTCATTTATCACTGTAAAAAATTGATTATGACCAGCTCCATGGCTGGAGAAATTAATGCGTTGGGACATGAGCTCAATGTGCTATCTGAACAAAATCGGCGCTCCCGTGACTTTACGCTCAACAGCTTGATTTATGCCATTCGAGAAATCATTGCCTGTTTCCCGATCTACCGGACCTACATCCGTCCTGAAACAGAAGAAGCAGTGACTGACCGGGACCGCGCCTATATTCGACTAGCTGTGGTTCGAGCGAAGCGCCGCAATCCAGCGCTCAGCAATTTGGTCTTCGATTTCATACGTGACCTGCTCATGAACGCGCCAAACAATTCTTCCCCTTTAGATTGGGAAATGCTCCGTCCGTTTGTCATGAAATTTCAACAAACCACTAGCCCCGTCACGGCAAAAGGCGTCGAAGATACGGCGTTCTATCAATACAACCGGCTCATCTCTTTAAATGAAGTGGGTGGAGAACCTCAACATTTTGGGCTCCCTCTGAAAAGCTTCCATCAATATATGCAAGAACGGGCTGTACATTGGCCATGGAGTTTGTCTTCCACTTCGACTCATGACACAAAACGCAGCGAAGACGTCCGGGCACGTATCAATGTGCTGTCTGAAATTCCTACGGAATGGCGCAATCATTTACGGACTTGGAATCGTCTCAATAAAAAGGCCACGCATCGGCTTGAAGACCAACTTGTCCCTAGTCGTAATGAGGAGTATTTCATTTACCAAACCCTGCTTGGCGTATGGCCATTTGAAGCCTACTCAGATGACGTCTCGAAACAACTGATTGAACGTCTTCACACCTATATCATTAAAGCTTTACGGGAAGCCAAGGTGACGAGCAGTTGGCTCAATCCGGACGAAGACTATGAACAGGCCATCCTGAAATTTTTGACTCGTATTCTTTCTCCCTCCTCATCGAATGCCTTTCTGGAAGATTTCTTGCCGTTCCAAGAGCGTGTTGCAGGCTATGGCATCTATAACTCCCTGGCCCAAGTACTGATTAAAACGCTGGCCCCTGGCATCCCAGACTTTTATCAAGGCACAGAACTCTGGAATTTGAGCTTAGTCGATCCTGATAACAGAGGGTTAGTAAACTATGCTTTTTACCAAGATCGATTAGCCGAATTGCACGACCTTCAACAGAAGCTCGAGCCGATTAAGCTCATTCAGTTCCTCTTTCAACATGCCGACAATGGACTGATAAAAATGTTCATCACGCACACCGCCCTTCGCTACCGCAAAAACCACACATCGCTCTTTCTCAATGGAACATATGTTCCATTAGAGGCCCAGGGTGACCATGCTGAACATGTCTGTGGATTTCTTCGGCAAGAGAACACAAATAGCTGCCTGACGATTTTCCCACGGTTTTTGACGCAGCGTATTTCGGATCCTGCCACACTCCCTGTTGGAGAACCCACTTGGGGGCACACTCAGATTTCTCTTCCAGAAGGCTTAGAACACCGGTCCTATCGTAATATCTTCACACAAGAAATAGTGGCTCCACAAAAGACCTCAGACATGGTAGGATTACCTCTAGCTACCGTGTTTGCACATTTCCCTTTTGCTTTATTGGAGCCTCTTTCATGACTGTGACCAATCTCAACAATGTACGCGAAGATGACGTTGATGATGAACCCATGGCTGATCACTCTATGCCACAAGGCGAATTGGGCTGGGAAGGCCATGTCCATGTTTCTGATGAAATACCATTTTTGAAAAGAGTTTTTGAGACCTGGCCTGAGCTGAGAACTGGACTCTCCTATAGTTTAATTTTTGCTTCGGGGATGTGCTTAGGTGGAGCAATCATGGCCATGATGTCGACAACTAAAAACAACCAACGAAACTCATAGCGACCCGGACGAGCAAGGAGGACTATCACCATGAACGACAATAACGGACAAAACGATTCTGGCTTTGTGAATACATTTGTGTTTATCGCTGGATTTTTATTAGGCGCAGGAACGGCCATCATGATGACACCAGAATCTGGAACCGAGCTACGTAGCCGAATTCGCCGAGGTGCCAGAACGGCACAAGACGAATTTTCAGAAATGGCTTCTCAGACCAAAGAAGCCATGCAGTCGTGGTCAGACGAAGCCAAAGAAACGATGAAGCATGCGGCCACACGAGTCAATTCTGCCGTAGATTCCACGAAACAAGCCGTAAAGTCCACGCCACACGACTCAGTCGACGATTAAGACAGCACGTCGTTTCATAGCCAATCGACGATCGGATTGTTCCATTCCGATCGTCGAACCTATCCCTCCGCCTGATTGACCATCATCTTTCCCTTTTGCAGTCTTGAATTCCTCGTCTCTTGGGAATCCCCGCTAGGCAATTCTTTATCCTTGTTCGGTCTTTGAATTCATGGGACACTGAAGCCTATGCCTCATACACAGACACAACCTTCGCCTCTGACCTACCGTCTCCAGCTCGGACTCGTGTTAAATGGCATTATCATCATCGCTGAGTTTATAGGGGGTTATGTCACCAATAGTCTCGGACTCATCAGTGATGCCAGCCATAATCTTATCGACCAAGGAGCTCTCTTACTCGCGTTGTACGCGCATATTTTGTCAAGTCGACCAGCCACGGAAGAACGCACCTTTGGCTACCACCGCGCTGGCACCATCGCCGCATTTCTCAATAGCCTTACGTTGCTCCTAACCGGGCTAATCATCGCAGGATTTGCTGTCTACCGACTCATGACTCCGATTGAGCACATACCGGGTCTTTGGGTCATGGGAATAGCCACGATTAGTATGGTGGCAAATTTTGGAGTGGCCTGGTTATTACGCCAAGGCGCTAAAAATGATTTAAATATCCGCGGGGCCTTCCTTCATATGATGATGGACGCGTGGATGTCAGTAGGGGTGATTCTCTGTGGGTTAGGCATTGCTCTGACGAATCTCACCATTCTTGACCCCCTCATCAGCTTAGTGCTGGTTGTCGTCATCATCAAAAGCAGTTTACCCCTCTTTCAAGAATCGCTCGACATCCTTCTAGAATCCACGCCGCCCCACCTCAATACATCAAAAATTGTCGGAAGCCTTGAATCCATTCCTGGGGTGAGAAAGGTCCATGATCTCCATATCTGGTCAGTAGAACCTCGCATCATCATGCTGACCTGCCATGTTCTCGTAGATACAGAATCCGTTTCAGACAAAGACCTACTCCTCCAACCAATCCAAACCCTGCTCTCATCCCAATTTGGCATTCATCATCAAACCATTCAAATAGAAACCGAATGCCTCGAAACAGAGATCCTCCACTGCAACCTCAACCACCTTACTGAAGAATCCTCAGATGAATTCGCCCTCCCCCACGCCCATCACCACTGAAAAAACAATCTAAATTAAATGATATTCTCTAAAAGCTCCCCAAAAGACCTCCTACCACACATTAATAAATTTGTGGGCACCGGAAATGGAGGAAGACATTTCTCACTTCTATGCAAATATTGCCTGGATAAGGGCACCGTGTCTGCAAACAGTAAAACCATAGGCAACACCAAATATCTGCAAAGGGCTGCTGAGAAATTTTCTAAACAGGGATGGGCTTTAGATGGAACAACGCCTGTTTGTCCTCCGTGTAACAAAGACACCTCACGATTGGGCAAACGAATAGCCGCTCAAAAAATACTAGTAGACCTTGTTTGAACGTAGCAAGTTGGGCCACCACTCCTTTTAGTCAACACTATTTAATAAGGCTGTGCTAGATTCTAATGATCTCGGATCATTCGACGAAACAAAGTGCTCACCATTCAGAACGCCATATGCAGATGAAACTCGGCTGTGGAGGCCAAATCCGTCATCACAGAACTTGCTCTAGATAGCCTCACTCTAAGAATATGGAACTCCCTGTTTCTGTAAGCCCTCATGGCCTAGTGGTGCGGCCTAGTGGTGCGGCCGAGCAGTGCAGCCGACGCCCGAGAAAAGGCGCGCATTGTCTGAGCGTAGCGAGTTTGCGCGCCGCCGGAGTCGGCAAACCGCGCAGGAGCCCCAAAGGGCCACACCACGGCTAGCATGGCTTTGGTTACTTTTGCCGAAACAAAAGTGGCTCGGCCGCCGGGACGACCCCGGCATCACTGAAAACCAATTAACTACAAGAGTAAGCCAATCAAGTACCAATCGCTCAAAGGACTCATGCATATCTCTGAAACTACAAGATGAAATTCAAAATAAAAATGTTGAGAATGAGAGGAAAAAGGAACACTGATTATGAAGAAATTGAGCTGAAACACTCCGAGTCATCTGATTTTCTTCATGACCGTGGAGCGAATACTTTTGTTTTCAGCAAGTAAGCTGCACCACAGCCCAACGCCACTCCAATCCCCCACCCCACCAACACATCGGTCACATAGTGAGCACCTAAGTAGATTCGGGAAAGCCCGATAAAACCCATGAGCGGCCAGCCAACCCATCCCAATGAAGGATACAGCGTCACTAAAAAAGCAATGGCCGTACTTGAATTCACCGCGTGATTAGACGGCATACTAAAACTTCCGCCGCATCCCACCATCTCATGTACTTGCGAAAGAATCTGGCAAGGCCGTGCACGCGCAATCAAGTTTTTCAATTGTCCGCCAAGCAAATCACTGAACCCAACCAACAATCCCAAGGCAGGGGCCGCAAATTTGGCTTCGTCCCATTTCGTCCATCCCCAATAGGCTATGAGCAAGACTCCAGGAATGAGCAGATTGCTTTCTTGTGAACTATGAAACATAAACCAATCCATGGCAGGTGATTGCCCAGCCCAACCATTAATGAGACGAAACCATTCTTCATCTACAGACATATGAATCACCTTTATTTCTCATGTTCAATACATTCATTGTTCCGACACAAACAACATAGACTACAACCAAAACCTTGGATATGCTAGCATGCCAGATTGAAGAAAAAAGGAGCCATTTCATGTTGATTGATACTCATGTGCATTTAGATGATCCTCGATATGACTCTGATCGGGAAGCCGTGTTTCAACGCGCGGAAGAAGCTGGAGTCGAGGCCTTTATTACCATAGGGTGTGACTTGGAAACGAGCACTTCCGCGGTACAGTTAGCCACAGAACGAACAAACGTCTATGCGGCCGTCGGCGTCCATCCCCATGAAGTGAAACGGATCGAACCCCATTGGTACGAAGAGTTCCGGCAATTGGCTCAGCAACCTAAAGTCGTGGCATTTGGAGAAATCGGCCTTGATTATCACTATGATCATTCCCCACGCGACGTTCAACGCCAGCAATTCCGTGAACAAGTCGCGTTAGCGAAATCGCTGAACCTTCCCCTCGTCATTCACACGCGTGAAGCCCAAGAAGATACCATGACCATTCTCCGAGAAGAACATGCTGAATCCGTGGGAGGA
>JAJDBQ010000222.1 GCA_029261255.1 Nitrospirales bacterium
CTTACCACTTTTTTGCCTGCAGTTCCTTCATCACTTCGACTTCCAAATCCCGTTCAGCCAAAACCTTCTTCAGGCGGACATTTTCTTGTCGGAGCTGGCGCAGCTCCCGCACATCGGCCACCTCCATCTGGCCAAACTGGCGCTTCCATCGATAAATCGATTGCTCCGAGACTCCATGCTGTCGAGCCGCGTGCTCAATTGTGCTGGATTCGGCAGCTCGGAGAATGCCCACAATTTGTTCTTCGGTGAATCGCTTCTTCTTCATCTTGGTCCTCCTCAGGTTGAGGAAAATCTAACATAGTACTGGTCCAAAATTCGGGGAGCACTCCACTTTGCCAACTGGTCTTCAATGAAGTGCATGTATGGGTAGGTAGTTAGGTAGGGGAGAACAAGCCTACTTCGGAAACATTACTCTTCTATGATGTCCAAATGCCCAGTGCCTGTTAGGGTATTCAGCTCTAGGTCAGCGATACACCGAACCTGCACATAATTCAACGTTAACGTCCCTTCTACATGCACCTTGCCTGTCGCGAGCAAAAAGTCTGCCTGGCTCCAATCACTGGCCTGAGTATCCAACCGTACGCCTAACTCCGTCCCACCTTTTGTTTCAGTGAATTTGATATGCACATAGCCGCGATCAATAGCCGATTTGAAGGCCTCCGCGGTTTTGTCTGAATGAAGCCCAACCACGACTGGATGAACGCCTTTTGCCAGGCGAGCAACTAAGTCATTAGGTTTGGATAGCTCTGGACTAGTCGGTGAGGGAGGCGGAAGAGGATTCTCGGCTTGTTGCCTGTCTACTTCTTCCATATGTTTTCGAAGACTGAGTGGCCGCATATCTGTCCAAACTTCACTGATATAGGCCAAACATTCTGCTTTAGGGCCAGAGGGTCCTCTATCTTCCCAGCCTAAAGGATTCTCTCTGTCTACTGGCCAAATGGAATATTGTTCTTCATGGTTCACCACCACCTTATAGGTGGTCAGATCTTCTTCCTCCTCAATCGCCATGTATGTCTCCAAATGTTTTTGATGCGTTGTCAATGCGCAACCAAGCGCCTATTTATGTCTATGGAAATCATTAGGCCTCATCAATAGCCAGTATGGGTTAGGTTAATGCCACAATATTAAAAATAATGTATATCATTTTATATCGCAACCCCATCTCCTTTCGAGACTTTCTCAATCATTGATTCCCAAGAATGAAGCCGAAGCCGGCGACTCAGATTTGACGTTCGACTTTGGCCCTTCCTGAAATTTTTCGGAAAAATGTTTCTTAATTCAATCGCAATTAGATGTTACTCGCGGAAAGAAGGGGACGAAGCCTTATCGGAAATTTTCAAGATTGGGACGGATGGATCGTTGGGCAGGAGTCGTTCTTCAAATGAGGCACGTGAAGTGACTTCTGGATCAGAATCTACAGCACTGCTTGGCAGAATGAACGGACTAAAGATGAGAAGGCTGAACAGCAGTGGGCCGATAATTGGAACTCTCGTTGGACAGCATGGAATATCATTCAGTTCCTGTCCTTTTCGAGCTATCCGTCTGTCACAATAATTCTTGTATAACGTCATTTTTGAAGACCACCCGTGCTTGAACTCACCTCGAACCTCGTTCAATACTGTAGTGAGCGCACTTCATAACCTTACTGCTGTATCGGTTTCACAAAATGATTATTGATGCCTTGTCCTCCTTGTTAATCGTTCATGGAGTTTTTTGTTTGTTGCTTCCTGTCTAATCTTCACTCTTCCAAGGTAGATATGTCTCCGGGGTCTTGGCCGAGTTCTTTGGCTTTCAATACGCGACGCATGATTTTTCCGGAACGGGTTTTAGGGAGCGACGCCACAATATCAATTTCCCTTGGTGTCGCAATTTTCCCTAATTCTTGTTCCACGTGCTTCTTTAAATCCTTGATGAGGTCAGGCGATTCGGTTTGTCCTTGCTTAAGAATAACGAAGGCTTTGATCATTTCGCCGGCTGTTTTGTGGGGTTTACCAATGACGGCCGCTTCCACAACCGCTTCATGACTGACTAGGGCACTTTCCACTTCCGCCGTACCGATACGATTGCCGGCCACTTTCACGACATCGTCAGCGCGTCCCATGAACCACATATAGCCATCAGCGTCTTTATGGCACACATCGCCTGCGGTATAGACGCCAGGAATGGTGTTCCAATAGAGCTCATACCGTTCGGGTTCCTTGTAGATCGTGCGCATCATCGAAGGCCAAGGTTTTTTGATGACGGCGAATCCTCCGCCGTGAGGGATGCTGTTCCCTTCGCGATCAGTAACGTCAGCTTCAATGCCCAGAAATGGCCTGGTGGCAGATCCTGGTTTAAGGTCAACACAAGGAAGGGGAGTCACCATGATCGCACCTGTTTCTGTTTGCCACCAAGTATCCATTATAGGCTTAGTCCCCCCAGTGACGCGATGAAACCATTCCCAAGCTTCGGGATTGATCGGCTCGCCGACGGATCCTAAAATCTTGAGTGAAGAAAGATCATACTTGGCAGGCCATTCTTCGCCATACTTCATGAGCAAGCGAATAGCCGTAGGCGTCGTATAAAACGTTGAAACTCCATAATGCTCGATCAGATCCCACCAACGTCCAGGATTAGGGAAATCGGGTTTCCCTTCAGCCGTGAGGATTGTGGCACCGTTCAGGAGTGGCCCATAGACAATATAACTATGCCCAGTGACCCAGCCAGGATCAGCCACGCAAAAGAAGACATCTTCTTCTTTGAGATCGAAGACATATTTGGTGGTGATATAGGTGCCCACCATATAACCGCCATGGACATGGACAACGCCTTTAGGTTTGCCCGTTGTTCCCGACGTATACAGAATGTAGAGTGGATCTTCTGAGTCAAGTTGTTCAGCTTCACATTTGGGGGATTCGTCTTTGAGCCAGTCGTACCACTCGACTTCTTTTGGCGCTTGTAGAGGAGTGGACGATGCTTCTCGTTGAACGACAATGACCTTTTCGACTGTAGGACAATTGGCCACGGCTTCATCCACAACCGATTTCAATGGAATGGTCTTGCTGCGGTCATAGCCAACATCTGCGGTAATCACCACTTTGGCTTCGCAATCATGAATGCGGGTTTGGAGGGCAGGTGCACTGAACCCGGAATAGACAACGGAGTGAATCACACCAATTCGCGCGCAGGCCAACATGGCCACTATTTGTTCAGGTATTTTGGGGAGATAAATGGTGACACGGTCGCCTTTTTGAAGACCAAGACTTTTAAGGGCATTGGCGCACTTATTGACCTGTCGATACAGTTCAGCATAGGTAAAGATGCGCTCTTCGCCTTGTTCGCCCACCCAGATGACAGCAACTTTGTTTCTTCTCCAAGTTTGAACATGACGATCTAAACAATTGTAGGAAATATTGCAGGTGCCACCCAGAAACCATTTGGCCCAGGGATAGTTCCACTCTAAGACTTTATTCCAGGGTGAAAACCAATGGAGTTCTTTAGCAATACCTTCCCAAAATTTTTCGGGGTCCGCGATTGAAGATTTGTACGCCGCATCATAATTCTGAATATGCGCCTGAGCTTTCACCTCTGGAGGGGAGGGAACCACTCGGGTGGATCGTTGCAAGGTTTCAATGTTCTCGCTCATGGTGGTGGCTCCTTCTTGTGACGTACTTTTTTTGGTAATCAACTATGAAGATCGTTAATAACTCGATGATACCCCCATTATGCTGTGCCTCGCTCTGGCCTTCAAGAGGGAAGGAATGACAAGGAAGGATATCGGAAATGTAAGTAGATTGATACGGACTGGAACCGTTTGAGAAATTTTGTAAGGAACTCAATTTACTGTGCGCGGGTTGTGCGTTTCCGCCAATCACGTTCATGAATCATTTTGGGCATTTCGTCTCTTTTTCCAGAGGCGTATTCTAAGTAGGCAACAATCCAGAGTACGCTACTTTCAAATGGGTCGTCGGAGAGCTGTTCGGGAGAAGAATGAGACAACCTAAAAGGATAGTACGTGGTCTTACAGGCTGGATTATCTTGAAAATGGCCATCTGCTCCTATTGGGCACCAGGCTTTTTTCTGGGGATCGGGAGCCCAGGCGATGCCTTGCCTAAAACAGCTAAGGGCACGATGCTGAAGTGGAATCATTACTTTCCCATTCTTATCAACCATTCCCCATTTACCATTCTCGGTTACAATTCGTATATTGCCTGGACATTTCAGTAGGACTGAGGGATCGAACTCATACTTCGGAGGTTGTGCTATCCGCTTACCGGCAGCGTCAAGAAAGATTTCTTCCCCATTCTTTTTTACACGATAAGTTTCTTTGATATGGTGAATGACTTCATACTGGGGCTTGATCATAAATGCTCCAGTATCGTCAATAAGCCCCCATAGGCCATTCATCTTAACCCAGGCTTTTCCCTTTGAAAACTTAAGTACATTATCAAATTTTAAGGGATCATGGAGTTGTTTCCCATCTAGGGTTATGAAGCTCCATTTCCCTTTCGAAGTGACGGATAGTGGAGCACTACAATCGTTGGTGGAGTAAGAGCGCATGTCAAAAAGGGTCTTGTTGATGCGCTTTCCGTCCATATTGTAGACAGCCAAACGATTTGACTCGCGTTTCAAGGTCAGACCACCTGGACATAACAGAATGATTTCGAGCTCTCTTTGATCGGGAATTAGGCCTCCTTCATCTGTCACACTCACCCAGGCACCATCAAGAAAGACTCGTGCAAGTTGTTTATCCGTAGCCCGTTCGACTTTATCAAAAAATCGTCCACCAATTAACTTCCCGGTTGAGTCCAACAAGCCATGCTTGCCGTCTTTCTTCGCGAGGCCATAGCCATGGTCCCAGTAACTGGCCCAGTCGTAGATCAAGGGGACAATAACTTTGCCTTCCGCATCGACTGCTCCCCATTGTGAGTCTCCCGTAGCAACGACAGCTATGCCTTCGCTGAGACACTGGACGTGAGTAAAGCGAGGCTCTACTTGCCAACTTCCATCCGAGCGTATCAGACCAAAGTGGGCATTGCGATCTTTCTGTTTGGCCCAGACGAGTCCGGTTGCATCTTTGGTGAAAACTTGCAGTTGCAAGCTTGGTTTAATGATCCAGCCTGTTTTGACATGATAAAGGCCATAACGCCTGTGTGCGAAACCAAAATGGTTATCTAAACCAGGCAATAGCTCTCGACCCTCTGGGTGCCATTTCCCTTCTCGGACGAGGATCACATTGAGATCAAAAGGGATCGCGCGGGCAAATTGTGGATGAACCTGTAAGATACCATCTTGGCCAATTAGGCCAGCCTTGGCTCCAACGACTACTTCAGCTAGGCCCTGATAAAATTTCCCTGCTGCGTCGAATTGAGGTTTGATGAGTTCTTGCCCACTCGCGTCAATATAACCATATTTTCCAGCAATACGAACGGCGGCAAGTCCTTCACGGAAAGGTAGGGCGATTTGGAATCGGCGCGGGATAACCAAATGCTGCGTATTCGAGTCGACATACCCGCACATGTTCAACTCGCCGCCGCATCTTGGGACAAGGTGAGCTGAGGCTGTCGTTTTCGAACCTTGTGGCGAGTTGGTTTCAGCTTGCGAGAATTGAGTTAATGGGAGCACGAAAAGAATAGCAAATGCCAGAGAGGCAATCATCTTTTTCTGTGAGCTCCACCTACACCGTTTCATGATTTTTAGATGAGGAGGAATATGGATTTCTGAGGTGGAGAGGTGCACTAGAAAAATTAAAGGGCGCTAATTTAAGGTCGTTCCGAGAGTTGTTAATTGACTTTGTAGTTGACCAAATTTGGCGGCGTAGTCGGCTTGACTTCTTCGGATGACCTCATGGGCTTCATCTCGTCCATAAACATGGGTGATCTCGCAGTTCTTTTTTGTTGAACCAGGTGCATCTTTATAGGTCAAAAAGTAGTGCATGAGGCGTTCAACAAATGACACGGGGCAGTCTTTAATATCGGTCCATCGCTCATGCATTGCATCGCCTTTGAGAATTGCCACAATTTTATCATCAGCTTCGTCCTCGTCAATCATGCGAAGACCACCAATAGGTACGGCTTCAAGAAGAATATCCCCATGCGTAATGGTTTTTTCCGTCAGGACGCAAATGTCGAGTGGATCCTGATCGCCAATGAGTCCTGGACGATTTGTTTGCTGCGCGCTGAGTTCGGCAACCGTCTGCCCACAATATGTTTGGGGAATAAGACCATAGAGAGTCGGGCAGACGTTGGAATACCGCTGTGGACGATCAATGCGTAAATGTCCAGATTTTTTATCCAGTTCATATTTCACGCTGTCCGTTGGGACTATTTCAATGTAGGCGGTGAGGCATTCTGGAGACTCTTTCCCGATTTCTACGCCGTGCCAAGGATGAGATTTACAGGGAAACCCCAGATTTTGCCATAAGGAAAAGAATTCTTGATCAGTCATAAAGGGTATCCACTTTGTGAAATGTGTGAATGATGCGATATTTCTTTGTTTGTCGGTTGGAAACTGGAAAGATGTGAGCCAGAATTCATACGTAAAGAGGTATTTTCGCAGAATACTTTTTAGGGACGAAGAATCAGGAAGAACCGCACGAATTCTTCACGAATCTCACATGAGCAATGCTTCTTGTCTCAGGAAGCGAAGAGGTGGATCAGGCTGGTGGTTGATGGCTGGGATTCAGCCAGTCTAAGAATGTTTTAACCGGATTAAACGTTGAGCGAGGAACTTCGACAAATAGGGTGATCCAATCAGCCATGCCGCCATTCCAGAGTCCTGGCCACTCCAGAGCTTTGAGCGGACGTCCTTGGTAGGTTTTCTCAGCAATGAAGCCGGTGTTTGGATCACGAAACTTCAGGAGGTTAAAGGGGACGCTCTGACGGTTTCTAACGCCGCATACCAAATCGACTGGGTTAAAATGAGTCGCTGTCTTAAAGAGTTGCTGCTGTTTTTCTGATTGAGGGTCAGCTTGAGATTGCTCAACAATTTGGCGGGATTGAACCCCATTGTTATGCTGCACCCAAAAGGGTCCGCCGCCTGCCTCTCCAGTGTTCGACACTACACCACAGACTCGAATTGGGCGATCAAGAAATTTCGTCAGTTCTTCGACTTGTGCAGGAATATCCATACGATCATATGATGTCGGTAGTTCGTAGTGGAGATCATCTCGAATAAACTGTGCTGTGTTCTCCACAATTCTGGGTTGCGGGGACATGAGCTGTTCAAGGTGATGGAAAATCTTTTCTTGCATCGTCAGGAGATATCCCGCTAGTGACATTCGCCATTCAATAATAGGCCTTTTCAAATAATCCGGTACGACATTATCGATATTGGAAATACACACAATATCACCCTGATAATCATTCAAATTTTCTAGTAAGGCCCCATGCCCTCCTGGCCTGAAAACCACGTGGCCTTCTGCATCCCGAAACAGTTGCTGATTCGAATCAAGTGCAACCGTGTCAGTGGACGGTTTTTGAATGGAGACCATTAACTGGATGTTTTTTCCGCTCTGAGCGACGTGCTTTCGAATCGTTTCGATATGTGCTTGAACGAGTGTTTCAAATTGAGCCGACACAGTAAGATGAATCCGAATGGTTTCTCCAGCCTTTTGTGTGTACATGGTCGCTTCACTGACATGTTCTTCTAGTGACGTGCGAGTCCCCTCAGGATACCGGTGAAAGGGGAGAAGGGCTTTAGGGAGATTGGCATATCCTAAACCGGGACGGTGTAAGAGCTGCCGGAAAATCTGAGAGATGTGCTGAGAGTTTCCATCGTCGTCAAACTTCATGCCATTGGCTTCAGCATACTGCCGAAGCTCTTCAAAAAATGGAAACTGAGAGAGTTGTTCACACGAATGCTTGATCACCTCAGGTGGGCTGAGCTGTCCTTCAGTTGTGGCCTGCGCACGATCTTCTTCTATAAACTGGATCAACTCTTTGAACATGCGGGTGGCAGCGCCTGAGGCCGGAATGAATTTACTGATTCTTCCTTTGTCATGCGCTATCTGAAATTTTTTACGGTAGTCGTTTAGCTCGTTCGGCGAGAATTGTATGATCCCATCTCCAACATGACAAGGACGGACAAGATTCAGAGGAGGCACCCCCTGACGTAATTGTTGGAGTTGTTCCTCAATCTGAGAACTTGATAACCCATGTTGCTCAAGGGCAAGTTGATCGTTCTGGCTTAGGGACGTCATAGCAGTTTTGGCGATGAAATTCGATGAATGAGAAATTGGATGAATACGAAAAAATTATTCTTTCATTCTCAATGAGTCATCACGTTGAATGTCATTCGCGCGATCGACGATGGCAAATGACCAGTACCTCATCAATCTTGTCGTCACAAACCAGGCCGGGCTTAAATTGTAGTGTTTTTTGTAATTTGAGGCCAAGAGGAAAGAAAAATCGATTGTGATAGGACATCGCCATTTCATAATGCCGACGCAACCACCATGTGCTCAACTTGTTCAGAAGCTTGCTTTTGGGCTGCATGCCAAAGGCAGCGCTACGCTGAATATCAAAATGATGTTGATCAAGTAACGCCACAAGATCATCTGGATCATAGCGACGAAAATGTCCGACTAAGGTATCGAATGAAGTCCAGGCATCAGCATGTAGAGGGACAGAAAAGAAGAGAGTCCCACCGTCGGCCAACAAGTAGTTGAGTTGTTTGAAAACGGCTTGGTCATCAGAAATATGTTCAATCACATCGAAGAGACAGATGAGGTCGAAGCTGCTTTCTGGGTATTCAATGGCTTCGAAGGGTCCTTCGTGAATCTGTCCACCGGCTTTTTGGAGATGTCGGCAGGCAACCGTACTGGCATCAACAAAAACCGTTCCTTGAATAGCCAGACGTGGCCGAAGGCCTGGCCCGATTTCAAGGCGTCGTGGAGATATGGCGCAGAGTTCAGACAACACATCCCAGGTATTAAAATGTTCTGGACCGTAGAATTTTGAATGAGCCCAAAGACGTTCATAGAAGGCTTGATTAATCTCAACCATCCGATCTCGATCTTGCTCCTGCACCTGTTGCATGGACTTCATAAAGAAGGATATCCTGTGTGTTTGAAGAAGATCAGGTGTGTGTCTAAGAAAAAGAACAACAACGGACGTGGGGCTTTCATCACGATTTTTTCAAGAAAACCGATTCTCACCATCAAGACCATATGTGAAAATTTGGTAAGATATCTGAAGGAGCCGATGAAATACAGTCATTTCACTCAATGCTAGAATCGTGTATTCGATCCATTCGAATACATATCATTTTGGAGGATACCAGATGACATATCAAAAGTTACTCATAGCGGCTCTCATGATCGTTGGGATGAGTGGGTGCACTTTCAAAGCAACCATTGATACCACCACAGATGGCACGACAGAATTTGTTTCTTCCACAACGGGAAAAACATGGTGGACTGAAGAGGGCCTTGTGAAAAATGGAGAACATGCTGGTGCATTTGTCTCGGTCAACTATGAAAATCTCCTTCGGGATATCGCCGCTGGAGAAGGGGAGTATTTACAGGCGTTTGGCAAGGTTCTCCATGTGCCAGCACTACATCAGCGTACGTTTGCTAGTCAGCTACAGCAGCATTATGCGGATTTGGCAAATATCAAAGTCCAGCAAGATGAAGGCAACGTCAGACAATTCATTCATCGCGTCGGTTTGCTATCGGGTCAATCTTGATTCTCGCTGCTATGAGAAATAGTAGAGAGAGCCGATATTAAGAGTCGGCGCCACCTTGTAAATAGCCTAACCCAATTTTAAGCGCGCGTCGGGTAATTTCAGGCCAGCGTTCTTCAGGGTATTCAGCCAAGACTTTCGCAGCCTTGCTGTCTTGAATGACAAGTGCATTGATGTGAATCATCCCATCTTCTATTTTTAAGTCAGCCACAAAATCCCCCTTGTGTTGAAAAGATGCCTTCGTCGAAAAAGGCGTGTCGGAAAGAATGTATCATTATTCGAAAAATTGAGTTTCTTGACAGCCTATGGGGGCAATGCTAGCATTTTCTTAGTCTTTCGGAAATGAAAATCCCACACAAAAAATTAGAATCTCTTGCCTCTGTCGGGGGAAGTGGGATGTTTGTCCTGTCAAGAACATCCTTTTCATCGACACGCATAAGGGGATCCATGTTGTTATTCATGCCGAGATCGATACGAATCTTCGTCCTCATGAGTTCGCTGCTCTGCTTGCTGACACTCGTGTCGTGCGGCAAAGAAAAACGTGTAACACGCGTCGATCCTGGAGTCGCGACGGATTTGAGTGGTCGTTGGAATGATACCGATTCAAAACTCGTAGCCGAAGCGATGATGAAGGAAATGGTGAATCGTCCGTGGTTAGAGAAGTTTACCAGTGGAAATGGACGAGAGCCGGTTGTCATTGTGGGGACAATTCTCAATAAAAGTCACGAACACATCGATGTCGTCACGTTTGTTTCTGATATAGAACGAGAATTGACTAACTCTCAAAAAGTCGTATTCGTGGCCAGTAAAAGTGAACGAGCCGAAATTCGAGAGGAGCGCAAAGAGCAATCCGTCTATTCTCGTGAAGATACGCAAAAACGTCCAGGACAAGAGCTCGGTGCGGATTTCATGATGAAAGGGACGATTGCCACGATCTTGGACGAATCTTCTGGGACCAAAGCGGTCTACTATCAAGTCGATTTGGATTTGATTAATTTAGAAAATAATGTCAAATCCTGGTACGGACAGAAAAAAATCAAAAAAGTTATTGAACGAAAGCGCACTTTGTTCTAAGTCCATGCGTCCCCGTGTCATTGTCATCTCTTCGTCACGTTCTCTACGCATTGTGCTTCCTGTCAGAGCACTTCCTACTTCATTTTTTATCTAAAGTACAGCTGCACTTTCCGGTTCTGTCTCGAATCTGCTACCACCGAATCATCAGTCTTGTCCTGGGCTCTCTATTGTTTATGGGCTGTAGTGGACCGATGGCCCACTATGATGGTGTGGAACGGAGTCTGTTAGCTGGCCAGGGGGCTCAAGCTATCGAAATCATAGAAGACGCTAAGGATGAATACGGCAGCAAAAGCCGCCTGCTCTATTTGATGGACCACGGAATGGTGTTGCACTTAGCTGGAGAGTACAGAAAAAGTAATGTTGTGCTGGAAGAAGCCCATCTTCTTATTGAAGATCTCTATACCAAACGAATCCGAGATGAAGCGGCTTCCTTGTTACTGAATGAAGCACGGCAGCCCTATGAAGGGGCACCGTATGAACATGTCATGGTGAATGTCATCAAAGGCTTGAATTATGCTTTGCTTCAGCAATGGAATGAGGCTTTAGTCGAAGCCAGAAGAATTGACCATCGCTTAAATGTACTCAGCGACAAAGAGGAAGGGACTAACACCTATCAAGAAGATCCCTTTGCTCGATACCTGGTTGGGCTTCTGTATGACATAGCGGGCGACATCAACAACGCTTACGTCGGTTACCGAAAGGCTGAACAGATCTATAAGGAAAATATCGGGTGGACGCGAGTCGCGCTTCCTAATGTTCTTAAGAGTGATCTGATACGCACGGCTAATCGGCTGGGCCTCCAAGGGGAAGCCAAACAGTATCAGGAAGCGTATCCCGAAGTGGCAAGCCAACTCAAGGTGAAGCCAGGAACCAATCTCGCTCAAATTGTGGTCGTGACTTACCATGGAAAGGGCCCAATAAAAGAAGATCTTTTCATTGATGTCCCCGTGAGTTTGGATGCGCTCGCGTTGGTCGCCTTAACCAAGCGTGGATTTCGTGGAAGCGGCAGAAGAAGTCGGGGAGGGGAGGCTCTGCTATACGGTATTCATGGACGCATTGCTCGTATTGCCTTGCCGCGATTTACATTAAACGAAAGATCACAGACTCTTGACTCAATTCAAGTGAGGGGGACGACCACTTCTCTCACCACTCAGTCTCAGCGTATGTACGATATTCATGCGGTGGCCGAAAAAACGCTAGCTGATGGATATGATAGTTTGGTCTTACGAGCCGTCGCACGTACAGCCATAAAAATGGCGACAGCCGAAGGACTCGCACTAGGGGCAAGGGCAGCCGTGAGGAAGAAGTATAAAGATAAGAAGGATAGAGATAAGAATCTTATAGGTTTGGTCGGTCCATTGGTGGGAGGCATTGCACGAGTGTTTGCGTTGGCCACAGAAGAAGCAGACATCCGCTCGTGGCGCACGCTCCCTGGTGAAATTCAGTTAGCTCGCATCTGGATCGAACCTGGAGAATACTCGGTGGCGATTAATTCAAGAGATATTCAAGGAAAAGGCCCTGAATCAGATTCCTTGGCACGGCTTCAATTGAAAGCCGGTGAAACACGGTTTCTCTTTCAACCTAAAGACGGCAGTTGAGCGAGAAAAATCTGTGCAAGCAATTGATGTGCATAGGAGATTTTAAATTTGCGTGGCCACCTTTTGGGTGATGAGCGAATTTTAAATGTTCTAGATACAGCAAGGAGTTGTGCCGACTTTCGTGATCCAACTGCTGTTTTTAGGTTTAACAAAGCGGTCGGTAAGTAATGTTGCTGTTGCACTTCTAATCTAGTGGCAGCTCAAGGATTCATCCAATACGTGTAATTTCTCAAAGAATTCCAGTTGATCTATCATGAAGCAAATACTTGATCCCATATTCTCATCGCGCAACTGAAGCAGCTTATCGAACAAGGGGCCTGAATCCGAGAATAGAAAAAAGAGAAGGTGTATTGAAATACGTCTGCTTTAATCTAGAACGGGAGATTTGATACAGGGATATTTTTTGTAAGACCAATAATTATTTTTCAATGGTTTTGGTCCATTAGCCGCAACAATTTTTCTTGTCATTCGGTTCTCATGTAGAGGAGCGTTTCTAGGGGCAGGTGATTCGGGAAAAGGATAGTAGAACGGCTATTTTGCTCAGAGAGCGAAGAATATCGATTGAGTCTTTGACTCTTAGAGTGCAACACTGCACGAATTATTCATCAAACAATATTCAAACAGGCCAATTCACCAAGCCTGCGAGCAAACCAATCGCCCCACCAAATACTCCACCCCACACAACCAGCCACCCCAAGTGTTTTTTGATCATGGTTTGAATAATTTCTTTCACCAACTGTGGCGTTAATTCGTCGAGTCGTTGGTCAATCACGGATGCTATCTTTTCACGAATGCTGTCATCCTTGTTGGCATTCGTCAGTCCTTCACGAAGCATCGCGTGAAACTCGTCCGTTTTGGTCACCTCGAGTAGCGAGATTTTCATTCGCTGGGTAAACGGTTCGCGCAGCGGGAGCAATGCGTCGGTGCCACCAACCATCGCCAGCATGCCGCCGAACGATGATTCCTGAATCACTTTCAGCAAGCCATCAAACGCAGGTGACAAATCTGTTTTTTCAATCACTGGCGCCAGGTCGATGGTCCCGTTACTGCTGCTCGACAAAAAACGCTCGATATGGTTCGCCGTAAAAAACTGCTCCATCATCAGCACTCGTATCCCACCTTTGAATTCTTCAAATCGCGCAGGAATCACCCCAGACCCGTAGAGGCCGGGAATTTTCTCGAACAACATGTGGACCGCTAGCCAATTGGTCAGTGCACCCGAAAGCGCAAACAATCCTACGGAAAAAACCAGCGCCTGCGATAGTCCGTAGCCAATGGCCACCAACGCAGTGGCAATGAGATTTGTTAGGATATTCTTATTCAAGTTGGAAGTATTCAGAAGAGGAATTCTACGCGGCTTGTCTCGTCAGACAGGAACGTACCAAAGACTCCGTTGGGGAAGCAATCTTTGGACAGCTGTGATAGGGGCCGGCCTGTGTTCTTGTTTTAATCGAGTCGCATCCGTTCAGCTTTCGAGGGCATGTTCTTTGTGACGCGTTTCGTGTGAATTATTCTGCCAATTAGCTCTTGAGATTCATCCGGTCCTCTCATCCATCATTGCTCACACCTTCCCAGTATCCTCTTCACGGCCACCTGGGCCTTGCCTGTCACGACGACCGCCACTACAGGATTGGGTCTGTTGCTCATGTTGTGAGATGAGGCGGTCCTTAATACCAAGGATTTTACGTGGAGTGTTCTTGTATAAATCCACAAATTTCTTTGAGAATTGGACCTCTACGTGGAGTGACCACCGTTGTCAATAACGCTTGGACGTCTTCTCTGAAATCTTCTTGCTCAAACGTCAATCCCGCGTCTACATGGAATTCAAAAGATGTTCTCCATTTTTTTGATATGGTGGCATCTAAGCCTTTTTTCACTTCCCATGTTTCAGTAAACTGGAGAGGCTGATTGAACTCGAAAAGGTCCTTTGTTTTTGTATAGCCCTCTATCGTATTCGTCACGACAAAATTGAATCCTGCAGGATCGACCAGCCAGTTTCCAAACTCCGAAGATCCATAGTCTTCTTTTGATGTCATTTGACAACCAGAGGAGAGGATCAACGCGTCACGAATACCTCCTTCTATGCGTTCAGTTGCCTTCTGCATATCCTCCGTCATCATTACTCCCATTGCAGAAGAACCATCTATTGAATGAATATACCGAACAAGCACGCTCGGGAGATCACGCCCGTCTGGCGTATCGACTTCATTGCTATTCTCATTCAGAACCTCACTCGTTTGATCGTCTCTAGATTCTTCCGCGGTAGGTATCGGTGAATCTGCATGCACCGATTGAGGAAGCAGCTGAGTGCCTAGGAGGATTGCTCCAACAATAATAAGCCAATGGAATCCTCTATCTTTTGTCTCTAACATTCGTCTCTTACCCCCAGTTGTTTAGTGAGAAGGAACATCGCATGCGTCGATAGTCATCATACATTTAGCCTGATGTTCATCACATAACTCAAGCCCATGCAAGAGAAACGTGTTTTTCATGACCTTTTAGAGACTCTTGAGATTGCTGTCTGAGGTTAAATTCCTGTCGTTTCAGTCGTTTGCAAAACTCTGTGTGTACAGAAACCGCCAAAACATGGTCCAGTTCCCCTTTGAGTCGTGTGACTTTTTCACGAATTCTATCCCGACATGGTGACGGGTAGCGAATCTGAAAAGCCAATACTTGGCGCTCGATACAAGGTGGCTTTACCGCATTGAGAATACCTCTAGGATTACCGAGGGGCTTACGCGATTGACATGCGAAGGGGAAGCCGACGAATGCCATCTAATAATACCCTCGTCGCTCGGCAATCGTCTTCATTGTAGTCGAGAATACGCTGTTTGATTTCCAAGTCTCCGCTCTCTACCCACCGATGAAACCATTCAATTGAGGCGGCTCCAGACGGATGCGTATCTCGCCAGATAAATCCTAAATATTTCGCGAGTGTTTTGATGGAGTAATCTCGTGTGGGCCATTCTGTGGCTTTGAGCACGACATCAAAATAAAGGTCGATGGCCCGTTCAGGGTTGAAGAGCGCTTCAATGTCTTCAGCTGAACAGACATCGGGATACTTAGCTTGAAGTTTCCGGTACATGGTCCGTTCGTATTTGGAGTAGTAATACACTTTGGAATCGGGATGTTGGCCAAGATAGGTCATCGATTGGGCAAAGGCTTCCTGCTCCGCGTCTGCTGTGGGTGAATCGGCAAAAAATGCGACAAATTGTTCGGTCGAGTTGTCTTGATGTTGGCGTTCAATGAAGCCATGTAGGTAGGTGTGATCGCGGAGAGGATCGACTTCGATATCAAAGAAGATTTCAGAATCCTGTATAGGCAACCTGACGTCTTCTCGTAGATAGGCATGCCCTTGGTCCCCAGCAGAGACTAATTGAGCACGGGCATGCAGTTTATGAAGGGTTCCTGGACCCATGCCAGGAATACGTGTCTTCTTGCCCAGCACGAGTGTGCTGATATCCGCTGCAGCAAATTCTTGAATCGTGGAAAAGTGATCATTCAACGCATCGCGCTTGGTACGACCCAGCTCAGGTAACAGCGTGAGATCGTAGTGTCGTTGAAGGTCGAGCAGACAGGGTTGATACCAGTGGCACAATTTACAAATTCCACTACTATAGGCGGCTTTGGTGTGATGATCTTGCGCAAGAATGTCGCGCGCACGTTGGTAAAACGACTGATAGAGTTCCCACCACGTTTGTGGCGTGCGTGTACTTTGAGGCTGAGAAAAATCATAGCGTACTTCTTTTCCATGAATATCCCAGATAAATCCCCAACGGACAGAAGATATGTTGAGTCGTTCGAGAATGTCGGTATATAAGGCTACTTGAACGGCGTAAGATTTTTTCAATTTCCCGCTGTCCGAATCGCCCTCTTCCCCTGAGCCAGATTTAATATCTCCTGCAATATACCCTGTGCCTTCTTTGCGTAAGAGGTCTGGTTCTCCTAATAGATTATTCACGGAAAGGCGGCCGCTATAAATGAGCGGAGTTCCTTGTTCCATGGCTTCTCTGGTTCGTGCTTCTTTCTCGTCTCCGTGGAAGAAGGAAAGATCCAAGAATGGTGTTTTCAAAGCAGCAATCACTTCTTTTTCAAAGAGTGAACCTTTTTCCCAAAGCAGTTGGATGAAGGCATTGGGCTTTGCACGTGCAGAGAGATCGCCAAATGTATCCAAATACAGCCGATGTTCACAGCTGGTCAGATTATAGAGCATGGAGGCGGTAATGAAGGATTTGGACATAGGGAACTCTTCGAAAGAGTGTAGCAAGATTTTAAAAACAGGAGAAGGAAAAGAGGGGTGCGATTTGAAATTCGGGAAATTCTAGGTGAAGGCAATGTCTCTATGAGTGAAGATTATGATGATAGCCCTTGGCTGATGGAGAGAGCGGCAGAGATAGGAGTTATACTGGAGAACGAGTGGAATAGCCTGATGTGACAACCTGCTGACTTTCTTCGGAATTCTTGCTGGGAAGCCATTTCTCCAAGACTTGCCCCAAGAATTCCATTTTGACTGGCTTGGCAATGAAGTCATCCATGCCAGCTTCCAGACATTGTTCTCGATCGCCTTCCATGGTATTGGCTGTCATGGCGATAATGGGAATATGAAAATTCTCGTGAGGCGTCAGAGCTAAGGCGGAAGGAGAATCGGTTTTTTGTGTTTCATCGCTAACGCCTAACGCTTCACGTTTTACTCTTTCGGCTTCACGAATTGTTTTCGTGGCTTGGAAGCCATCGATTTCAGGCATCTGACAATCCATCAGGATGATGTCATATGGCTTTTGCCCCCAAGCTTCGATAGCTTCTTGACCATTGTTCGCCACATCTACATGAAACCCTAACTTGGTGAGCATTCTTACGGCGACTTTTTGATTCACGAGATTGTCTTCAGCTAAGAGAATATGAGATTTCTCAGCTATCACCTGTTCCTGAACAGTGTGCCGTGTAATGAGCTCTTGGTCTTTTCCCTGACGAGCGTCTTGCTCCAACCCCAAAACGAGTGCAACTGAACGTCGAAGCGTTTGTTGGTGAATTGGCTTGGTGAGATAACCAGAAAAATGAGCTTGTTTAGCTTTATTGGCTTCGCCTTTGTAGCCGAGTGAGGTCAGAAGAATGAGGGGCAGGTTGATCCATTTGGCTTTGGCTTTTATCGCATGCGCAAGCTCGAATCCATCCATATCAGGCATTTTCTGATCAATCACTGCTAAGTCAAAAGGATACCCTTCCTCTGAAGCGGCATCAAGCAGAATCAGCGCTTGTGCGCCACTTGAGGCACTTGAAGAATGCATACCCCAGGATTCAGCATAATGTTCAAGAATAAAGCGGTTGGTCGCATTATCATCCACAAAAAGAACACGATGCTCCTTGAGCAACACCTCTGGAAGTATCTTGGAAGCATTCATTGTTTGTATAGGAAATTTCAACGTAAACCAGAAAGAACTGCCAGTCCCAGTCGTACTCGTGACGCCAATCTCTCCATTCATCAGTCCGACGAGTTGACGGCAAATGGCTAATCCCAACCCGGTGCCCCCATATTTTCTGGTCGTGTCCTGATTGGCTTGCATAAAGGCTTGAAAAAGGTTGGATTGCTCCTCTGAACTGATGCCGATGCCCGTATCTTTGACCTCAATCCGAAGATGAGCCTCAGAATTGGATACGGCAAAAGAGGTCACCTGAATAAACACTTCTCCTGTTGCCGTAAATTTAATCGCGTTCCCAACCAGGTTTGTGAGCACTTGACGAAAACGAACGGGATCGCCACGAAGCAAAGTGGGTGTATTCGCGTGAACCAGGCCGACTAATTCCAGGCCTTTGGCTTGTGCCTGCGTTGTCAAGATATTTAGCACTTCCTCAACCGATGACCGTAGATCAAAATCAATCTGTTCAATCGTCAATTTCCCCGATTCAATCTTGGAGAAATCTAATATGTCATTGATAATAGTGAGCAAGTTTTCACCACTGGAATGCAGAGTGTGAATGAGTTCTTGTTGGTCAACCGATAACTCAGTGTCAGAGAGTAATTCCGTCATCCCAAGAATGCCATTCATGGGGGTACGAATTTCATGACTCATCGATGCTAAAAACAATGCCTTACTTCGCACTGCAACGAGAGCTTCATCTCGAGCGAGCATCAGATCATGATTCTGGTGAGATAATTCCTTCGTGGCTTGGTTAACGCGAAATTCAAGAGACGTATTCATGGCAAGAATGTCTTGCTTGCGGCTCCAGGCGCGTTCTTGAACGATATTCATATGATGAGCAAGTTCTTGGAGCTCGAGAATGGCTTGGTCTGTAGAGAGTAAATGTAGCTCTTCTTCGTTCAACAATGATGAAGAATCGGCTTTCAGTTCTTCGATGGGTTGAATCAGGAATTTCTTTCCTACAATTAAGCCGAGACCTCCACAGAGGACCATCACGGCTCCACACAAGAAAAGAATGGGAAAGAGGACTTCTTGTGTCGCTGAAGAAATATTTTGATGATTCACCTGATAATGTAGCCCTAGCCCATAGAGCGAATCGTGTTCAATGCTATGAGTGGATTCCTGGTCTAACTCCCCCCACGTTCCTATAATCTGATCGGCTAAGCGGAGCTGTAGTCGGGCATGTTGGAGTTCTCGCCTTAATCGCTGTAACTGATATCCAGGACCAATCGGAATTTCTGTAATGAGCACACCCTCTGGACGGTTGTTATACAACACGGGTACGGCTATTTCCCAATAATACTGATCGCCGTCCTGTCGATAGCTAATATACTGTGATATCTTTTCCTCCATCATGTCTTCAATCCAAGACGCATCCGAATGTGTAAACAGCGGTCTGAATTTTGTCCTATGAATGGCTTCTCCCCTAAAATCGGTTAACACTAACTGATGGAATTCCCCTAATACGCGCAATTCACCCATAAAGTCTTTTAAGATCGTGACATTCTGTTCGGGTTGCATCACGGTTTGGACAATAAGCGGGAACTCGGCATGATCGGTCAACTGAATGGCCCGTTCTTCGAGGTATGCGAGAAGGTGGCTTTGGATCGTGGCAAAACTTGATTCCACGGCAACCTGTTCTGAGTTAACGATCACTTCTCGTAGCTTAACCATAAGAATCCCAGAAAGCATGATTGCAAAAATGGCAAAACCTACCACGACTCCTGTGAGGTAGAGAGTAGAGAGGGAGGTTGTTCGTTTCACATTCATTCTGTGTAAGGAAGGAAAGATCTAAGAAGATTGATGTGTGAGAAATTTTTTAGTGTGCCAAGAGAAGAATTTCTCCGTGTTTTCCGAATCTTCCCATGGCCATATCCCCAAGGCTCAAGGCCTCATGGGCATCGGGGGTCTTGGCATCGAACACTCCAAAAGGTTTTCGATAGGTCTTGATGAGCCCTTTGACAGGGTGTTTCACATTCTCCAAACCTTTTCTGATAGTAAGGCGATTTGTCACCATGTCTTTCCCTAACCCGACTTCTTTCACAGTCTGAATAAGGATTTTGGTCAGGTCGTAGGCATGAATAAAGCCTGCTGGCGCTTGGAGGTCTGTTGGAGTTTGGAGATCCTGAGGGAATAACTGTTGTGCTCGACGAAAGACTTCTTGCCCAAATGTATTGTCAGGTTGACTGACAAAGGAAAATGAGGTTTGAAGAAACGCTAAATCAAGCCCCTTTCGTTTGTCATATGGAATAAGTTTCGTCAAGTCTCCCCCACTAATACCCCAATGGCTTCGGATAGGAAGTTGATTATCTTTTGGCAATTCAAGCAGAACGTTCAGGAACTGTGCTCCATCAGGGACATTGGCGACAAGAAGAATCACATCAGCTCCTGAGTCAGAAATTTTCATGAGAATTTGTTTGGCCTGGGCGGCTCCAAGGTTCCAATTGAACCATTCCACTCCTCCACTAATAACCCCTTGTTTCTGATAATACTTAATCGCTTTGAGCATGGTCCGTTCGTTGGATTTTCCCCAACCAGTGTTTTCGAGTAGAAGATATGGTTTTTTAAATCCATCGACATTCACTACATGATCGACAATGGCCCGGCCAGCTTTACTGTCGTCAATGGATAATCTAAATATCCAGTTTTCTTCGGAGGGAAAACGAGTAATCGGACCTGCCGCAGCCCAGGGATCCAATGTTAGTATTTTATTTGTATTGATAAATTCACGATTGGCAAGTAGAGGGGGGGAGTGAAGTCCAGTAAAAACTAATAGCGCCTCTGAATCTTTCAAAAATTGTTTGAGGTTCCGGGAACTTCGAGGGGTACTCCCTCGATGGTCTTTTCGAACGATTTCAACTGGCCGGTTCCCTAATTCATTACCGACTTCATCTAAAGCTGTCTGGATACCCCGCTCAATGGAAATTGAGGAAGCCTTATGAAGAGAAAAGTCTGCATCAATATGGATTGTGATTGGAGCGGCAGTAGCCGCCCAACTGACGTGACTTCCCAGCAGACAGGTTCCCATTACTATTACGAAACCAAATATGAAGCGATTGAATTTCAAGATTGCTACCATCGTGCTCCTTGAAAGAATTTATTTACAATTTAATTCGGATTCCACCAGCTACGCCCACGCCGTCTAAGCCTGGAATGGCTTCTTGAAACCCGTTATATCGACCTTCCACGATCAAATCGAAGGTATTTGTCAGCGTAAAACTCAACTCTGATTCCCATACCCATTCGTTCGGTCGGTCATTCATCACATTATAGTCGGCAAAACCAATTAGCTTGATTCGTTCAGTTAAGACCAAAAAATGGGTCATACTGAGTTGCCAACCTTTTCCATCACTTCGCCAGGGAAGAATACGCCACTGCAACCAGCTTTTCTCGAGAAATGGAACAAGATGCTGATAACCAACACCGAGTCGCGCCACGCCGTCTTTAGGCAGATTGGAATCATTAATTTCAAATTCCAGATCGAAGCCTTTAATCGGCATGAATGGAAGATCATCTAATGGTCGACGAAGACGGTATTCATGATAAAACTGATTGAGCTCGAATCGCTCAGTCGGAGCGTTTTCCGTGCCATGAAAATCTGAAAATCCAAAAATGTTCAATCCCCAAGGAAGCGCTGTCGAATTCACCAACACATTCATGGTGTTAAAGTCTCGGCTATCAAAATAGTAGCTGAGCATGACCTTGGTGTTTTTCAAGACGGTAGTTGCTTTGGACAAGCTACTTTCTGAGGCCTGGGAAGAATGAGAGTCTTTTGATGGGGATTCTGATGATCCTTGTTCGGCATGGGCAAATTGATTAAGACCAGGCAGGAATGGCAACACCAAAAGAAATGATATAAAAATAGCAATTTCTAGAATTGTATGAAATCTATTAAATGTTAAAGACACGCGAGTTTTTCACCTCTTTGATAAGAAGTTTCCTTCCTTAGTTTATATATTGGTCCTAGCTGTTAGTTATCCCTGGTTCTTGTCGGTTATGAAAGATGAACTCTTTACGTAAATAGGACTATTAGGATCGGAGGGGGTGAAGATTCAACCATGAGATATGACAACCAGGGGCTTCTCCCTCAAAGTAGGGATAGTATTGACGATTGAGGGAAACTATTCTGCTCTCGAAAGGTCATGTCTGACTATTTTTAAGGCCTTTGGGCTAGGAAGATGATGAGAAGGGAAGATGATGCATAACTTCTGGAAAGAATCTCAGGAAGCTACGCCAAAGAGATGTAAAGGCTCAATGATGCTGTTGGTAGGGCTTGTCTGTAGCGCTCTTAGCGCCTGTGCTCAGGCTCCATTGGCAGTTTATAACTCGTCGCCGCAGGGACAGACACCCATTTCGACGTTAGAACTACAGGACACTGCTATCTTTTTTGAAGAGGTGAAAGGCACACAGGTATCAGGAGAACACATTCATCGCAGGGCTCTGCCTATGACTGTTCGTTCCCTGCAGCTCTTGCCAGGGACTTATCACATCTCGCTTGTGTATGAACATCTGGCTCAGCCGAAATGTTGGCGGGACGGTGGCGCTGAACGCTGTTGGGCGGTCCGAGATCGTGGATGGTGGCTGCCAGGAAGCACTCTTCTTCCAGCGATGATTCAGTTAACCGTGGAACGAGATACATCCTATATGGTGACTCCGGTCGACGACTATTGGGACATGCCTACGCAAGTCGAATGGAATCCTAAGGTGACGTCACCAACTCCTTAAAAACCCTGATTAACAAGCAAGATCGAAAGTGATTTCGGGAAGAATGACTTCCCAATGTTTAAGGTGGGCGGTGTACCGTTGATGGCGAGAATCAGCTGGTGGGTTTAGGTTTGTCATTTGAGTAAGTGAGACATGAGCTTGAGTGATCAATTTTTCGGCCTGTTCAAGGAATTGACAAACTCCACGAGGAGCCGGAGCTTGTCCACCTGTTAGTTGAAAGATGGCTAATGCCCGATAGGTATATTCCTGCCCCCTGAAAAATTTCCCAACAGATTCAAACAGAGAACGAACAGGTGCTTCCCGCTGCTTTTCGGCAATAATCGTAGCCATCATTGCCGCTTTACCAATAGCAAGAGCGGCTCCGTCTGGGTCGTCCTGAGCTGCAAGGTCATCAGCTTGCTGTTCCAAGCGATTCATTTCCGCTTGTTCACCGATCTGCTGTGCGGAGGAAATGCCGTAGAGAGAGATGATGAGAGTGGAGAACAGGAGAATGCATAACGGCAACTGGGCCTTAAAGTAAAAATGTGGTGAAAGAATAGATGAGTCCTTTCTCTTGAAAAGAAATTTAAAGGCACGAGAGGCTCATGGTTATTGAAAAAAATCTCTCTGCTACATAATTTGTCCATCCATATCCACCATTTTGACTGTCCAGTTGGTGGCCTCTCGCAGCTCTTCCATTTCTTTTGATGTATCATAGATTAACCAAACTTTTTCTTCCAATTCTCTGATTGGGGGAATCGAGTCCTCATTGCGCAGTTTTCCTAGACTCCAGACCACCTCTATCAGTACAGGAAAATCAATGTCAGCAGAGGTTTCCATCTGCTTGAGGTTTTCGATGAGATACTTCAGTATTGGTGGAGTGATGGCAGGATCGCCTGTGTGAGACCCGATCGCGCCTAATCCTTTCGCGGCTGCGCCACGTACGGTTGAGTCGTTATGGGTCTCGAAAATTTCAGTGAGCAGAGGGATGGCTGCGCTACCGCTTGATGCCAGTGCCATGATCGTTGGTTTAGCTAAATCAGGGTCCTGTAGCAATTCTTTTAAATAGGGAAGTGCTTCATGGGATTGCATTTCTGGGACGAGGGATAAGATCTTTAATTTTCTGGACTGGGTTGTATTGGGATCTTTCAAGAGAGTAAAGAGGATCGCATCATGCCCCCATTCAGCTGCCAGCATGGCAGGAAAATCAAATGTCTCAAGTTGTTGAGCTAACTGTGCAATGGCATATGGTCCAGACTTCGGTGCATTCTCAGCTTTTGCTGCACTCACAGGATTAAGAAAAGTGGTTCGGACTTCTTTCTGCCAACCAAGGTCCCGTCCATTCAGGCGGTATGAGAAGAGACAGGCTGGCCCTGTCCACAAGCGCGCGGGGGAATCTACGTGGTCCGCATCGCCACCGGCGCGAGTCGTGCCGGACCATTTTTTCCGTTCTTCACATTTCACAATGAGCATGACGTCAGATGGTTCTTCTCGGCTTGTGACAACCTTATAGCCCAGAGCGGTGAGACGTTTTTGAATCACATCTTCTATGGCTTGTCCGTCTCCTTTTCCACGTTCCGTTAACGCTAAAACTTTCACCAAGATTGTTTCGATGGACTCGAGTTGTGTCTTTTGCTCCGGGGTCAAGTAGGTTCGGCGTGCAAACCCTTCTGAGGCAACCATTCCCGTGCATAAGAAGACTAAAGTTGCACTCACAATCCAAGCTCGCATAGGTAACCTCCTCAGAAACGAACAATTGATGTATGAAGATGTATGAATAGCGACTTAACTGACATGTCCATCTAAATCTAATTGTTTATATGTCCAACTGGTTGCTTCACGTAGCGTTTTCATTTCTGGGGAGTTGTCAAAAATTAGCCAGACTTTTTCTTGAAGTTCACCGATCGGTTTAAGCGACGGTTCCCATCGAGATTTCCCAATGGCCCAGACCACTGCAGTCAATAGTGAAAAGTCAATGTCTGCGGAAGTCTTGAGTTGCGGTAATATTGTTGAGACATAATGGACCAATGGTGGCATGATCCGTGGATCACCCGTCTTAGCAGCCAAGCTACCTAATGTTTTTGCTGCTTCTATCCGGATAGACGATTGGGTGCTCGTTTGAAAGAAATCAACCAACAACGGAATGGAATCAATCCCAGCCCCTGCGAGAGCCTTAATTGTTTCTTCTTGAAGATCGGTTGATTCTAGGAGTTTGGTGAGTTTTGGTAAGGCTTCTTCCGCATGTATTTCACTTAAGACTGCCAAAATTTTAGCTTTTCGGAGTCGCGCTGTTTGGGGATCATCGAGAACCTTGAGTAGTCGATTGACTTGTCCCCATTCAGCAGAAAGAAGAACAGGAAAGTCATAGTCTTCGAGGCGTTGGTTGAGATGAATCATGGCATAGTCCCCAGCACTTGGCGCCTCTGCTTCTTGGGCTGCTTGATTTGCATCTGAAAATGAGGTGCGAATTTCCTTTCTCCACTCTAAGTCTCGATTGTCTAATCGATACGTTAAGAGACAAGCCGGCCCCTTCCACAGCCTATCGGGGGCATCTGCGAGTTCGACGTCTCCTCCGGTTGCTGATGTCCCAGTCCAGGTTTTGCGTTCCTCGCATTTCACCTTAAATTCAATGTCATGTGGCTGGGTCCGATCTGTGATCGCGCTATAATGCAACTCCTCTAACCGAGTCGCAATTGTTTTGAGAAAGGGCATTTGATCTGCTGGTCCTTTTTCCGTTAACGCCAAGACGGTAATAAGCACTGAATCAGCTTTGGCTAACAGGACTTGCTGCTCGGAAGTCAGATGAATTCTTCTGGCTTCCGATGAAGACACGTTCAGACACAAAGAAAAAAGGAAGCAGGCAACAATCCAGCTTTCTTTCGCATGTTTAGTTTGGCTAGGAGAATTTTCCATCGGAAAGTACCTCCTGAAGGGGGAAAAGGGGGAGGGAGTCGTCAGCATTGCCGCGAGCCCTCACAATATACCTTTCCGACAGAGAGTGGATCAACAATAAGGCTGTTGGTGTGTAGATAAGAGAGCTGTCTCTTCATACAGGTGATTCCCTAGTGGGAGTGTTGAATAAAACGGAGCTCCAAAGGCCAATTTTTCCAAGACAAGTATTAAGACCAAGGGCTTCGGGCCTGTTCAAAAAAGTTCGTCCAGCACGGCCGCAGCCTTGTTTGCGCGCGGAGCGTACCAGCTGTATGTGAGTACGGAAAAAGGACGAGATCGCCGTTGGCGGATTTTTCAACAGGCCCATAGTGAATGAGTTGAACCAGTGAAAAGCTCCGGCTATACTCGCTCGATGATTGAAAATCCTAAAATTGCGTTTCTTGGTGCAGGGAATATGGCTGAAGCGCTGGTGGCTGGTATCGTCAAAGGCAAATTGTCCAAACCAGAATGTGTCCTGGCCACTGATATATCCCCTGCGAGGCTGGAGATTCTGAAAGACCGGTATCAGATTCAGGTTGGCGCTCAAAATCTTGATGCGGTCTTGTGGGCGGATGTCATTATTCTCTGCGTGAAACCTCAAGTCATTAATGATGTCTTAACAGAAATTCAATCAAGCCTATCTGAGAAACAATTAGTCATTTCTGTTGCAGCTGGAGTTTCCATAACCCGTATTCAGGACAAAATTGGGCAAACAATTCCACTGGTTCGTGCCATGCCTAATACTCCTGCTGTCATTCAAGAAGGCGTGACGGCTCTTGCTGGTTGTCGCGACCTACCGTCAGAGCAGCTATATGTCGCGCAAAAGCTCTTTGAATCCGTCGGCCAGGTCGTGGTGGTGGATGAAACGTTAATGGATGCCGTCACAGGTCTCAGTGGAAGTGGGCCGGCGTATGTCTATTTAGCAATCGAAGCATTAATAGATGGTGGTGTACGAGCCGGGCTTCCACGCAATATTGCCCATGTGTTGGCCGTGCAAACGGTTTTAGGCGCCGCGAAAATGGTGAGAGACACCAATGAACATCCGGCGGTGCTAAAAGATCGTGTCACGTCCCCAGGGGGAACGACGATAGCTGGGTTGCAACGATTGGAGGAAGGCGGGTTGCGGGCAACACTCATCGATGCGGTTGAGGCTGCGACGAATCGTTCTAGCGAGCTTGGGTAGTCATCCGTCTGAAGTTCATTGTTTGATGATGAGTCTCAACTAGGATTCATTCTAGAAAGGAGTTCACTGTGCAGTATTGGATAAAAGTTGTGTTTATTGATAACAAAGAAGTTGAATTTAAAGAAGCGGTCCGTCACACCATTAGCGATGATATGGAGATTTTGGAGATTGATACCCCCAAGGAAGTTACGATTATTCCACTCAAACAAATTAAATATTTTTCTTGTGATGCCACGGTATTTTCTTCTCAAAAAGCTGGATCGTAAAGCTTGTTGCTGTTTGACTTCATATCCATACCCGAGTAGCCGATAGGGTATGATAGTGAACTTTTTTACTACTTCTCTCCTCTTAGCATAAGCCTTATAGGATTAGAAGACGTTTCGTGCAAATCTTGTCTATACAGCTGAAAAAGACGTCATTATAGATATTTACTCAAGTATTGTGCGCGAACAAGTCTTGTCTCTTTTTGTCCACTGTGACATCATAAGAAGAACTCGCGCCGATGCACAGGTAAATCTTTAGTCTTTCACGATAGGTATTGTGGATTCATGAAGTCTCTTGGCAAAAGGTTCAGAACCCTTAAAACCATACAATTCTTGCTTCAACGACTCTTACTCTTTGTCCTTGTCGGCGGGGGAGTGCTGTTGCTGTGGGAGATTCCTTATTATGAGGGCAATGCGCTTTCACATGAGAATCAGGTGCTTCAGTTAGGCAATGATTTACCTCCGTATGAAATCAAAACCTTTCTGAATCATATCGCGACACGATTACCGAGTTATCGAGAAGAGTTTAAGCAAGCAGAGGAAAACACTGGCATTTCCTGGGTCTTACTGGCTGCCATGTCGTATCAAGAATCGAAATGGAATCGGCATGCGATCAGTCCCACCGGCGTTCGTGGGCTTATGATGTTAACCCGTTCGACTGCAGCAGATATGGGCATTCAAAACCGATTAGATCCGAAGAAAAGTATTGCAGGCGGGGCTCGATATTTATCTCATTTATATAAGCGGTTGCCACATGTCCCAAACGGGTTAGAGCGCATGCGCTTGGCATTAGCCTCGTATAATGTGGGTTTAGGACATGTGAAAGATGCCCAATTGCTTGGGCAGCGATTGGGGAAAAACCCGAATCGCTGGAACGACCTTAAGGACGTGCTGCCTCTTCTCGCTAAGAAAAAATATTACAAAGATTTACCTCATCGCTATGCACGAGGATGGGAACCGGTCCAGTATGTCACGCGCATTCGGGAATATCGAAAGATTCTCGATCAGGTCGTGGAGAAAGAAGCCAAAAGCCAGCAGGTGGAAATTTAAAGTATACCTTTCTGTTATGAGGGAGGTCCTCTCTCTCAGTTCCTCAATATTTCTTCACATTCTTATCTGAATAAATCCCAGAGCATTGCGTTGCTGAACACTCGCATGGCCCGATCTAGGATTTTAGAGTTTCTTTGTGGAATCTAGATGCAAGCTGAAGAGGTTAAGGTGTTGTAATCCCTATAGGGTCATTGGGATTAGCACGTTCGATTGATAGGGCTTTATCATTTGCTAGTACTTCGGCTTTAATCCGGTCCCCATAATCAAAGGATTCAGAAACAGTTGTCTCGGGCGTGACTTCAATCTGGATTTCTCCACTTTCGCCCCGAACGATGTAAAAGTCGCCCTCCACCATTAAGACATCCGCGACAATAATACGAGTTGCAGCAACTTCAGCAACAAGAGGCTCTGAGCTTTCCGTTGCTTTGGGAATGGGTGTCGTTGTTTGAGTTGGCGGAGTTGTTGCTATTGAATCCTTAGATTCTGCCGAAATTTCTTCTAGGATACCGGTTGGGTCATGCTTTCCAGCACGAGTGACTGTCAGGGCTTTATTCGCAGGCGTGATCCGGGCTTTAATTTTATCATCAAATTTGAAATCTTCACTGAGTTGAGTTTCTGGAGTAATTTCAATCTGAATTTCGCCCTGTTCACTGCGAATTATATAAAAACTCTCATCAACCATGAGGATGTTTGCAATGACCACACGGATCTTTGGCACTTGATAGGCTTTATACAACGGTGATGTTATTTTCAAATCTTCTTCAGAGGTTTGGGGATTTTCTTCTGATGTAGAGGGCGGGGATGGCTCTGATGGCTCGTTGGTCTTCATCCCGATCGATTCTTCAGGCGCAGCACGAGTAATCGTGAGAGCGACATCATTAGGCAATAACACGGCCTTTATGCGATCTCCGTAGATAAATTCCTCAGACACCTGTGTGTCAGATGTGACTTCAATACGAAGCTCTCCTCGTTCTCCACGAACGATATGGAATTCTCCCTCAACTTCCAACACCTCTGCGACAACGGTTCGAGTTGTCGGAGAAGATACAGCCTGGACATTTTCTTTAGCTGCGACTAAATGGCCAGACACGGCCAAAGAAACAAGGAAACATATACAGGTGAATACGACGCGTGTGAAAGAAAGAAGCGGTGTGTCCATATTCATGGTGTTCACCAAAGTTAGGGGAAGGTTCTCGTTACTGTCACAGTATATCGAAGAATTGCAGGTTTTTGCGAGAGATTATGGTGCCGAGGCGGAGAATTGAACTCCGGACACCAGCCTTTTCAGGGCTGTGCTCTACCAACTGAGCTACCTCGGCACACTATCTCTATAACAAAATCTCATAGGGAGACTGTGTAGAAAAGGCCAATGTGTGTACCAGGATTTTACCTATAAAATCAAGCAAAAGGATAGGGCTCTCCTTAGAATCGCGTATTGGAAGATTTCTTGACGATTTTTATGACTGCCAGGTATTCTCCGTCACGCTTTTGCTCTGAGTACGACTTGAGCTGAGAATCCTGAGTTTATTCGTAACCATTCAGAATATTGCATTTCATAAAGGCCTAATAATATGGATGACAACGTTTCTAAAGAAGATCTTGACGATTTAGATGAGTCAAAAGATGAATTAAAAGAGGAATCAAAAGAGGAAGAAGTCGTCGAGGAAGAGAAGGAACTCACTCATGAAGAATACCTCGCGCTAGTCTTGCCAAAAGCCAAGGATGCAGCTCGTCTTTTGAGTGGGATGATTGCCATGAAAAAAAATGCGGCATTGCTCGCAATGGCAGAAGCGATCGAGGAAGCGGAAGAAGCGCTGCTTGAAGCCAATGAAGAAGATCTTAAGGCGTTTGAGGGAGATGAGTCGCGAGCCGCTATGGCTGACCGCCTGCGGTTAACACCGGAACGAATTAAGGATATGGCCACACAGCTCCGAGAGGTTGCCCAATTACGGGATCCCGTCGGTGAATCGAAGGGGCTTTGGCAGCGTCCAAATGGTATGCGAGTTGGTCGGGTCCGGGTGCCAATCGGTGTGATTGGGATTATTTATGAATCACGTCCAAATGTGACAGCCGACGCGGCGGCCTTGTGCTTGAAATCTGGCAATGTGTGTATACTGCGTGGAGGCTCCGAGGCTCTTCATTCCAATAAAGCCATCGCGAAGGTCTTAGGAGAAGCCGCGCAAAAAAGTGGGATCCCTGATGGCGCGATTACTTTTATCGATCGACCTGATCGTGAGGTGGTGTTAGCTTTACTCAAAAGTGACCAATTTATCGATCTCATTATCCCCCGAGGGGGAGATGCCCTGATGAAAACCGTGAACGAGCATGCCACAATTCCTGTGATCAAACATGATAAAGGTGTGTGTCATATCTATGTAGATTCAGATGCCGACCTTTCAATGGCGCAGAGTATCTGCTTTAACGCCAAAGTCCAACGACCTTCCACCTGCAATGCTGTGGAAGCCCTCCTCATTCATGAAAAAGTCGCAAAAACACTCCTACCGGCCTTAGCCAAAGAATTCGTCGAATCGAAGGTCGAAATGAGAGGATGCCCAAAAACTTGCAAGCTCGTACCTGAGGCAATACCGGCTGAAGACGATGATTTTGGACAAGAATTTTTAGCGTTAGTTGTTGCCATCAAAATCGTGAAAGATATTGATGATGCGATGAATCATATTTATCAGCACGGTTCACGTCACACAGAAACCATTGTGAGCAACGATTATGATCGAGCTTTACGCTTTCTGAGAGAAGTTGACGCCGGAGCCGTCATGATTAATGCATCCACTAGGTTGAATGATGGCCATGAATTTGGGCTAGGAGCTGAAATTGGGATCAGCACCACGCGTATTCATGCTCGTGGACCGATGGGACTAGAAGATTTGACCTGTTCAAAATATGTCGTGTATGGAACCGGCCAAATTCGCGAATAGGGAAATTTTGGAAAAAATGACCAGCTGCGCTTTTGCCCTTTGTCGTGCTCACGTACAGGACGAGGGAAAATCGCTGAGGCCGTGCTCTATGAATTGTTTGATCATTCACGACCGCTACTGGTTTTTTCGAGAAAGACTCAATACGCCTAGGGTTCTTATCTTATAGATATCATCAATCTTGGTTTTGGTCCTTCTCAGATTATCATGTCTTCTATAATCTGGGAGAGCCTGGCAGTCCTTCCTAACTACTAACCCTCCATGAATCTTCAGTCCATTCTCCAGGATCCGGAAGCGATTCGATTCCCTGAGAATCAGATCTATAAAGACCATTGGCTCACGTCTGGTGGTCGAGCCATAGAATTACCCTCGGGGCATCATGTGTTCTATGGGGA
>JAJDBQ010000223.1 GCA_029261255.1 Nitrospirales bacterium
CTTACCACTTTTTTGCCTGCAGTTCCTTCATCACTTCGACTTCCAAATCCCGTTCAGCCAAAACCTTCTTCAGGCGGACATTTTCTTGTCGGAGCTGGCGCAGCTCCCGCACATCGGCCACCTCCATCTGGCCAAACTGGCCCTTCCATCGATAAATCGATTGCTCCGAGACTCCATGCTGTCGAGCCGCGTGCTCAATTGTGCTGGATTCGGCAGCTCGGAGAATGCCCACAATTTGTTCTTCGGTGAATCGCTTCTTCTTCATAGTGGTCCTCCTCAGGTTGAGGAAAACCTAACATAGTCCTGGTCCGAAATTCGGGAACACTCCAATCCAAAAATCAAAATATCCACCAGGGATTCGGACTGATCCTAAAAGATCATCCGTTTCATCGGGAGGCGTTCACCTTCAGTCGGCATATTGGAAAGATCAATGCTGGGGTGTGAAGTCGTAAAGGGGGCATGGCCAAGTTGAATCAATGCATTAAAGCATTAACGCAGGCCTGATATACATCTAGCAGGCCCCTCAAGTGGCCGGTACAGTGGAGAGGCGTTCCAAGGTCTTCCCACTTTCCCAACCCAAAGGAGGAGCCATGAAACAATTGTATGGCGGCATTGATCTGCATGCCAACAACAGTGTGGTGGTTGTGCTAGATGAAGAGGATCAGGTGCGGTACAGAAACGCTTACCGAATGAACTAGAAGGGATTCTGACTCAGCTCGCGCCGTTTCAGGCCCAGCTGCAGGGGCTCGTTGTCGAGTCCACCTACAACTGGTATTGGCTGGTGGATGGCTTACAAGAAGCCGGGTACGTGGTGTATCTGGCCAACCCCGCGGCCATGCAACAATATGCTGGGCTGAAATACACCAATGATGATACCGATGCGCGATGGTTGGCTCACTTACTCCGCTTAGGGCTTTTGCCGACGGGGTATATCTATCCGAAGGAAGAACGAGCGGTTCGCGACCTGCTTCGGAAGCGGAGCCAACTCGTTCGACAAAAGACGGCCAACCTCTTAAGTATTCAAAACTTACTGACGCGCAATACGGGCCAAGCCATGAACGGGACCCAGATCAAGCAACTGACTCCGGCCACCGTCCGTGAGTGCGTGGCGTTTCCAGAACAAGCCCTCGCGCTGCAGGTGACCGTGGCGGTGATGCAGCATCTCACGGAACAAATTACTCTGGTGGAGCGGGCCGTCCATGCCCGTGTGAAATTGCGCCCGACCTTTCAGGCGTTGTTGACCGTCCCTGGTATTGGCCGGACACTGGCGCTGACCATCATGCTGGAGACGGGTGAGATTGGCCGATTTCCCACCGTGGGGCAGTTTGCCTCCTACTGCCGCTGCGTGAGCAGCACCAAACTCAGTAATGGCAAACGCAAAGGGCAAGGCAACACCAAGAACGGCAATAAATATTTGGCGTGGGCCTTTGTCGAAGCCGCCCACTTTGCGATTCGCTACGAGCCCCAGATTGCCCAGTTTTATCATCGCAAACGCGCCCAGACCAAGCTGGTGGTGGCCCTGAAAGCGATCGCCCACAAACTGGCCCGAGCTTGTTATTACATCATGCGGGATACGGTGCCGTTTGACGTGACTCGCGCCTTTGCCTGAATGAGGATGCGGACGTGAGCTGGCTATGGGGTTGGTTTCGAACCACGAGGCCTGATTGGCGGCGTTCGCACCCTCTCTTCTACTCCCGCAGCGGGGAGAGACTGAGTCGCCTCGAGGCTGAGCCAACAAGGGGTTGGCCTCACGAGAGAGATTGTTCTCTCACTGTGAGAGCCACACGATCTGTGAATTGTCGGCATGGACAGTTGTCGGGCACTGAGGTGTTTCTGGGGCACGCACGTGCCAGGGGCGACCGATCAACACACATTGTCGATCGACCACGCCTTGATCCTGATGGGTGACTGGTGCGTCTCAGGTTGAGGGAGGCGACACCGATTCCAAAGAAGACCCAGGTGCGAATCGGGTTTCTCGTTGCGGAAGGCGAAGAGCGAAAAAAAGAAAGTCGAACGAGAAAGAGAGGAGTCGTGTGCCTACTTGACCAAGCCTGCTAATGGGTGACCCCATTATCTTGCTTATAATTGGGAGAGAGACAGGAGTCTCAGCCACAGAATGTTTGTCGTTACTGGTTGGAGAGGTCTCGAATGATCTTCTTCGCAAGGATCTCATGAATTTCTCGGTGACGTGGTACGGGCTGTGTCATCCCTGTTTTCGGATTATGGTAGATATCATGTTTGGCACTATGGCGGATTAGCACACATCCCAAGTTCTCGATGGTAGCGATAAGATCCTTTCGCTTCATCCGACTTCGATTTCTTCAACTTTCTTGATGCCAGGAAGATCATTTTTGCTGAATTCTTTGTATAAATCTAAAAGGTGTTCTTTGAGGTCTTCAAGATTGTCTCCTTGGGTCCAATGTTCCGGGTAATCATTGAGGTAGCCGAGATATTTCCCGTCTGATTCTTTCCAATGTGTGATTTTTTGTTTCATGTCCGATCCTCCTGATTGTGTCCACACCATTGGTCTCTGGCGAGGGATATGTTCATGATACCAAGATGACTGAGCTATTCCAAAGGCTGAAGTAGCCTGAACTATGCTGAAAGCTTTGAGGCCACGTTCCAGGTCAATGCGCCTTGCCTGAGTCTATTCGGGGAAGGTTCGAGTATGATTTGTCGAATCTCTATTCGACATCCGAGCATCGTCGGGCATCTCCATCCGCTCTTATTTCTCCCACCATGTTGTTACTTTTTATCTTTATAGTATCCGACGCCTGCTGGCTGGCTCTTGGGATGGACGCTCTTATCATTTCGCGGGGTTTGTTTGAGCGGAGCGAGTTGGCCCGTCTTCCGTCTGGCGTCCGTCCCATTGGCTCTGGCCAGACTGGGCGTCAATGGTTTTGGCTACTTTTCTCGAAAGAAAAGTAGATCGGCTGCCGGGCCGAAACCTGGCAAGCATCAATGAAGCGGCAAGACGTACGAACTAAAAAATAAAATATCCACATTGAATCCGACTTATCCTAAATGATTTTCCGATTTATCGGGATGTGTCCACCTTCAGTCGGCAGATTGGAACCATCGAGGCCGGTGCGCGCAGACGTAAAGATGACATGCCCATGATGCGGAAATACATAAAAGCATTAACGCGCACCCAACCCAAATACCTAGCCCCATCTCAGCAGGTTTGACACCATACCCGCCTGAAGCGATGGGCGCCCGTTTTCTTCAGAAATATACGTGAATCAAGGGGGCTGCGACGATAGCTCACGTTGTGAAGCTGTGGTAGCATTGACGATCTGGATCATTCTTAATTCTTCGGATATCACAGGACAGGAGGTCCATCATGCGATTCTTTCAATTGCTAAAACAATCGGGCGTTCCCCTAGTCATAACGTCAGTGATACTTTTCTCATTGTTATCAGTTCTGCCCACCACGTACGCTACGCCCTTCACAGTTGACATTTCCTCAAGTATAAACTGGATATCATCCAGTTCCATCGGTTTGGACCATGACACCATCGGCAATGTATTTTTTTCGGGTTTAACGTCCGTCACCACAATAACCGACACAGGTTTCCCGAGATTGGACGGGCTGGAAATGGGTGACATCACTGTTTCGTTTCCCGCCACTCAAATTGCGTATTTCCCACAATTTCGGCCACCAGGCCATCGATCGGGGATGAGACTGGGGATCAAAACGAACACGGACGGGTCATTCATTATATCAGCTACGGAATTCCGTGGTTGTTGCGGACAACCCGGACTAGGACTATTCCACAGAGTCGATAGTTCCACCCCACCACTCACCCATGTTTCATCAGCTGTTCCGGAGCCAGCTTCCATCCTTTTATTCGGCACAGGCTTCCTTGTCCTAGCTGGTTATCGATGGCACCAACGGCGGCATGAGGGAGACAAGTCGGGTAACTCGCTTTCGACCCATCGACACCACCGGGACTGGTCGACACCAACAGCCGTCGATCCATAAGGGCGGCGGATGTTTTACTCATAAAGTCGGCGTATCCGTGTCAGATTGCGCTCGATCGTGGCCTGAGCCACGGAGGTTCCTTCTCCATTGAGTTGATATCCTGAAAAATTAAATCCGTGTTCGCTTTTCCCGCCAAGATTTTTTTCCAATCTGCTCATTGCAGTTCCCGATGCCTGCTGACTGGCCTCTTGGTCTGACGCTCTTATCTCCATGCAGACCTTGTCTGAGCGCAGCGAGTTGGTCTGCACTCCTAACGTTCGCGTCGGACCTCTCCGACTTGGCCAGACTGGGCGTCAATGGTTTTGGCTACTTTTGCCGAAAGAAAAGTCGATCGGCTGCCGGGCCGAAACCCGGCTAGCATCAATCAAACGTTACGACGGATGATCCAAAAATTAAATATCCACATTGAAGCGGAACTTATGCTAGATGATTCTCTGTTTTCCTCACCTGAAGCCAATTGGGTATACTGGCAGCGTTTCAACGAAAATGGCTGAATGTTTTCTGACGAAGGGGTCGCAATGAAGCAAATCATGATGGTTGGTGCTGGCTCGGTTGGCGGATATTTTGGGGCGCATTTAGCACGGAAGCATCCGAATGTTTCCTTTCTCTTAAGGCCGAAAACTCAAGCAGCTGTGGCTAAGAATGGGCTGACTATTCGAAGCGCTATAGGCGAGAGCTTTACGGTGCGTCCTCAATCTGCTTCCAATTCGCAAGACTTGCCACAACCAGACCTGATTATCCTAGGAGTAAAGGCATACGATTTAAGTGAAGTAATGGATCAGATTGAGCCTGTTCTGAAGCCCGATACGACGATTCTGACGTTACAAAATGGGGTGACGATTGAAGATACGTTGAAGATGCGATTCGGGCGAGAGCGAGTCGTCGGAGGCGTGGCGTTTATCTATTCAAAAATTACAGAGCCAGGGGTGATTGACCACTTCAAGAAGGGGCTGGTCACCATCGGCGAATTGATGGGATTAGAAACGCCACGGCTCTTGGAGGTTCAAGCGATTTTTAAGGAAGCAGGCATTCCGTGTTTTCTCACCGAAGATATTCGTAAGACCAAGTGGGAGAAGATGTGTTGGAATTGTGTGTTTAATCCTCTGACGGTTGTACTCAACGATCATGTGGCGAAAGCCTTGGATGCGACTGAATTGCAACCGGTCATCGCAACAATCGTTCGTGAGGTCGCGGCTGTGGCGATGGCGGCACATCGAGTGCCCTTAGATGATGATATGCCTGAGAAGGTGGTGAAGTGGTCGAAAGAGCTACGGGATATTCATACCTCGATGTATGATGATTGGCAGTCTGGTCGTCCAACTGAAATTGATGAATTGAACGGCTATATCGTGAAGCGCGGGCAGGAATTTGGCGTGCCAACGCCCATGAATGAAATGTTAACAGCTCTCATTAAAGGGATGACGATGCAAGAATCTTCAGAGGAACCAGTCGTGATTGTGGAAGGTGCTGTGCAGCAATCTTTGCGATTTTCTCGAATACCTCTAAGCCAATTAGCGCTGGAGCATCAGATTTCTGATGTTGGACGAGTGATGCCGAATATGCATGGGACTGGCGTTAAATTTAAAGCGATGCTTGATGTCGTGACGCTGCAGTCTGGTGTCGATCACGTGACGTTTTATTCACAAGATGGTCAGTATTCGGCATGCATCACTCTAGATCAGGCGAGGGAGTTTGGCATTCTCATGTATGAGCAGGATGGTGGAATGTTTCCCGCTGAGCGGGGTGGACCGTTTCGGCTTGTGACTCCAGGCCTTGGTGATCTATGCGCCAATGTGAAGCAGGTGGGGAGAATTGTTTTTTCTAAGGGGTTAGCCGAGGATACGCGGCCTCCCGAAGCTTGCGCTGAGGACTCCTAGTCATTTAGGTGCATCGTCAGCCATTCCTTTGGGAGCTCTGGAGTGTACGTTGTCGTCTTTGATCTTATTGGATGCCAGGATAGGGCTGGTCAACTCCTGAGGATTCAATCTTGGGGCAATAACTGAAGTAACGCTTTCAATTTAAGTGGCGCGTTTTTTTATCCATTTTTGTTTTCTTCCTGTAATTGCGTGGTATTTTCCCCGCAATTCTTGCCACTCACAATCAGTAACCTTCTGTTTTTTCAGGTCTTTTCGTCTGGCTTTCCGATTGCAAGTTTGTCGGATGGCCCGTAAAATGACGGGTTCTCACTTACTTTATTTATTTTCGGAAAGGATTGACTGGTATGGCGGAGCGAACGTTAGCGATTATTAAGCCTGATGCGGTAGCGAAGCATGCGATTGGTGATATTACTCGGCGGTATGAAGAGG
>JAJDBQ010000224.1 GCA_029261255.1 Nitrospirales bacterium
CGGAAGAGCAAGGCCGTCAGAGGCCCCACCCCAGGGACGGTCATCAGGCGTTGGCAGACCGCATCCGCTTTCACGGCCTTCTGAATGGCCTTCTCAAGAGTCTGGAGCTGTGCCAGAAATTGTTCGCGTACGAGCAATAAGGGATCAATGCTTGCCTGGAGATCCGTGTCCGCCATGATGAGGCTGCGCACACGGGCCTCATAGGTCACGGTGGTCACTTTACCGATTTTGCACCCAAAGACCTTGAGGGTGCCTCGAATGTGGTTGTCCAAGTCGAGCCGTTTGTCCACGACCCACCGTCGCGTTTTGAGGAGCATCCGCAGCTTCTGGTTGCGGGTGTTTTTGATATGAACGGCTTTATACCAACCCGTTCGCATAATCTGCGCGAGGCCTCGCGCATCATTGCGGTCGGTCTTCATATTCTGTGCTCTCAAGGCAGCTTTGGCATGGCGGGTTTCCAGACAGACCACAGGGACGTGTGCGGCCAGCAACTCATGGTACAACCATGGCGACAAGGGGCCCGCTTCAAAGCCCACTCGCTCAAGCTTGAGGGTTGTGGCGTGTAAAAAGGTCACGATGGCGTCTGGCTCAGTCGGAACTGGACCTTCCTTGAGAATCGTGCCATCCTGATCGACCACACACACCCAGCTTTCCTTGTCTGAGACATCTAAGGCAGCAAAATACTTCATCGTGGCATCCTCCAATCGTATAATAGGATTACTAGGCCATGCTTCCATCTTGGAGCCTAGCCAGATGCCTTGCACAAAACCACTTATAGTATCTGTAACATTTCACGGAATCGGCGAAAATTCACTATTCCAGAATTATATGATACGGACGGCCAGCGCCTCTACCTCACCCAAGACGAGCGCCGCGCCTTCTATGACGCGGCCATGGATGAAGACCGCAAAGTGCGCACCTTCTGCCATACCCTGCATGATACGGGCGTCCGGATCTCGGAAGCTCTGGTCTTGCGGCCCTCGAAAGTCGATCTCTCCGAACAAGCCCTGATTATTCGTTCGCTCAAGAAGCGCGGCAAGATTATGTACCGCGCTATTCCCGTGCAAGAAGGCTATCTCGATACGCTCGATCTCGTTCATAACATTCGGGAGGCGCAGAAGCGGAAAAAAATTAAACCACTCTGGGGCTGGTCACGTATGCATGCGTGGCGATTGGTCAAAGGCGTCATGGATAAGGCCGGGATTGATACCGCCCTGCCTCATGCGACACCCAAGGGCTTACGTCATGGGTTTGCGATCTATGCCCTCTCGAAAGATGTCCCGCTCAATATGGTCTCGAAATGGCTGGGCCATGCCGATGTCAAAACCACCTCCATCTATGTCAACGCGGTCGGGGTCGAGCAACGCGATTTTGCTGAGCGCATGTGGTCCTAATCCCTTCCCTCATTTCGTCCTTTACCCGTTTCCGTGAACAGACCCTATGGGGTGGGTCCTTCACCAACTAAGTTGAAGCCTGTGATCTAGTTTTTCAATCATGGGGTTGCTCTTAGAGTTCACATTCCTTCGCCAAGTCCAACGCTTCGCGTTGTTCGACCCCGAGATAGTGCAGCGCCGCGTACCCACGTCACTAGGTCTAGTCCCATTACGGACTATTGTGACCTAGTTGCAGGGCTGCTTAGAATGGTGAGATGGCTCCACCTATTGATCCTCACGCCTTTCTGGCCCTGCTCGAAACAACCATTACTCAGATGTATGAACTGGAAGCTGTGGGGAAACTCTTGGAAGAGAAAGGCCTACTCACCCGCGCTGAAATTCTTGAGAAAGCGACGGCCTTGAAAGGGGCTGCCGCGTTGGCACCTGCCGCCGACCTGATGACCGCCGGGTTCACCGCTCAGGACATCTCCCAGGCCACACATTAAGATTAACGGGAAGACACCCACGTCCCGTCCGCCTTTTGAGGCATAGCGAGCCATCCCGTTGGTCCGTATGCTTCACCTCATGCCGCTTTTTGTTCCTCTTTCCATGTTCGGTGCTCTCCTCCTGTTCCCTGCTCTGGCTGGCGCAGAGCCGCTCTCGTATTATTCCTGTGATATCGCCCAAGAAAAGCTGGTGAAAGCCGAGAGATCCCTCAAGGCCGCAGACGTAGATTTACGGGACGCGCAACGCGAGGAAGCACTCATCCGTACGGAACTGTGGACCTGCTTGCCTGGTGGAGTGTTTTCACTCGCGCGGTCTCGCCGCTGTGGCCGCGCTCATGATGGTCTGTCCAACACCATGAAACAGACGATTGAGGCCACCTATCGCGTGGAGGACTTGCAAGAGACCGTTCACGAGCGCCATGCCTGGCACATGAAGGTCTGTGGGGCAACGCCGTAATCCCACCCCTTTTCCCCTTTACCATTGAGAGAAAGCCTCCAGATGACCAAGCGCATTCGCAAAAAGACCTATCAGATACACAGCGCGCATCTGCTCGTGACCATCCCCTGTCTTTTTCCGTCTCACGATTCGAAATGGCATGACACGCAGGTCTACCGAGCGGAACGTGGAGGCTATTTTATCGCTGGGAAAGGCGGATCGCGATCACGCTGGGCAAAACAAACGCCTCAAGGGGCGGTCCCCGGAGAGGACTTCAATCCCCTTTCCAGGGATTGCTGGGTCTACCCCAACAAACGGCCTGAATCTCTCATAGCTACGTAGAGTGTTTCACCCACCTGTTCCGAAGATATCTGTGAGAGTGCGTTCCCTGACTCTTGAGGATAACATGACGATGTTTTCCTCTTCTTTCGACCGTGAGACGGCGTTTTTCGTGTGCGAATATGAACGACCCGAGTGCGAGACCATCACTTTTTTAGGCAGCTCATAAGTCGTTTTGCGTCATTCTCGAAATCTACACCATCATTCAGGTACAAAAACGGGGAAATTAAAACCGATGTTTCGTCAATGGTTTCAGGAGGTTCGACAAAATCCTATGAGATAAATCGTCCCTTTGTTGGCTTAGACCGACCTTTGAGTTTCTTCCCAAGAGCGAGAAAATCACGCTCCGACTCCCAGCGCAATTATTGCCCAGTTTCAGGAAAAAGGCCGAGCGTGAAGGGATCTCGTATCAAAAATATATCCGGCGGGTGGTGGAGGAATCCTTGAGCCTCTAAGAAGGTAGAAGAATGAGGAGCACAAAAAATTTTCCCCTCAGGTATTGCCTGTTCGTGGGTCCACTGCCGCTCCTCTTGTCTTAGGGTATTGGTTCTGTGTCGGTGTCCTGTTGTGCACTCTAAGAAGCGCCGTTAATCCTCATTGCCGCCATCGTTTTTCCCTGCGCCCTTCTTGCTATTTTTTGATGTTCTCAGTACAACAGTGACCATCACTGTTTCTTTTTTCACTTCATCGAAAGGACACCACGGATGGGCAAAGCCTTAACGAAAACACAAATCATCGCCAAACTCGCCGAGACCCACGACCTACCCAAAAAGACCGTCCACGGGATTTTGGAAGAACTCTCGACACTCGCCTATAAGAACGCAAAGAATGGTTTTACCATTCCGGGACTGGGAAAACTTGTGGTCAATAATCGCAAAGCGCGAATGGGCCGCAACCCTCAGACTGGCGCAGCCATTAAAATTGCGGCGAAAAAAGTCCTGAAGTTCCGTGTGGCCAAAGCGGCCAAGGATGCCATACTTCCAGCAAAGAAATAACCGACACACGATGGCGGTGTCTTTCTCAAGACATCGCCATTGTTCATGGCCCTCCCCCCATGCATCCCGATGAATGAAGCCGCTCTTCCATCAACCGCGATGGTTGGTTTTTCCGTTGTTTCGCCCCTCTCGATGATTGCCTGATCGTCATGTCTCTTCCGCTCGTCGTGTCTCATTGGCTTGATTGGGTGTCGGTGTCCTGTTGCGCGGTCGGCAAGCGCCTCCTTCCCTCGTTACTTCCCCTCCACGCCTTCATCCTTCAGTCATGACCGCTGAGGAATGCGCCTCGAGTCGGCTCTCTCCTCCACGCTTCTCTCTCCTGTGGTGTTGTTTTCTCCCTCTTCAGCCTTCGTGAAAGAGAGTTCAACAACATTCAATCAGGAGGTTCACATGGACACCAACACAAAAACCAAACCCGCTCACAGCATCCGCGAAGCCGATGTGAAAGCCACGATCTGGCTCAACCACGGTGAGAAGGGAGACTTTTACAACGTCACCCTTTCACGGGTGTTTAAGGATGAAGGGGACAAACTCAGAGATACGAATTCCTTTGGGTTGTACGATCTGACAAAAGTTGAAATGGCTGTGAGAAAGGCGCAGGACTGGATCATGCATCAGTCGGGTGAGTAGCTTCCTTGGTTCAATGCCCTCGGCCTTTGGGTCGGGGGCTTTTTTTGTTTCTTCTTCTCCGCTCTAATCAGTGACTGAGGAATATCAAAACACGTGTCGCGCAGGCACTCTCTGAGTGCAGACTTTTTTGGTGAATCATGGCAGACTCATTCAATGGGACGAATTGTGGTGGGCTGGACAGCGGTGCTGTTGGCACTTTTCGCCTGGCTGCCTCATAGCCTTCCAGGAGCCAGGTGCATCTTTGGGTTTTTGCTATCATTAGCAGCCATCGTGCTTTCAATCGGGTCCGTTCGGCATCAGTCCATGGGCTATTTCCAGGCTACTCTCATATTGGTGGTGGTAGGGATTTTGGGGCTCAATAGTGGCTGGCGCTTGGTGGCTTCTCTCCACGACGATATTCCCCCTCAGTTTAAGCTCTCGCTCTATGCCTTGGCGGGGGTCGTAATTGCCGGATGCTGGTATGCGGACAAGACTATCGATACGGCTAATCGCCGCGACACCCCTTCTTCATCTCAGTCCTCTTCCCTGCTTCTTCTCTGAACGCATAAACACAAAACTCTTGTCGCGCTCGTGGGGGGTCGCGCGTCCACACCTCCACAGCGTCTTCCCCTTCGTGGGTGCGGGGTGGGCAACGGTTCTTCGTTGTCCATGTGCTCCTGCGCGTTCTCTCCTGAGTGTTTCCTTCCATCTAACCATAGTGCTGGTTTCGTGGTTCCTCTCCATGTCGGTGGTTGTCCTTGGCTCTTCGAAAGGCGAATCAAGAGGACCGCCGGAGAGTGACGGCTCAGTCATCCCTTATGCCTTGATACTGCGCGCAGGCATTCGGTCTGAAGCAGCCGTGGTATCTGAGCCTCGGCGGTGGCTTCCTTCTTGGAGCTGAACCTCGGTCTTTTTGAGGGGTTCAGCAAACATGTTTTTTGTACACAACCAACCAAGGAGGGCAGTATGTATCGGGTGCCACGTTACACCATTTCATTAGTCCGTGAAGGTTCCATCGGTGTGGAAACCAAAACTGTTCGTGGGAGTGCTACTGCACGGGATATTCTTGTGCCGGTGTTTGATGGTCTAGACCGTGAACAATGCGTCGTGATGGTGTTGGATGCCAAGCATCAAGTGATTGGTCTCAATGTGGTCTCGGTGGGATCGCTCAGTGTCTCCATTGTGCATCCTCGTGAAGCCTTCAAGCCTGCCATCCTGCTCAATGCCGCCGCCGTGATTCTCTCGCACAATCACCCGAGCGGCGACATCACGCCAAGTGAAGAGGATCATGCGCTCACGCAACGTTTGAAAGAAGCCGGGAAGTGTTTGGGCATTCCTCTCCGCGATCATCTTGTCCTTGGAGACCATGGGACATTTTGGAGCTTTGCCGATCAGGGCTTCATGGAAGGAGGCACACGATGAGCTTTTTCCCACATGATTCTTTACATGTCGAAATATTTGGTGACCAGACCCAACTATAGAGTCCGGTATTTTGTGAAGTGTGAAATCTGTCAAGCGTTTATGCCCGTGCTGCGATCACGCAAAGAACCCACAAAGCTATTAGGGAGGGTAAGTTGATCATTTAATTAATCTGAGATTTAATCACATCAAGTTTCGAATCGAAAAATCAATCCTTTCACGATCCTTAAACTTAATCAGTCCCATCGTCATTTGGCGATGGTGATACTGGGGGCTGCGCCTTTTAACTCTTCGGTCACGGTCATTTGATACAGTTGATAGAGAAGGCGAAAGGCTTCTTGATTCCAGGATTCGTTTTCTCGGTCACCAAAAGAATAATACTCCCCTTCATAGGAGGCCGATAAAATGGCGTGTTCTGGTGGGTACTCAGTTTCAATGATGTCAAAGGTTCTCACTGGATTTTCGGTGACTGAACCTGTGAGGGGGTCAGCCTCCACATGATACTCTGGATCTTCCTCCATACTACGACCAAGAAAATTGAGAATGGCATGAAAACTTCGAAGACGAAAATCGCCCTGAAGAGGAAGCTCGCCTCCAGGATATCCAGGTCGAATGTCAACCAATAGATCGTTCGGAGGCCAGCGTTCCGCCTTTTTTTGGAGATCAAGGCGTTCATCGGGGTCAAGAAGATCAGGGTCATAATTCGTAATGACAATACGACCCACAATCCGTTTTTGTAAAAGGTAGGTATTGGTGGATATGTCATAGGTCACTTGATACTCTTTTTCGAGTGTCGAAAAATCTTCACCCGACAAAGACGCAAACGGAATGTTCCATGTGCGTTCAATCACTAGAGGCTCCACGTACAACTGCTTCGTATCCTGTAATCGAGAGAGATGCAGGACCGCACGACGAAATATAGGATACCCTGTGTTATCCGATGGAACGTTGTAATAGGCAATCTCTCCTTCCCCGCGAAAAACCCGAAGCTCCCCGGCCATTAACCGCAGCAGTAAGTCGATATCGACGCCTTGACGAAGTAACAGAGTGAGTTTGGACTCTTGAAAGGGTGTGAGCAGCCGCTTGGTAAATTCTTCTCCATCGATGGGTGCAATACTAATCGTGGGGTTTTCAGAAACACTTGCGCCGAATAGGGGAGCTAAGGAAAATCCCCCATCGACTCCGCCAAGCGGTGGAGTGGCACCAGCGTTGACGCTGAAATCAAACGTCGCGGCAATATTGGACACACCAGTAAAGTGAACGGGTTGATGGTGGTGGGCCCTGGCAATATTCACCAACAATTGTTCGACTAGCGTATTGGTGATGGCATAGTCGTACGCTACGACAGCTTTCTCCAATGAATAGGGAGAAAGACAACCCGTGAGGCTGACCAGCAGGGATCCAATGAGAAACGGGAACAGGTGAAAGATTTTTATGGTTTTATAGGTATTGATGATTGGCCTCCTTTAAATAACCTTCCAATGATTTTTCTCAGGACACTGTTCATGGTTTTTTCTTCGTACTATTTCATCTGACGGTTATGAAGGCCATAAACATCGGCGAAGTATTTTACAATTCATAGCAAAAGGGACCTGAAGCACAGTGCTTATTTCCCTTTGTGGAGAGGGAGGAACATCGTCGCGTTCTGACGGCGTAACAAAAGAAGCGCAGTGTCCTGGCTTTTCAATTGCTTCCTTAGTTGTTCAAAGTCTTTGACAGATCGGATCGGGGCTTGGTTGATGTCCAGAATCATGTCACCTTCCTCTAAGCCCTGTCTGTCCACCAGACTCCCCGGAGCGATTTCTCCCACGAGCACGCCTTCTTTTCCCCAAGGGAATTTTTTGGGAAGGGGTTCAACGGTGACTCCCGTAAGGAGTTGATCGGCATCTTTCGGTTTCAACCGAGTAGGCTGAATGGTTTCGAAAGGGAATTCTTCAATCCTGATCGTCATGTCTTTTCCCTTGCCGTCTTGAAGTCGTCGGAGAGTAATGGAAGTGCCTGGTAGGGTTTCAGCGACCAGGGTGTGTAGGTGTCGAGGGTCAGTAATGGGCGTCCCTTGATATGCCACAATAACATCCCTTCGTTGCAATTTTCCGCGGGCAGCGGGTCCGTCTTTATATAAATCGGTAATCACCACACCCTGTTCATGTGAGGTGTTGAAATGAATCGCTAATTCCGGTGTTAGTTTTTGGGTGGCCATCCCTATCCATCCACGAGATACTTTCCCTTGTGTCATGATTGAGGATGCGGCTGATTTGGCCATTCGACTTGGGATAGCGAAACCAAACCCTACCATCTCACGACTTTCCTGAAGAATGGCGGTGTTGATTCCAATGAGTTCACCTTTTAGGTTCAGTAATGCCCCTCCGGAATTGCCTAGGTTGATGGCTGCATCTGTCTGAATGAAACTTTCGTAGTCGACAAAGCCGACGTTCCCTCGGCCAGTCGCACTGATGATGCCCATCGTCATCGTTGAGCTCAGGCCAAACGGATTGCCGACCGACATGACAATTTCTCCTACTTTAAGGTGATCTGAATTGCCCCACTGAAAAGCTGGCAGCTGGGATGCCTGAATTTTCAGAATTGCCATGTCGGTAGGTTGATCTGTGCCGATTAGCTCCGCCTGAAAAATACGCTCGTCATTCAGTTGGACGTGTATATCGTAGGCCTGATCAACCACATGATGATTGGTCAGAATATAGCCATCTGAACTGATAATAACCCCGGAGCCAATGCCCTGTTCTCGACCACCTGGAAAAGGTATTTCTTCTTCTGGTACCGAGGATTGTTGGAATAGCTGTTGAAGAAACGGGACGTCGGGATATGGAGAGTTATTGGGGTGATTCGGATCACCTGTCATGTTTCTTTTGACGGTAATATTCACGACCGAGGTTTTAGCCTGTTTGGCCAAGCCCATGAATGCATGAGAGAGAGCAGAGCTAGTCGATGACAATGCAGCCGTGTCTTTTTTTTGAGAAGGTTTTGGGGATTTGGATGCCAGTAAATTGGTCGGCAAGAGAGAAAGGCTTAGTATGAGTATGGCGAAGGAAAACAGCCAGACCGATCTTCTCCTCAGCGCTTTCTGCTCACGTCTACCATGTCTGTGTTGATGCCTTATCGAGGTTGGAATCATTATTCCCTCCTATGAATTAATTTGCGAATGGAACTGCGAGCGAACGGATCTACACAGCGGTGATTTTCTTTTGGCAACGTGTCGATCATATTTTCGTTTTTTGTAAAAAAAATGAAAGCTAAAATCTTCTCTCCCCTTTGTTTACTTAGTGGGGTCGCTTTGTTCCGTTGTTTCCTTTTTGGATAGAGGAAACGGGATGATATTTTTCAATACGTCGATTGGGAACTGCGCGAGTCCCTTGAGCCCTCCTGTCACAGACTCCAGAGGGAGGTAGGTCACCTCAGGTGTATTTCTTGGTCCTTTCACTTCAAACAGGGCAGTGAGAAACCCCTTTCGTTCTCCCTTCATAAGGGAGCCAAACAGTGGTATATCCTTGAGTAAGTTGGAATACGCCCCAAATGGACTTACGGCAATCCGACTGTCAAGACGCCCAGAAGGAAGATCGTAACTTCCTGCGGCGGTGAGCTTAAGGACGGGACTTTTCAGTGCCAAATTTTCAGTGGTGAGAAGTCCTTTGTCTATTGAATAATCTCCCGTGAGTTCGTCGAAGGGGAGTCCCTCTTTCGAGAGATTCACTTTTCCCATTAACACACTTTGTACATTCAATATGCTAAGGATTTTTGATAGGACCGGTCCTGTTTGCATCTGTCCGTTTTGAAGGTGAATATTTCCCTTCCCAGTTAATGAGCGCAACATTATCTCGGGGTTTTCAAGACGCATGAGGAGTGAAGTCTTCAAGGATGTCGCTCCGGTCAAAGGAGGTGGAGATGAAGCCCGAGGGCCCAACAGACTCTCGATTGGAATGCTGCTCAGGGTGATCTCTCCTTTGCCTTTCTGATTTTTTTGCATCCATTGGAATGAGACCGATTGCACATCTTCGTTCGTATTGGAGGTCGTGGATTCCGCGGTGCGGTTGCTTCCTTCGATCTGTCCTTTCATTGACCAGGTCGTCCAATCCCAATTCTTTCCCTCAAGACCCCATGTGATGCCTAAACTCGAGAGGTTCAGAGTTCCATCCCCAATGATGACTCCGGGTGGTAGCATGCTGCCCGTTCCACTTTCGGTTTGGACTATTCCACGAATATATGGGGGGTCAGCCCATGAGAGGTGCCCTTGAACATCGAGAATGTATGGAGGGATGGACAATGTGCCCATTCTCATCCGTACGGCCTGGTTTTCTTGGATGATTCCTTTGGCGTTAAAATCTGCAGGAATTCCTGAGGGCTTGTGAAGCAATCCCTTGATGGTCACAGTCGTGTCGGTGAAATCAACGTTGGCCTGATACATCGGGCGAAGCGTGGAACCAGAGAACGTGACACTGGTTTCAATCGGACCCTCTAGGGTGGAAAAATTTTCTCGAATGGAGGGAAGCAGCGTTTGAAGATCGTTTGACGCGAGGCTACTTGTGAATGTGAGATTCGAGGCTTGTGAATCTTTCTGAAATGACCATTGTCCCTTGATGTCCACAGGACTGTCACCCAACTGCGCATTGAATTGTTGAATGCGTATGCCTTTGTTATCAAAAGCCAGTTCGCCATTGAGTTTTCGGAGAGGCAGGCCATTCGTGCCGGGGAAAAGATGAAGGTCGTCCAACAAGAGATTTCCGGCGAGAATCTGGAAGTGGGAGGGGTTGGTCAGCGGTCCTTGTATATGGGTGGTGATGTGAACTTTTCCTTGTGCGTCATTATAAAGGGACAAGGGTTCTGAAAGAGGTGCGCTGTGGGGATCGCGGAGCAAGGCTTGGTAGACATCATGAGCATCTAAGACTCCATGACTATAGATGTCTAACCAGATATCAGTGTCTTTCCATTCAAGGGTGGCCTCTTTGACGAATGCCTTGGAAGCCTCCATCGTGGCTTTCACCTCCAATATCCGAATAAGATTGGAATCAAACACGATCCCGCCGGATAGATGCGTCAATGGGGGATGATTTGGATCAATCTGTACTTGCCCGTTCGTGACACGTATGACTCCCTCGGGCATGACGGTGTTGGCCTCATCGCCGATCCATTTCACCGAGCCGGTGAGAAGCTCCAGGTCCCCATCAATCTCCAGCTCTGTCAGAGTGGTACCAATCGAATCAGGGAGCCATGTACCTGGAATAATGTTTGAGAGACGTTGAATGGAGATCGGCAATGCCGAGCCAGAAATGGAGAGAACACTGGGAGCGTTCTCGCGAGAGGTGAACTCTACTCGTCCGGCCAGGTTCCAGTCCTTCTCCATAATTTGAAACGTCGGCACGGACACGTGAACGGAATGTTCTTCAAGTTTCACTGTTGCTTCAGGGGCTATAATACTCAACGGCGCGATCGTTCCGTGGACTTGCGAGAACTGAAGGGTAGAAGGGGAAAAGGTCACAGAGCCCGACACGCCAGTCAGAAGGGGTTGGCCAGGACGAGGAAGGAATTGACCATCTTTCACACGGACTATTCCCTTAGCCTCCCAGTCAGTCTTCTCATTCAACGAAACTTGAAACGATCCGTGCTCAAGCGCAAGGCTACCAACGACCTGGTGATCTTGAATAAATGTTTGCACCTCGACGGGCACCCAATCATGAGGAAGAAGAGTGGGAAGTTGCTCGAGCGCGAGCGGTGTTGACGTTCCTGAGAACGTGAGTTCGGGAGTTTCTTGAAAGAGATCCGCAATGCGGCCCTTGCCTGAAAAGGACCAGCTGTCTAAGCCGAGACGAAAACTTTCCATTTCCAAGACATCGCGTTCTTCTCGAACGGAGTAGGAGAAGTTCCCCTGAATATTGGCTTCAGTATGAATCGGTTTCACGAATGTCTGTCCATTGGCAAACTGAACCAAACGGCCAAGATTCAGGTGGGATGCTTGAACCTGGCCTTGGATTTCCATGGCTGGATTAAGCGCGGATTCTTTGTCTATGGGTGACGTTTCAAGTGGTTCGAGAAGGGTCAGCGTTCCGTGAAGAGTGAGGGCAGAAGAACGTTGTGGATCTGGTATATGCGCTGAGAATTGGATGGAATAGGGTCCATTCGTTTTCCCCTCTGAAATTGTCAGGTCCACAGCTTCCAAATTTAACGCATGTGTTGTTTGGCCGGCAGCTTGGCGGAGAAAATGGACTTGTCCATTGCGAATGCTCATTTTACGTATCGCAGGTATTGGTTCCGTTATTGGTTCTTCAGACGTGGGGAAGAGGGGAATTGCCAGGGTTACATCAGGTTCGTCGATTATAATATGATTCACCAATAGATTTTTCTGCCACAATGATTGCCATCCGATCCCAACCTCCATGCGTTTCGTTCTGAAGGCGACAGGACTTGGAGTCTGGGTTTCGAAAACTAATCCTTCTACGTCAATTGCAGGAGAAGGAAAAAGATCTAGGTTGAGGGTTTCAACTTGAATCGGTCCCCCCAGGGTTTGTTCAAGACTAGAAAGCAAGGACTCTTTCACCCACGCTGTGTCGGATAAGACCGTGAGCGTGAAGATTGAGATGCCCGCGGCTAAGAATCCACAGACCACACTGCTCCATACAACCCAAGGAAGCCAGGATGGAACGGGAACGGTTCGTAATTGTTTCAACGCTATCGGGTCGCTTTCTTTTCCAGTTCTTCATGAGGGGGAACAGCGATCAAGAGTTAGGGCACATCTTCGGTAGAATCACTATCCGAAGTTGGAATGGGGATTGGATCATCAAAGGGGCCAATCAGATTGGTGCGGTGAAAATCAATAAAAAATAACAGGGTATATTCGTTATAAAACGTAGAGGCCTGCAACCAGGGTGTCGAACGAATAAATTGACCGGTTGCGGTTTCGAAGATATCCAGCCGAAATCGGCTGAATCCTGTTTGATATTGGGCCTTATAGAGGGAGATTTCCGGTAAGGCGAACGGAATCAACACACTCTGAACTGGAGGCATGCCAAAAAATGATCGGCTTTGTTCTGTTCCTAAACTTTGCACGAGGATCTGGATTTTGTACGTGGCCTCTTGGCTGTCAGGTGGAAGGCGGAGTCCCTGTTCTCCAATCCACCGGCCAACCGCTCCAATGAGAAAACGCTGTTCCACCGTGAGGCCGGTCGTCCCTAGTTTGACCGTGGCACCTTTCGGAAGTGGCAGAGGGGTCGCATCTTTTCCATTCAGGCTCCGTTCTACGGCTTGGGTGATGAGAAATTGTTCAATAGCCGTCGACTGGTCTGGGGTTGGCAATTCTTTCATCGTGGCACAGCCGGCCAATGTGATGAGAAGAATTCCGAGTACGACTGCACGTTTCATCATGTAGCTGTTCATCCGTGTTGCCCAGAGGCTTTTAAGCCTCAAGCTCACTCATGCGAGAGTGTCTCGAGGTTCATTTCTTCTTGAATTTCTTCTTGAAATTCCGCGACAACTTGTTCGGCTTTGGTCGTATTATGAACATTGGCGATATGGAATAGGGCGTCGCCTTGATTGACGACAGGTAAGCTCGTCAGGCCGATGAGGATTCCTGGTTCCACTGCTTCGACCGGCATCTCGGCTGTGCCCATAGGGTCGGTGACCATGCCCATCTG
>JAJDBQ010000225.1 GCA_029261255.1 Nitrospirales bacterium
TCGGCGGGGAATGACTTCAAACCGACGAGGACCTTTTCTTTTTCGCTTGGATTCTTTCGCTCGAGCAGCTCGACGATCCACATCGCTTTGCCAATCCGCTTTCCAATGCCAAATATTCACATAATGGTCGAGCTGTCCCATGCAAAAGAACGCTGGAGCGTCGCCTACTGGCAGTGCCACAGCAGCCCCATCTCGGAATACCCCTGGAGTGAGAGATTCGTTGACCGTGGCATCTTGCCATTCCATTAAAAACGCCACTTCTTTCCCGTTGTGAATCGATCGGATGGATAGGGCGCGAACACTCGGTTCAGGCCAGACTGGCCGAGTGATAATTTGACCGCTTAACGGAAGAGGCAATGGTGAAACGGTTTCCCAAGCAGGGTCAGAAGGATGGTTAGGCACAACGCCTTCTTGGAAATGAGCACGAACCACCATGCCCTGGGAACTCACTAATGGGACTTCATACCAGGTCAAGACGAAGAGTAAGGCCGCGCCCATCGTCACCCACAACCATGGCGGACGCGTTAAGATTGTGTGTAGTGCATTGATTGCCTTACTCAAAATGAGTCGCCTCCCACTCCATGATTTTGACTGGTCTTTTTGTCATAAAAAACTCATACTTACTTAGAGTAATTGACAACAACCACACAGGTTCATCCAATAGATTATGTGTCATCGCATTTTAACATGATCAAAAAGCTGGACGTAGGCTCCAGAGAAGCATTCGCCGTAAATGGGGTAGGAGCATAGCGATGGCTCAGGAAAAAGACTATCACCGAAAACGTTGAAGGAGTGCTGTTTTTGATGTCAGCTAAAAAATATGGTTGCTGTGATCATGCAATACGCAAAGAGATTAGTTTAATTTCACTCTTCTAATTTTATTTTCATTCCGCTCACAAATATATAAATTTCCTAGAGAGTCCAAGGTTAGCCCTGCAGGTGTGTTCACGATTGCTTCCGTGGGATCCAACCCATCCCCATGCTTCAACATCGTTGCGTCTTCCTTGGCCACAAATCGAGCGGCTCCACAGCCCCCCATATTTTTATCATCATATCCACTGTCTCCATTGCCAACGACTGTCGTAATGATACCCGTTATTGCGTCGACCTTCCGTATCCGGTGATTCATGGAATCGGAAATAAACACATTCCCCTCATGATCTACCACAGCACTTTACGGAACATTCAGCATGGATTGGACCCCTAGTTTTCCATCACCATCAAATCCAAATCGACACACTCCGGCAACGGTCGATACCGTATTCGTCTTCATATCAATTTTCCGAATACGATTGGTCCCTTTATCAGTCACATAGAGATCGCCATGGCCATCCACATCAATGTCGACCGCATCATAAAACTTACATTCCATGGCTGGCTTTCCATCATCTAAATACAAACTCAGGTCCAGTCCGTCAGAACACTTTGGGCGCAAGAGGCCTTCGTCATTACTAAAATCAATGCCAATCGCATCTCCCGACAACACAATAAGATTCTGTGCGGTCAGAGGACTAATGCGTTCATCATCTTCACCGGTCCAACAACCACCTATCGTCGTCACTAAGCCGGTCTCAAGATCATATTGCCGAATACGATGGGCTTGTGTGTCGGCAATAAACAGACGGTCATGTTGGTCAAACACGATGGCAGCCGGATAAGTTAAATTGACTTCCAACCCTGGCCCATCACCGTTAAAGCCCCATTGTCCAGTCCCAACGACCGTGGTAATAATTCCTGTTTCCGCATCGATTTTTCGTATGCGATTACTGCCAGAATCACAGACATAGAGATTATTCTTGGAATCACATGCCACATCTAATGGGAGATATAAACCCGCTTCTCCACAGGGTCCATAATCACCGCTGTAACATGTTTCGCCAGTTCCAGCGAAATTATGAAGACGACCCGTTTCCATATCGACACGTCGAACTCGGTCAGAGCCGCATTCGGCTATGTACATATACTGCCCTGTTCGATCAATGGTGACTTGGTTGGGGAGCGGAATACCAGCCTTCACGGCTCGCTTCCCATCACCAGTGCTACGGGATTTCCCATTACCAGCAAACGTTTCAATCGCATCAACCACGACAGGTGTCTCTGTTTCCATAAAAATGAAACCTCTTCTGTTTAGCTAAAAGAACACAAAAATGGCATCAACCCATCAGCACTTATGCCATATGTCGCTAACTTTTACCCGACAGCCTTAGCTGGTGCGGCCACGGGCTCTGGAGAGACGGCCTGAACAGCTGGCTGAGCTTGTGCGATAGGCTCAACCACGGCAGTCTGAATGGGCTGAGCGATTTGTGGCGAACCCTCAACTGGAGCGGCTCCTCCCTCTTCAGCCTGAGCGGTAGGATCAAGATCATACTGCTCAGCTTCATGAATAGACTTTTTAAATCCTTTGATAGCTTTTCCGACTCCTTCTCCCAATTGCGGCAATTTCCCTGCACCAAAAATAATGAGGACGATCACCAAGATAAGAATCAATTCTGTAAAGCCTAAACTTCCAAACATCGTGCATCCTCCTTGCTAGGAT
>JAJDBQ010000226.1 GCA_029261255.1 Nitrospirales bacterium
ATATTCATCCCTTTATCAATGGGAATGGGCGGCATGCAAGGCTTATCACTGATGTTTTCTTGTACTCGCGTCACCATCCTATTCCGCAGTGGCCACAAATCCAACTTATGGCTCAAGGGAATGAAGTTCGTGATCAATATAATAGGGCAATGAAAAGTGCTGACGCAGGTGACCTCACTGACTTGATGCAGTTCATTGAAGAATGTCTTCATTAACCTATTCGGTTCTAGATGTGGATTAGATGGCAAGTCTGTTGTTTGATGTCTTACCCATGCCTGTCCCACTCTTGAGTTGAGGGCCTGTCTTTTCTTCGTAAGGCCACCCCATTAATTCCGAGTTCTTTCCTTACCTTTTCACATCTTCTAGACATCTCTCGATTCGCTCAATGTGTCTCGGTTAAATCTTTATGCTGAGTCGTAGTAGGGCCAGGCCTGCGTTATAGCTTTAATCTCCTCGGACAATTCACCTAGGACCATGATCAGAAACCAAGACATGCACGTAGTGGGCGGCTTGAATGCAAGCCATTACTCTTCAGTCTTCATGTCTTACAATTAGGTGACAGGAACCTATTAGGCGGACTTATTTTTTATAATCAAGTCAAAAAGGTGGAAGATCTTTTTGTTGAGAGGCTCATGATTTGAAATGACAGGGAACTATGATTTGAAATCGGCATCTTGGAAAGATCGATGTCTCTTTGAGGAAGAGGGAGGGGGCTTTGTCTCAGTTGAGTCACCCTATTATTGCATTTACACAGACCAGACTCTCTTACTTACGGTGAGACGAACTAATGACCTGCAAACCATTCCCAAAGCAGGCCGAAGCCTGCTTTGGGAACCTAGATTATTCGGCTATAGCACCATTCAGAGTTATTTTGATCACGTCACCTGGGTTAATCTCGAGTCCTGCCGCAACACAATCAAATCTATTCGCGTTGATGTTGAGACTTACTCTCTGTCCAGTTGATTTATTGCGACAGACAATCTTTGTCAATTCGGCTCCATCAACAAACCCTTCGAGGCTAGGGGCTGGGGGTTCTGGTGTAAATTCACCTACCTGATAAATAGCAAACTCCTGATCAGATATGACTGCCAACAATGCGCTGCCTTGAGCATCAACGAAATCTTGGGGATTTCCTGCAACAGTTATATTGCCGGTTAGTTGAATTAAGGTATGGTCCCATACTTTAACCTGATTGACAGCATTATTTGTATACGCGGTGAGACCATTTGTTGAATAGTGAATGGCTCTGGGATAGGGACCAGTAGCAAGTTCCCCAATCCATGATAAATCGGCAATCGCTAATTTTGCTATGCTATATCCCGTTCCATTGCCGCCTCCTACGGCATAACTGAAAAACGACCCATTGATTGGATCAACGGATAGAGCCTGGCCGTTACTACCCAGAGAGCCATGTTGGTTTTTGATGAGTAGTATGGGGTCAGAGCCGGTGATATCGAATACGGCGGTCGTGCCAGGACTTATTCCGCGATTGGCAAATATTAATTTTGATTTATCGGGCGTCAGTTCTATTGCGCCTTGCTGATACGTAAAGACTCCAAGAGAAAACGAATCTACATAAGTTCCTGTCGTTTTGTCGATTCTCATAATGCCGGATCCTGATTCCCGTGTTGTCACATAAATATCGTTGTGACCAACCACAATTTCAAACCCTGCCTGAGGCAAGGCGAGTGACATCTCAGGTGCATAGGAGCTGATATCAAAGGCCAACACCTCAAAAAATCCAGCGACAGTGACATAAACCTTACCGGCTGATTCATCCAGCGCGATATCCTGTGGGGCCCCGGGCAGTGAAATTGTGTCCTCAACCAGCAAGGTTGAACTATCCACAATGATCAGAGAATTATTTTTTTGATCGGGAATATAGATAAAGCGTCCTGCGCTATCAACCGTCACTTGCTTCCCCGTGGCGTCGACAGATAGAACCTTCGTGACGACAGCCATCGCTGGGGAGGCCATCAACATCCAAGCCAAAGTAACAGCGATTAATGCAAGTATCTTTTTCATTCGTTCATTCCTTTTCTTCGGGTTGTTAGGGGTGGGAGCTCGCTCAACAACTTTCCAATCCGCTGTTTTTAGAGTTCTCTGTCTTTTGTTTTTAAGCATTGAAGTCATAGACGGGTTTTAGGACAACGCCGGCACGATCTATTATTTATCGACTTTCTATAGGTGCCTCTTAAGCGGGGAGGGCGTATGATGGTCCGGTCGTTAGATTGAGGAGGATAATTTTTTGCCGGGTTTTGATTGTTTCTGTGTTCATTTTCTCTAAACAGCATGATCCAAAACACGAACGATTTCCCAGCAGGTTATTACTCGACTTGCCCAGCGTCTAACGGTAAACTATCTATACTTAAGGTGTCAGGAACCATTAATATTTACCTTTCGAAAGGCTTCCTACGTAATTGTGGAGTCTGGGTGTTTAGGGTCTTAGATGTGCAGCTCGAATGACTGAAAAGACTACCAGGCCATGAATGTTTGACACTAAAAGTAGGAATTCATACAATATAAGTATGAAAGCGATTCTTTCCGAAAAAGGACAAATTACCATTCCTAAGGCACTTCGTGAACGTCTTGGCTTGCATGCTGGCCAAATCCTTGAGTTTCAAGAAGAAAAAGGGAAGCTCGTTGCGACGAAATCCGCCTCGTCTGACCCCGTCGATGCGGTTTTTGGAATTTTGAAAACTAAGAGAAAGACCCATCAGATCATGAAAGTTCTTCGCGGTGAACCGGATCCACAGTGATTACGGCCATTGATACGAATATACTGATCGATATTTTTGGAGCAGATCCTACTCATGGTGGACGGTCGAAAGAAAGTCTGCGATCCAGTATTCAGCAGGGATCGGTCATTGCTTGTGAGGTTGTGTGGGCAGAAGTGATTTCTTTGTTCCCGACAGGATCGATGGCACTAGAAGCCCTTGAAGGCATTGGAATAGGGTATTCTCCTTTGGAAGCTGATGCCTCCATGACTGCAGGACAACTGTGGAAGATCTATCGAGATAAAGGTGGCAAAAGAACTCGCATGGTTGCAGATTTCCTGATAGGCGCGCATGCCCTCCATCAAGCTGATGTCCTGTTGACACGTGATCGAGGGTTTTTTCGACTTGGAATACCATCTCTGAAAATCATCGATCCTTCTCGCCAGAAAAATTCTTAAGCACGGTTGTCCATTTTATCGGCGCTACTAGGTAACAGGGATCTTTTGAATAGATCTGTTAGCGGCGTTTCCTGCCTTCGCCGGAGTGGCTTCGCACAGGTAGGTTGCCAATGGTGAGTGCTCACGTACGGAATGTACGCTTTGCGTTAAAATAATCTGTGACCTTGCTAGGCGGACCTTTTGGGAATAACTCTCGACTCGCCGAATGTCTCACGGTAAAATTCTTATGAGGGTTAAGGCTAAGATGGCTCATATGCCTTACGTCCCGTGAGGCTCTTACACCATTCACGTAATCAGTGATCAAATTGACATCGTTTCGCCGTAGCTAGAGTTTTACGGATCAACAAAAGGAGATCGGACGACATGACGGATCAGGCTCAAACGCATACTTTTCAAGCGGATACCAAGAGACTCTTACACTTAATGGTCCATTCGTTGTATACGGATAAGGAAATCTTTTTACGAGAGCTGATTTCCAATGCTTCTGATGCGCTGGATAAAATGCGTATCGAAGCCCTCAAACAGCCGGAACTCTCCAAAGACGGCAAACCCTTAGAAATTCGAATTGATACCGATCCGCAAGCTCGTACGCTGAGCATCCACGACAACGGTATTGGAATGAGCCGTGACGAGGTCGTGTCGCATATCGGCACCATCGCCAAGTCCGGCACACGTGAATTGATGGAGAAACTCAAAGAAAATGCGGATGGTGATTCGGCAACTGAATTGATCGGCCAATTTGGTGTCGGCTTTTATGCGGCCTTTATGGTGGCCAGTAAGGTCACGGTGATTACCCGTCGGGCTGGTGAAGATACCGCGACCCGCTGGGAATCGTTGGGAGAAGGTGAATATACGCTTGAAGATACGCAACGTGATGCGTATGGCACCACAGTGACCTTGGATTTGTTGCCCGCCGATAGCGAAGGCGGTATTGAAGATTTTACGGATCAATGGGTGCTGTCACGTACCGTGAAGCGCTATTCCGACTTTGTGACGTTCCCGATCATGCTCAAGGTTGTACGGGAAGAAGTTGAAAAGGACGAACAGGGCCTGCCGAAACCCGACGGTGAAAAATCTACGGTGGTGGAAGACAAAACGCTGAATTCAATGAAACCGATTTGGACGCGAAGCGACGTCACCGACGAAGAATATGCCGAGTTTTACAAACATGTCTCGCATGATTGGTCCGATCCGATGAAAACCTTGCGTTTTCATGCTGAAGGTCAGATTGAATACCAAACACTGTTGTTTATCCCGTCGCAGGCCCAGAGTGATCTGCATTACCACTCATCGGAGTTTGGCCTTCAACTCTATGTGCGACGCGTGCTGATCATGGAACGCTGTGAGGAACTCCTCCCACGGTATCTGCGATTCATCAAGGGAATTGTGGATTCCGCTGATTTGCCCCTGAATATTTCCAGGCAGCGTTTGCAGGAAGATCGGTACATCAACCAAATCCGAAAA
>JAJDBQ010000227.1 GCA_029261255.1 Nitrospirales bacterium
TGTGAATGTGTCGATGACTCGCGCGAAAGTTTCCGGGTATTACGTGAATTCCATTCTCGCGAAGTGGGAAGCCAAAAAATCAGGATATGAGGAATGTATCCTGCTTGACCCAGATGGCTACGTGGCAGAAGGCACTGGTGAAAATGTGTTTATGGTCACCAAGGGCGTGATTAAAACGACACCCTTAACGTCTATTCTCGATGGTATTACTCGTAATTCCATCATCCAATTGGCACGGGCCAAAAAAATCCCAGTCGTTGAAGAGCGGTTTACCAGGGATGCGATGTACGTGGCCGATGAAGTTTTCTTCACCGGAACAGCGGCTGAGGTGACCCCGGTACGGGAATTAGATGATCGAATGATTGGTGAAGGCAAGCCTGGACCAATCACACAATCCCTTCAGAGTGATTTTTTTAAGATCGTTCGTGGAGAAGATCCTACCTATGCCAAGTGGCTCACTCCTCTTTGAGGGGGAATGTTGAAAAAAGCCGCCTTCCATCGCGCTCGCCACTGAAGCCAGCTTTGGCGCGTAAGCGGCCAAGGCGACGGCTTACAGGCTAGCGGTTCCATGCATGCCGAAGCGGTTTCGCATAGGTAGGTCGCCATTTTCCCGTGCTCACGTTGAGAGTACGCTCCTCGCGTCAAGCCTACTCCGCCGAGTCCTCCGCCGAAGGCTTCGGCCCCCGTAGGTGGAAGTGAGCTACGAAGACCGGGAAGGACTGCGTCCTTGCTGGTCGAACTTTTTTGAACATCCCCAACTACGGTTACATTCGATGGGCGATTGATCATTTAGAGATATCTTTGCTTTCAAGTTAAGCTCTTTGCGCCAGTCAGCCCAGGCTTGCCGCTTGAAGAAAAGTATTTGTTTAGCGCGTGTTGAAAAAAGCGGAGAACCTTATGGTTCGTTTGGAGCGGGACTTGTTGCTGCTGGAGTCGCTTCAGACGAGGCTGCTGGCGCGGGTGTCGTGGTTTCTAATTCAACCGTAGGAGTCACCGTCGTGGTCTCTGGTGTTGGGGAAGAAGATGATTCCTGGTGAGTGGTTGGGTGCAGATCAATGACTGTTGATGATGTATTGGCTTGTCTTGAGAGTACGGCTAAACTGAGGGAAGACAACATGAACACAATAGCCGTTCCCACAGTCACTTTGCTCAGAAACGTGCCCGGCCCACGGCTTCCAAAGACAGTTTGAGATGACCCGCCAAACGACGCCCCAATTTCTGCTCCCTTTCCTGCTTGAAGCAAGATGGAGGCAATCATGAGAAAGCAGACAATGAGATGGATCGAGACGGCTAGGGTATACATATGATCGATGGTCCTTGGGCGTTAATTCATGAATCTAACGTAGCTATTTGAGCTATCTTAACAAAGGATTCTGAATTCAGACAAGCTTTTCCGATTAAAGCGCCATTAATATGGGGAGATTGGAAGAGGGCCTGGGCATTGTCGGCTGTGACGCTGCCTCCATAAATAATTCGAATTTGCCCCGGATCAATGTCCCAGTGAGTCGCGAGCATTGCTCGAATAGCCGCATGAACCTCAGTCGCCTGTTCGACGGTAGCAGCTTTCCCTGTGCCGATAGCCCAGACAGGCTCATAGGCAATGGTGATGTTGTCGAGGTCTTTGCCCTCGAGTCGAGCGAGTCCTGTTTGTAATTGATGCTGGATCACTGAATGCGTTTGGTCAGCTTCTCGTTCCTCTAGCCGTTCTCCAACACAAAAAATTGGTTGAAGCCCATGGTGCAGGGCGGCACGGATCTTTTCATTGATGCTCTCATCGGTTTCACCGAAGAGGTGTCGTCGTTCGGAATGCCCAATAATGACAGACTGACAGCCCAGCTCTTTTAACATCGGAGGGGAAACCTCTCCAGTAAACGCACCTTCGTCTTTTGCGCACACATTCTGAGCGGCTAATGTAATCGATGTGGTTTTTAGAAGATTTGCTGCAGTCTGTAGCGTGATATATGGAGGTGCCACCATCAGCTCAACAGTTGGATGAGGTTGATAGAGAGCAATAATATCGCGAATGAGCGTTTCGGCTTGGGAAATGGTGTTATGCATTTTCCAATTACCGACAATCAGTGTGTTGGGCATAAAGAAGGAATACTTTCAGAAAGAAAAAAAAGAAAAATTATCTCGCTGATTAATGGGGACGATCAGGTAAGGCGGCAAGCCCTGGCATGTGTTTGCCTTCAAGCAGTTGGAGCGCAGCTCCTCCACCCGTCGAAATAAAGGCCATACTTTCGGATTCTCCCGCGCGATGGACAGCTAAAGCCGTATCTCCTCCACCGACAATTGTTTTGGCATAGGCGTTGGCGACGGAATGGGCCAGGGCGAATGTCCCTCGAGAAAAGGCATCCCGCTCAAATACACCCATGGGGCCGTTCCATAGAATAGTTTTAGCGTTTTGGACGGCTTCAGCAAACAGTCGAACGGAAGCGGGGCCAATGTCCATGCCATACCAACCGGGGGGGATTTCTTGGATGGTGACAATCATGGTTTCAGCATCAGGTTCTAAGCTTGCCGCAACGACACAGTCGACGGGTAGGTAGAACTTAATTTTTTGCGTCATGGCTTGTTCAAGGATTTGTTTGGCTAAATCCAGCATGTCGTCTTCGACGATCGATTTCCCAATTTCAAAGCCGAGTGCTTTGATAAAGGTAAAGGCCATGCCGCCACCGATGATCACTTTGTCGACTTTCCCAAAAAGGTTTTTAATGGCGCCGAGTTTTCCCGAAACCTTGGCTCCTCCTAAAATGGCGACAAAAGGTCGAACAGGATTTTCTACGGTTCCCTCTAATGCTTCAACTTCACGTTTCATCAGAAAGCCCGCTGCTGCAACTTTCACATATTTCGTGATGCCTACGGTCGAGGCATGAGAACGATGCGCGGTCCCGAAGGCTTCATTGATATACACATCGGCAAGCGCAGCAAGCTGAGCAGAGAATTGCTCATCATTTTTTTCTTCGCCAGCATGAAATCGTAAATTTTCTAAGAGCACCACATCGCCTGGTTGCGCTTTGTTGACGACAGATTCAACCACGGGGCCGATGCAATCCTCAGTAAACGCCACCGGTTTATTCAGTAGGCGTTGTAAGCGTTTCGCGACGGGAGCAAGGCTGAGTTTTGCGTTGTTGGTGCCTTTGGGACGACCTAAATGCGAACACAGAATAACGACAGCACCCTCGTCAATGGCTCGGTTAATGGTTGGGAGGGCTGCGCGTATCCGAGAGTCGTCTGTGATTTGCCGCGTATCATCGAGCGGGACATTGAAGTCTACGCGAATGAGGACGCGTTTGTTGCGAAGATCAATCTGATCAATAGTTTGTTTGGTGAGATTCATGACTCCCTCGGCCTTCCATGGAAAGATGGAGTATGGCAGGGCAGGTACCACCGGGCCCCGCGGGCGGTTATTCGTTAACTCTGTTGTGCGAGAAACGTGACGAGGTCACGTACACGACATGAATAACCCCATTCATTGTCATACCA
>JAJDBQ010000228.1 GCA_029261255.1 Nitrospirales bacterium
AACGGTCAATGGCTCTTAGCCCATGATGCCTTTGAAGTGCTTGAACAATTCGCCCCTAAACCTTAATTCTCGCCTTCTGAATTCAAGAATCCTATCAATGCCTCAGTATGCCGACATTGCCATCATCGGTGCCGGTGCGGCAGGCCTAGCGGCGGCCATTTTTGCAGCGGAAAGCAATCCATCCCTTCAAATTTCTCTTCTAGATGGGGCCAAATCCGTTGGAGCTAAAATTCTGGTTTCAGGCGGAGGGCGCTGTAATGTGACCAACCAGAAGGTCACCGCCTCGGACTATCATGGGAGTCGAAAAATCATTGACCGGATTCTTCGACGATTCACTGAAGATGATACCCTTCGCTGGTTTGACGCTCTCGGCGTCCCCCTACAAACAGAACCTACGGGAAAACTGTTTCCCGTGAGTAATAAAGCCCGAACGGTACTCAACGCCCTTATCGATCGATGTCAAAAATTATCCATCACCCTTCTGACACAACACCGAGTCCAATCCATTACGTATCAAGAACCCACGTTTGTGATTCAGCATGCACACGGCATCCTTCAGGCAGGAACAGTGATTGTCGCAGCTGGCGGGCGTTCCCTCCCCAAAACAGGTTCAGATGGCTTGGGATGGGATTTGGTTCAACAATTGGGCCATACCGTGACGCCAACCTGTCCTGCGCTTGTCCCATTATTACTTGATGCGTCATTTTTCCATACCGAGCTTTCTGGAATTTCGCATGAAGTGACGCTCATCACTCGAGTCAATGAACGCGTAGTTGATCGTCGAACTGGTAGCCTATTATGGACACATTTTGGCATAAGCGGACCAGTCGCAATGGATGCCAGCCGTTTTTGGGTCTTGGCTCACGAGCAAGGACACCACGTCCAACTCCACCTTAATAGCGTTCCCCAATCCACACATCAAGACGTTGAAAACTGGCTCATGCAAGCCTCGACACTCCCCGGTCGTCAAACCATTCAAGCGTTACTTGTCGAGCGCCTACCAAGTCGCGTGGCCATACAGCTTGCGAAATTCCTTAACCCAAATCTCGGCCTCACCCCTGTCAACCTTCTTCAAAAGCATACCCGCAATGCCCTGACTCATGCCCTCACCAACCTTCCTCTTCCTGTTACAAATTCACGGGGGTGGAATTTTTCCGAGGTGACGGCAGGGGGGATTCCCTTAGAAGAGATCAATCCTTCTTCCATGGAATCCAAAAAAATCCCCCGACTCTATCTCATTGGAGAAATGTTGGATTGCGATGGACGCATCGGCGGATTCAACTTTCAATGGGCCTGGTCAACCGGATATCTTGCGGGATATCATGCTTCACGGGCATACAAGGATAAGAATACCCAAGAAACAAACACGCATGAGTAACTACATCTTTGAAGAGCAATCAGAAGCGCGTGAATTTCGACGGCTTCAATTACTTGAGGCCGCGAATGATCCTACGACTATCGCTATGTTGGAGGAAACGGAGATTCAATCCGGATGGGAATGCCTAGAGCTTGGGGCTGGCGCAGGATCAATTTTACGTTGGTTGGGGCAACGCGTCGGACCAGCCGGCTTAGCTATTGGCGTTGATAAGAACACTAGCTTCCTTAAGGATTTCACTGATACACCGTTTCAGATTTATCAAGATACATTTCTGGAGGTAGATTTGCCCTTTTCCTTCGATTTCATTCATGGAAGATACATTCTTATTCACAATCAATCCAACATGGCTATTCTACGAAGAATGTTCTCGCTTTTAAAACCAGGGGGATGGGCGCTCTTTGAAGAACCGGACTTTACCTCTGCCACATTAATGGATCGAAATGCTGAGAATTCTCAAGCACGCGTGAATCGTGCCATGTGCCAAATGTTTGTGAACGCAGGGCTAGACCCCGCCTATGCCCTTGGCCTTCCACAAAAACTGGAGCAATCGGGGTTTCATGTTGAGCGCTCACAATCCATCATGCATCTATGCCCAGGCAAGTCCCCTATGGCAAACGTTATCGGTGAATCAGCTTTAGTCTTAGAACAACAATATTGCCAAACCGGACTCTGCTCACCCGAAGATGTCCAGCAGTATGTCAGACTCTCACAAGATGTGGGCTATTGGACAGTCTATCACTCCACCACATCCGTGATTGTACGCAAAACTCCGTTCTGAACTTCGAATAACCCTTCAAGTAAGCAGTCAAGCCGAAGCTGTCATGAAACTCGCCATTAGCTGTGAGTTGTGGCTCGGCCGGCTGGTAAAGAAATCTCGAATAGATTCATCTGGCAGGATAGCAAATGATGTCGACTCTCCCGGAAGGTATACCCAAAGATGGACGCTAAAGAAGTTAGATCTTTGTGTTCCAATAAAAAGCTTGCCCAGACTTCTGATGGGCCGCAAGGTACGAGTCTCCGCCATCACATGTGTAATACGTATGCCTAGTACTCGCTGGAACATTTTCAGGCCACCAAGGACGCGCGATATGAGGTTTAGGTGGATCTGCTGCTTCAATTTGTTTGCATTTTTCTAATGGGTTCCAGCCTTCATCCGTTTTATATTGAAACGCTAGAATTTTTTCATTTGTTCCCACATCATACGCCACTGTAATTTTCCGAGAAGAACTTGGCAACCATCCTGGAAGCAATCCGGTGCGAATGGCATTCTCTTTTCGTGCGACATCCAAAGTGGAATATTCTGAGTCGACTATTTCCGAACAGGCAGAAATAAAAAAGAGGAGTACTATTAATATACTGATGGAAGTCTTCATGTTATTTCCTCAATGTTAGGTATGAAATTTTTCTCTTGACAGATTTTCCATCCTATGAATCTGCATAATTTGGCACTCCCCAAACGACTCTTCCGGATAGTCATTAACCTCAAATCCTTCTTCTCATTATCTCATCCTCATCTGTATATCGGCTCGGGTTAACACAAAGTTGAATTTCTTACAATATTATTTGCCAGGTCCTCTTAAACACATAGAAAGCAACGAGTTACCAGGCCTTCAAAAATCAAATAATCTTTGCTCAAGTTAATGAACGATCATGTATCTTCGGTTAAGTTTTGATTAGATATAGCAGGGCATACATGCTATGGACAGATGATACACTCTGTTCATAAAACAGAAGGGACACAACTATTCCTCACACTAAACTTCCCTACTCTCAAGCTACATTGAGTCCTGCGTTTACCTATCACTCCAAGACTTTGAACACGAACATATGAAAACAAAAATATTCGGCTAATCATCATAATATTCAAGCAGAAACAACTTGAGAGAGACTCAAACCAAGGAGGAAACCTCTGATTTTATCTCATGGGAAAAAGGCTTAATTTTGTGAAGAATCAACCGAACTAATATGTAGAGTAGTCACATTCAAGCCATTTCCAGCGAATCGAAAGGCATCTCGAAATGCAGAACACAAATGATATTCTTCAACTCCTAGTAGAAGTGCAAACAAGCGCTCAGACCTTGGTTAGTGAAAAAGGAGTCTTGGGAGACGAATTGAAGAAAGTCGAAACTGAGATATCTACGCTGAAGGCTGAGAACGCACAACTGGCTCCTGCCTTAGAGGCAAAAACCGAACTCACGCAAAAAATACAGACCCTCCAAGCCAACAACGCCCAATTGACCAAAGAGTTCCAAGAGACGAAAAGTCAACACGCACAGGCCGTGCAGGAAAAGAATGAATTAACCCAAAAAGTCCAGACCTTACAGGTGAGTCATACTCAAATAACTAAAGAATTACCAGAAACACATACCAAATTAGCTGAAGCTCTCGAGGAAAAGACCAAACTTACCCAAGAAGTGCAGACCCTACAAGACAACACTGCCCTATTGACCAAAGATCTGCAAGAGATAAAAACCCAATTAACCCAAGCGGCACAGGAAAAGACAGACATCACCCAAGAGGTACAGACTCTTCAGTCCAGCAATACCGCATTAACGAAAGAGTTGCAGGAAGTAAAAATCCAACTCACCCAAGCTTCACAGGCTGAACCTACAAAAGTAGAAGCTGAATTGTCGAAGTTGAGAGCCGACAAGACTCAAGAAATATGGAACCTGAAGGATATCAATGAGCATTTGACCGAAGAACTACAAGCCGTAAAAGGTCAACTCGCACAATCCAAACCGTCTCTCACTGGCGAATCGAAACAAGAACTGAAGACTTTGCAGGCCAACAATGACCAATTAGTGAAAGAGTTGCGGGAAACGAAAGATCAGCTCACCAAAGCCCTTGAAGCTCCATCCGCAAACAGAGCTGAACCTACCCAAGAAGTGCAGACTTTACAGGCCAGCAAGGATCAATTGACAAAAGAATTACACGAGACAAAATCTAAACTTGTCCTAGCCCTACAGACTCCCAAAGTTGGCGCCGAACCCTCAAATATCGAAGCAGAATTGTCGAAACTGAGGGCGGAAAAGACCCAAGAAATATGGAATCTACAGGATATCAATACACACCTGACCGAAGAACTGCAAGCCATGAAAGCTCAACTTGCTCCAGGGAAATCGATACCGACGACCGTACCCTCCGAAGAGATGGAAATCTTGAAAGCCAATAATGCGGACTTGACTAAAAAATTGCAGGAGACGAAATCCCAACTTTTTCAGGCCAAGCAAGCCTCAGCCACCGAACCCTCCGAAGAGATGAAAATGTTACGCGCCAGCCACGCGGACTTGACGAAAGAATTACAGGAAACGAAAGCCCAGCTCATCTTAGCGAATAAGCCCCCCACGACGAATACCAAGCCCACGCAAGAGATGCAGACTCTGCAGGCCAAGAATGCACAATTAAACAAAAAGTTGGAGGAAACCAAATCCCAACTGACTCGAGAATTACCAAGCCAGGAAAGTATTGATTCTATGCCGCCTGAATTCCAAATTCTGAAAAACAAGCTTCAAAATGCGGAACTTCAAAACCAACTACTAGAGGCCGAATTATCAAAACAGTCTGAGGATATTCAGGCCCTAGAAAACCGCGTCAATACAGAAAACTCGCTTACTTCTGCTCCAGCCCCCCTGGAAGAATCGATGACTTGAAGGGAGATCACACGCCCTTCATCATACCCAGTTCATTCTACAATGAATCGTAGAGCCCACCTACTCAGAGGGAATTCCCTGCAATAGAGCTAATTTTCAAGAGGACACTCTTGATTCGGCTACAAAATTCTTATTCGCTCTAACACAGGGCTTCTTTGTTTGAATGGTTTGAAATACAATCATGGTCGGTTTCCTGAGTGGAGTATTTCACCACCGTACTGATCAACATGAACGCTATATCTTGCAAGGGAAGGATATGGGAGACGGCTTTGACTTCAATGGCGCGGTGAGGCATACCAAAGACCACACAGCTTTGTTCGTTTTGCGCAATAGTGATTCCTCCTTGTTCCGCAATAGTCAACATACCCTCGACACCGTCCTCACCCATCCCTGTGAGTAACACCCCAATAACATGACTCCCGAATCGATAGGCTGCTGATTGAAAGGAAACCGTGACAGAGGGAACATGCTCATCAGTCTCCGACCCATTGACGATGACAAATCGCCCATCGACGTCGAATTTCAAATGCCGGTTTTCAGGGGGAAAATAGATCGTCCCCGCTCGAGGCATCTCACCAGCCTTGGCGATGGAGACGGTTAAGCGACAATCCACGGCCAGCCAATCAACTAACCCCTGCAAAAATCCTTGGCAAATGTGTTGAATGCACACGACCGGGAATAAAAAATCATCTGGCAGTTGCAGCAAGATTTCTTTGAGGGCTGGAGGCCCACCAGTCGAGGCTCCAATCACGACGATTCCCGAAATCTCCTGAGAAGACTCATCCGAAACAACTGGTGTCGACACCCAAGGACTCACTGGAAGGATCTGCCGCCTTCTAAAGACCATGACTCCTGAGAGTATTTTGATCTTTTTGATCAATTCCTGCGCATTCGCAGATCGAACACGTTCGCTATCACTATCCAACAGAGGAAACACTTCAATCGCGCCCGATTCAAATAGCTGGAGGGTTATGTCTGGATCTTCTTGTCGACCCAACCAGCTCACCACAAGAATAGCACACGGATCCGTGGCCATAATGCCTCTTGTGAGATCCAGGCCATCCATGACCGGCATTTCTAATTCGGTGCAAATGACCTGTGGATTCTGCGTTAGGATGAGGTCCATGGCCTCTTTCCCATTCTTGGCTGTTCCAACAATTTCAATGTCAGATGCCGCGACGAGCATCGGTTGAAGAGAGGCGAGTCGTTCGCCTACGAGGAAGATTCGAATTGGTTGCTGAGCAGATGGAGCTGTAGCTTTGGACATAACCTCATTTACATTCAACACAAACCGCCAACGGTAATGTCCATAACCAGTGTTGCACGAATGTAAGAGCTATGCCTTTAGACAAGGAAAGCTTCATGAAGGGGAGTGAGAAACGGACATGTGTTTCTCTGCCGTTCGTATCAAGTCGTCTGAATTTAAAATAATACAGACTTCTCCAGTATTGAGAATGGTCGAACCTGACACATTTCTCACTCTTTTTAGGATAAGACCTTGCGGTTGAGGTCTCACTTCTTGCTCAGACAAAATTTCATCAACAAGACATCCAAGCGGTTTCCCATCGACCACCACGACCACGCATGGCCGGAGCTCGCTCTGTTCAGCCTTTCCGACCACCTCGAGTAAATCGGCAAGCACCACAAGTGGAATGACCTGCCCACCTTCAGTCACGAATTCCTGATTCATTAATGATCCAGCACCTTTCGGTTGCACGTGCGTGGTCGTCTGCACCTGGTCGATGGAAATTCCATATTTCTGACCAGCTACCGAAATAATTAATATATGAACAGGTGGCATAGGCCCCGGTAATTGAATTTGTATCATACAGCCCGAACCTGGAGTCGACCCTACATATACAGCTCCATGCAGACGTTTGATAGAAGATTGAACCAGATCTAAGCCCATTCCTTTTTCTGCCACTCCAGGAAGAGAGGGCCCTGTGGAAAAGCCTGGATTGAATACTAAGGATTCAATTTCTGAAAGAGGCATGACCTCCAATTCCTCAGGAGAGAAAAGTTCGTCTTTCGCAGCAGTCTCTTTAATGGCTTCTATATCCAAGCCTCTCCCATCATCCCATAATTCGAGAAGTAGATAGGTCCCCATTTGAAAGACATAGAGCCGGAGAGCCCCCTTCCGTGGCTTACTGACTTGCATCCGCTCGCTCGGAGATTCAATCCCATGGTGAACGGCATTTCGAATGAGGTGTCGCAACGGCTCTTTGAGTTCTTCTAGTACTTGCATATCCACCGTCATATCCCCACCCTCAATACTTAACTCAACCTCTTTATGTAATTCTCGACCGACTTCAGATGCCATCATTGGTAAATGTTGGAAGAATGAGAAAAAAGTCATCAGTCTCATTGACCGAACATTCTCCTCCAGCGTCTCTGAGATGGAACTCAATCGCTGCTGTTCATCACTGACCGTTCTGGCTACACGACCCACGACACTCGTCAAGATGCCAAGGTGCTCACTTTCCTGCTTATAAAAATTCGCCATACCATCCCGGGTCATATGCCCTTTGGAATGCTTCCCTCCGACACCGATGGCGCGGTGCTCAAAGACCGCATGGCTCCAAGAATCTGAAAAGTCTACAAGATGCGCAGTATCAACAAGACATTCCTGTCTTCCGCAAATCACGGCCTTCAGATCGTTCACTAGGTTCATCAAGTCATCTAATCTGACGGATTCTACTAACACGTCTCCCATATGATCAGTTACCCGTCTCTTTTGTTCCTGCTCTACTTTCATGGGCTCAGGAGCAATACCTAATTCGCCTAAAGCTCTTTCATCGCAATAGACGAGGGGATCAATATCCGTCGTAGCCCCCATAGTAAATTCATCAAAGAGAAGCTGAACTCCATTGATTCCATGATCCAAGGAATCAACGTATTGTATTGTCAGCACATTCTGTGATCGTTTTGCCACTCGCAAGAGATCCTCAACACGACGTGCCACAAGTTCCATATTTCGGGCACCCAACATTCGAGCAACACTCATCAAAAAATGGGATTGATTGAAAGCTTTTTGTAGCGTAGCCTGAGCAAATCCCTCTGATTTATTACTCGAATCACTCAAGATCTCTCGCAAATTCGAAATCGATTCACGGAGATCTCTTAGGGATTCTTTGCTCTCTCGCCTAAAAATGGTATGCAGTTCGTTTTCTTCACCAAGACCCACTTCGCCTGCGGCAGGCTCATCACTCTCTTCCGATTCGTTTTGTTGTTGATTCGAAGCGACTTGAGAAAACGTTTGATCAACCGTAAGCTCTCCATTCATCAAGAGCTTCTGCAAATCCAACACCTTCAAAAATTTTTGATCATGGAATTGGGCAATGCCTCGAATATACCCCTCTTCCTTCACGCTCCCAGTCAATGATCCAGACACCATATCACTTGCCTGAAGAAAAACTGACTCAATAATTTCTTCGCACACAATACCGACGGAAAGATTTTCAAACTGAACAACGACAGCCTTGTGGAAATTCTCGCCCTTACCAATTGGCACATTGAGTGTGGTTCGCATATCAACGATGGGCAACACAGTACCTCGTACATTGATCACACCAAGGACGAAGTCCGGACAGCCGGGAATGGATGTCACGTGCCAATATTCAGCACATTCCTGTATTAAGTCTAAATCAATGCCAAAGTATTCCTGATCGATACGGATGACCACGAGTTGTGTATATGCTGAAAGGTCTTCTTCGTCAGACTCCATGAGACTCGTCGTACGATCTCGCATGAGGGATTGCTCCAACAGTGTCATACCCCGAATAAGCTTTGGAGCTTCCGTCAGCTGACTCTCGCTCTGAGATTCAGATAGTCCTTGAATAAATTGCTTAATGCCATCTTGATCTTGAGCTAAAGGAAGTGGATTCATCACATGAATGCTACCCTCATCGTGAGGCATTAATTTCGCAATAAAAGGGTTAAGCTGATCATGTTCAATTTCTGGCGAAGATTCTAACTCCGCTTCTTCGTCTTGAATATCCAATAAATTTCGAGTTTCATCGACAATCAATCCACAAATCCCGCCATCCCATTCGAAAAGAATCACATTGTCACTGATCTTGTACCGAAAGGACACGTGCCCCAACGCACTGTCCAAATTCATGACCGGGACATATTGCCCATGATAATTAAAGATCCCGACGATATGATCGGGCATATTATCAACAGAGACCAGCTCAGGAAGACAAATAACCTCCTTCACCAATGGAAGAGGCAACGCATACCGTGTTTGATGTCGGTCAAAGAGTAAATGCAATCCAGATGTGATTGAAGAAATCGAGGTCGAACAATGCATGGTTCACCCACAGCGAGCGCACAATCCACTCTCCAAGAATGGCAAGAATGATTGTGCTTTGAGATGAAAAAAAAGCTTAAATGCCAAAGTCGGATCAATGCGAATGTTCATGTTCGTACAGGACATCCCCTATGACATGGCACACAGCGTTTGCGGTCGTTGATAGATGACAGAATCTGGAAAGATCTTGGCCTGTAATGCTCTTGACGCCTTAGGAGGCAATTCCCCATGCCCCGTGAGAAAGTAGCCGTCACTCGCCAGCACCCCCATCATTTTTCCTACAACATGTCCGATTGCATCAGCGTGAAAATAGAGAAAAACGTTTCGACAGATGATTAAATCCAGTTCGTCGATCCCCAATGTTGAAAAAGAAAACGTATCCGCGAAAAGATTGACTTTTTGAAACGTGACCATCTTCCGAATGGATTCATTCAACACCCAGTGACTGTCGTGTTGCTGGAAATACTGTTGTTGTAACTCTGAATCGATCTTTCTGAAAGCCCATGGGCCATACACACCTTGTTGAGCATGTTCGATTGATCGAACATTGATATCGATTCCCAGGATATCGACTTCCCAATCTTGGTGATGAGGAAGGAGTTGATCCACCAGAATGGCAAGAGAATACGCCTCTTCCCCGGTTGAACATCCAGCACTTAATATCCGAAGTGACCGTGCCGATTTTTGACGATGAATCAACGTCGGAAGAATCTGTTCTTCAAGAAGCGCAATCTGCCCACTGTCACGAAAGAAAAACGTTTCTCCGTTCATAAAGAGAGACAGTAATTCTTCCCATTCTGCCTTACCCTCTTTTGATTGAGATTCAACAAGTTGAAAATAGTGTACTGGATCATGCAGAGAAAGAATCGCCATCCTCTTTCGGACGATTCCATTCAATTTTTGTGTTTCACCCTCAGAGATTTGAGTCCCACAATAGGAGGAGATTCGAGATCCCAAGCAACCTACCATGGACTCAACTCCAACAGTGGTCATCCTTAAGGGCTGTCCCTTTTGGATCTCTTCCAGTACGACCATGTCGTTACACCATTCCCTGGAGATTATCCGCAATCTTTTTCAGACGTTGCACGCCTTCCTTCGTTTCATGAATACCGTCTGCTGTTTCCTTCGCCCCAGCGTTGAGCGAACTCATGGCGGCAATAACGGGTTTCACAGCTTTGGCTTGTTGTTTCACATTCAATGTAATTTGCATGGCACTTTGATAGGCACTGTCCACTGCCGCCCGGACACTTGCGAATGAATCAATCGCGCCTTGGGCATGGATCTTCACCTCTTGGACAGTCTTGGTTCCTTCTTTGGTGACCATGACCGTAGATTTTGTTGTCTTCTGAATATCAACCAACAACACATTAATTTTTTCAGCTGACGCTTTACTCTGATCGGCTAGTTTTCGAATTTCACCGGCCACCACGGCAAATCCCTTTCCATGTTCTCCAGCTCGAACCGCCTCAATCGCTGCATTCAGTGCCAAAAGATTGGTCTGGTTGGCTAAATCACTGACCAACCGGGTGATGTTTTCGATTTGACTCGTGTGCTCGGAGAGAAGAAAAATTTCTTCAGCAATTTTTTCTACCTTATCCTGCATGGCGTCAATTCCCTCACGAGCCAGCTCGATCATCCCTGAGCCCTGTTCAGTAAGGGCAGCCGCTTCCTGAGTACCTGCTGACGCAACTTCTGATTGCTCGGCCATTCGAGTAGAAGAAACACCTAACTCTTCCATAGTCGCCGTCGTTTCATTCGCAGATCCAGATTGTGATAGAGCCGATTGCTCTTGCTGTTCGGCCGTGTCCGCAAGTAGTCCAGATGTGGCAGACAAGGCTTTGACCGCTTCATGAAGAGGTTTCTTAATGATAAAGATGCTGAACCAGGCTACGATAAGCAGTCCAACAGCTACACAGCCTAAAAGAATCATTGTTCCATTTAAGAGACCGGCATTGACTTGGTCGATTGGGGTAATGACCTCAACAACCCCGCGAACATCTCCAACCTTCCAACCGACTTTTGGCGTTTCTGGATGGTTGTTATGACAATCGACACAGGCCTGAGTCATCACGTCAGCAATCGCATAACGCATGGATAATCTGCCATTGATCATTTCTTTTTTGTAGACAGGACTATCGGGATTTGCTTCGAGAGCGCGAAGCGCATCCATTTCAAATTTGTCGTAGACCTCAGTTTCTGCTCGAAAAGGGAAGGGATATTGGCTATAGAGTCGAATCGCTGTACCAGGGTTTTCCTTTTTTATTTGTTCTCCCAACACATTCGTAAACGTCGCAGGCAATGGGAGCGTATTGGGCGTCGTGTCCCAATCGTAGTCAATATCCATGCCTCCCTCTTTGGCACGAGAAACGACTTGTTGGGTATAGAATTTTCGTAACGTCGTCACCTGATCCGCCAAGGCTTTGGCTTTGTGAACGCCAACGGTCTCAACATTATTGGAATTCACCTGCCAAGCTACTCCACCGCAAATCGCCACAACCATAGCCGCGATGAGACCAATGAGAAAACGCACATTTGAACTTTTCCCGGAACTCTCGACATTTCCCATGGATTTTTTCTCTTGGGCCCTGTCTGCTCGCATTTTTTTTAGATCGTTTACATCATCCATATGTGTAGCCCTCGTTTTGACAGCGGAAGATTAGGAATTCTCCCGCATGGTGGTTCAATAAAGTGGTCACTCAATAGCCTCAATCGTCATAGCTCTCAACAATTACGGTATAGTCATTCGATGCGCATAAAGATTGGTTCATTCATGCCAAGTGCATGCGTAGGTACCATCACTTCGTATGTTCTTATCGGGACGTTGATTCCAATCTTGAGGAATATGAGGAGTTTTTCAACAAAACCCCAATTTAGAATGAGAGTGGAGGAAAATCCTTACCAAGCCCATAGAACAAAACCCCTCGAATGGAAGCCCTCATATCCAGAAGGAAAGAAGGAGAGCTTGAAATTTCTAATACCTATAGAGAACAACTTCCTTGCGTCCCTAAGTAGTTTTCTTCATTCGCCAACTTATACGCCATGACAGATCACCCCCGTGAGCCTAATGATGAGTCAAATTCATAAAGCAAACCGGCCGATCAAAAAGATCCACTCGTGCAATACTTGAGATCGTGGACACCACGGGGTTTGACGCATTAGCCACATTTCGAATCTAAGACATATCGAACCCCGGGTTGATTGCACTCGCTAACTTTGCCTTACTCGATCGCTACACCAATACCCAGGATTGTTTATTGGTCTTTTTTACCCTTAGATTCTTTTTCCTTTATCCCGCCAACAAGTTCCGGCATAATTCCGTCATCTAACCTACGAATATCTATGTCACTTCTAGACCATCTTCTTCAGACTCTGCCTCTCTTCCTGCCAGTCCTCCTGACTCTCGCCATCGTCTGCATGGGAATATGGGCAGGCTATTGGTTTTTCTTTTTGCGGAATGGGGGCTTGAAAGAAGAAGCGCGCTTTTCTGCGCGAGTCGGGATGCTGCTATTAGTTGGTTTAGGCCTAGTGCTTATACTTCTTGCTCTCCCACTCGAGAAGGAAACACATAAAGATCTGTTTCAACTGTTAGCCCTCCTGATCACAGCCGTAATCACCTTGTCCTCCACCACGTTCGTTTCCAATGCCATGGCGGGCTTCATGTTACGAGGCATGCAAAGCTTTCGCTTGGGGGATTTTCTCCGTGTGGAAAAACAATTCGGTCGAGTGACCGAAAGAGGATTGTTTCACACTGAAATTCAAACCGAAGAGCGCGATCTCACGACCCTTCCAAATATTTTTTTAGTCTCTCATCCTTTTACGGTGATTCGATCATCGGGCACAATTGTTTCTGCAACCGTATCCCTGGGCTACGACACCTCTCATCAAGTCATAGAAAAACTCTTGCTAGAAGCCGCCTTAGCAGCCAAACTCACTGATCCTTTTGTGCATGTTCTTGAATTAGGAGATTACTCTGTCTTGTACCGAGTGGCAGGATTTCTTGGTGACGTCAAACAACTCCTCACCACACGCTCCAAACTCCGCACCAAGATGTTGATCACTCTTCATGAAGCCGAAGTTGAAATTGTCTCACCCAGCTTTATGAATCAACGACAAATGGATACCGCGCTACGAGTCCTCCCCACCAAGAAATCTGCTTCCTCCCCACCTTCGGATGAAGAACCTGACACCAAGGCGGAATCTCTGATCTTTGACAAAGCTGACGCAGTGGCTCAGTTGGAAGAACTGCGAGCACAACGAGAATCTCTGCGAGAGGAAATCACTGGATTGGAAGCGCAAATCAAAGCAAAAGGAGAAACCATTGGCCCTTGGATTGAACGGCGCGTTACACGAATTCGGAAAGAGGAAGAACGTCTCTGTGCCGTCATTGAAAAAGCAGAAGGAGAAAAAATTGATTAAAGAGCCAACCTAAACTTGCTCTATCTTCGAACAAGATATAAATATTCTATATTTCCTTCCTAATTTCCTCACTCCAATCTGCCCCTTCCCCTCACTCCTATGATAGACCTTTCATTCCTGAATTCTACGCGGAGATGAGAATGGTGGCTTGATGGTTAAGATTATCTCTTGACTCAATGGAGTTTATAATATAAATATTCATTCATATGAAATACTATTCATATCTGTAATAATCCTTACATATTTGCGACTTCTCTACGATGAAGACAAAAAATTCCTCTCCGTCTTGTGCGACCAAACTAAAGGTCTTGTCAGATTCTACACGCTTAGCCGTACTGGAGTTGCTTATGAGTGGTCCGAGAAACGTTGGAGAACTCATGGAGCACTTGAATGTCGAACAAAGCTTATTGTCGCATCACTTGGCTGTGCTTCGGGATCATGAATTGGTCGAAGCACATCGAGATGGTAAGGCTGTGATTTACCAATTACCGAATGACGTGTCCGACTCTACAGCTGGAAAAGCAATCAACCTGGGCTGTTGCAAAATATCCTTTGATTAGTCTTCAGTTTTAAGAAAACATCCACTTTTTTGAAAATAGTTACTCCCTCACGTATGACTAAATTTAAGATCGCAACATGGCTGGGGATCTTGCTACTCAGCGGCATCACCTATAGCCAAACTCTTGCCATAGCATCCCAGGAAAAGCTGGTGATTAGCGGGTCCAGCACTATGGCACCGCTTGTTGCAGAAATAGGCAAACGATTCGAGAATTTGCATCCAGGAACGCGGGTCGATGTGCAAACAGGCGGCTCCTCACGAGGAATTGCCGACACCGTGAACGGCTTGGCGGATATCGGCATGGTTTCCCGAGCGTTGAAACCCCAAGAACATGCTCTGCACGGTGCCACGATTGCACATGATGGAATTACGATGATTCTTCACAAGGACAACCCTATCGATGAATTATCGAATGAACACATCAGATTGATTTATTCAGGTGTGATCACAAATTGGAAAACCGTTGGCGGAATAGATGCCCCGATCACCGTTGTGAACAAGGCCGAAGGGCGCTCGACCTTGGAGTTGTTCCTCCAATACTTTCAATTATCCAATCGCATGATTCGTGCTCACGTCATCATCGGTGACAATGAGCAGGGGATTAAAACGATCGCCGGCAATCCGCACGCCATCGGGTACGTCTCGGTCGGGACGGCACAGTATGATGCAATACATGAAGTCCCGATTAAATTATTAGCCTTACATCACGTTCCCGCAACCTTGGAAACCGTGCAAGCCGGGACGTTTCCACTGTCGCGCCCACTCACCCTGGTTTCAAAAAACCCTTTCACTGGGTTAGCACAAACCTTCATTGATTTTTCGCGATCTCCCGCAGTCCATGATCTCATTCTCAAACAATATTTCGTCCCAATTCCTTAGCGATCGCGTCCTCCTCTGGAGTCTGCGTTTCTTCGCACTCATTGCAGGATGCCTCCTCTTCTTGATCGTCATCTTTCTCATCCACGAAGCATGGCCAGCAGTGCAACAGCTTGGGATCACATCATTTTTTACAGACGACGCCTGGTATCCCACTGAGAGTCTTTACCTCCTCACACCTATGCTCTGGGGCACATTCTTGGCAACCCTCGGGGCCGTTATACTTGCAGCGCCAATCGGTATTCTCTCAGCAGTATTCATTCACTATTACGCTCCCTCATTATTAGCGATTACCTACCGCCGGTTGATTGAGCTCTTGGCTGGAATTCCGTCAGTCGTGTTTGGGCTATGGGGACTCGTTGTCCTCGTTCCGCTCATCGCCAGCTGGCAACCGCCTGGACCTAGCTTACTCGCTGGCATACTCATTCTCTTTCTCATGATCCTGCCGACGATCACCTTGGTCATTCACAGCAGTCTTGCTCACATTCCCATTGCCTATATTCACAACGCGACAGCTTTAGGCCTTGGTCGATGGTCAATGATTCGAAAAGTCATTCTCCCATCAGCAAAGTCAGGGATATTCACGGGAATTTTCTTAGGAGTCGCACGCGCCCTTGGGGAAACCATGGCGATTTTGATGGTCTGTGGCAATGTTGTTCAGACACCATCGGACTTGTTTGATCCCATACGAACGTTAACAGCGAACATCGCATTGGAAATGGCCTACGCATTGGGAAATCACCGATCCACGCTCTTTGTCAGCGGCCTGATGCTCATGGCCATGATCGTCATATTTGTCTTAATGGCCGAACGTCTTCGGTACCGAGAAACGAATGCTCACGCAAACTAAAAACACAGAAGAACGCGTTTGGACTCTGATGATCTGGAGCTCGGTTGGACTGATCAGCTTCGGATTTCTTTGGATCCTCGGAGACCTGCTCTGGCATGGCTGGACACAACTCAGTTGGAACTTTTTGTTTTCTTCTCCGGAAAATTCTGGCCGCGAAGGCGGCATAGGCCCCATTCTCATTTCAACCAGTCTCATCATCGGAGTGTGTATGATTATCGCGTGGCCGATAGGACTCGGCACAGCAATTTTTCTGGCTGAATACACGAAAGATCATCATCGTTTTGGACGCCTCATTCGCGGATCCTTGGATGTCTTGGCCGGCGTCCCTTCAATCGTCTTTGGTCTCTTTGGCAACGCATTATTCTGCCAAGCCTTAGGATTAGGGTTTTCGATACTTTCTGGAGGACTGACTCTAGCCTGTATGGTCTTACCCATTTTGATTCGCACAACGGAAGAGAGTTTTCGGGCCATCACATCGGATCAACGCCTATCAGCAGCCGCTCTGGGGTTTTCCAGATCAACCACAATATGGTGCATTTTACTACCAGCCGCCATGCCGGGATTGCTCGCAGGAAGCATTTTGGGGCTAGGAAGAGCCATGGCGGAAACCGCCGCCTTAATTTTCACCAGCGGCTACGTGGGCCGCATGCCCGAATCGTTGTTGGATTCGGGACGAGCCCTGTCCATCCACATTTATGACCTAGCAATGAATGTTGCGGGAGGCAACCCCAATGCCTATGCAACAGCTATTGTTCTCGTGAGTCTGCTCATTATTATCAATCTTGTCGCTTCATGGATTGCAGATCAATGGACAACATCCAACCAGCTCCCCAACTTATAAAAACTAAAGAACAATTACCTGGGATTCAAACGTGGCTTCCCTATCAATCGACTCAGGCATGTTGCGAGCCAGTCGCTCATATTCGCGCCAGAGATCTTTCCATCATGTATGCAAATCAACTTGCTCTTCAGAAGGTAAATCTTGTTATCAATAAAGGATGCATTACAGCTTTAGTCGGACCATCAGGCTGCGGGAAAACCAGCTTCCTGATGAGCATCAATCGCTTAACAGATCTCATTCCTCGCTGCACAGTGACTGGTCAATTACAGATCAATGAGTTCGACGTTCTCACTCCCTCAACAGATCTGCTTCACCTACGCCGACAAGTAGGCATGATTTTTCAAAAGCCCACCCTTTTCCCTTTCTCGATTAAGAAAAATCTCGAATTACCCATTCGTGAACATGGCCAACATGCTCGTGAAACATGGGCCGCATTGATAGAAAGAACATTGCAACAAGTTGGGTTATGGGATGAAGTCAAAGACCGACTCGATCAGCCAGCTCAAGCCTTATCTGGAGGGCAGCAACAACGTCTATGTCTCGCACGCGCAATGACCTTGTCCCCAGAAATTCTTCTTCTCGACGAACCCTGTAGTGCCTTGGACCCGATCTCCAGCGGCATCGTTGAAGATCTCATTGTTAGCTTACGTGGACAATATACAGTGATTATTGTCACCCACAATCTGGCCCAAGCACGTAGGATTGCGGATGATGTTGCTATATTTTGGGCAATCGATGGTATCGGGCAACTCATTGAACATGGACCGGCGCGCACCATCTTCGAATCCCCACAGCATGAGTTAACTTCCGCCTATATCACCGGAGCCAGAGGCTAACTCCCCTTCACGACTTCCCCCTATCCTCGACAAATTTACCACCGTTTGATCTGTTCTTAACACGTCTGTAACACATCTCCTCTAGTATCATCATTAACAATGATGAAACTTGTTCTTGTCACATTCAATCAATATTTTTTTCAACCAGGGGAGGCCGTATTCATGAAGGTTGTTCGAATACTTAGTGTACTAATGTGCCTAGGATTGCTACTGCAGGGCAATGCCCTGGCTGGTGATGTGCTTTCCGAGGTGCTCAAAGAAAAGGGCATGATCAGTCAAGAAGACTGGATTCGCATTCAGGCGGCTAAGGAAAAAGAAGAAGCCGAATCCACGACAAAAAAGGGGGACGCTTCTGACGTCAAAGTTGGTTGGGGGAAAAAGGGCTTCACTCTTGAATCAGGTGATGGGTTGTTCAAGACAGCCATTCAATGGAGATTTCAAGGACGCTTTTCCTATCCCGAAAGAGGTGATGCCGATAGTTTTGGAGATTTCAATGATAATGAAGAAAGCACATTTGAACTCCGTAGAGTGCGAATGAAAGTGGGAGGACATGGCTATCAACCATGGATTAAATACTATTTTGAAGTGGACTGGCAGCCTACACGTTCAGCTGGTACGAGTGGATCAGATACTCGGTTGATCGATTGGAGAATCATGCTGGAAAAGTACAAATGGCTCCAGCTCCGTATCGGTCAATGGAAAATTAACTACAACCGCGAGCGGGTCGATTCTTCTGGAAAACAACAATTCGTAGAACGATCCATCGTCAATAGCGTGTTTACCATTGACCGTCAGGTTGGAGCGATGGTGTATGGTCACCTAGCACCAGGTACTTTAGCTGATTCTAGGTATTATGCCGGCGTATGGACTGGCTCAGGCAGAGGCGAAGCCAATGATGACGACAATATGATGTGGATGGGACGACTCCAATGGAATTTTTTAGGTCGTGACTTAAAATGGACGCAAAGCGATCTCAAGTATCATAAACAACCTGCCGCAAGCGTGGCATTTGCGGCCTATACCACCATCGGGAAATGTACCCGCTGGTCATCAAGTGGCTGTGGGTCTCTAGGGACAACCACTTCACTGGGTGCCGGTTTTACATCAGACGGCAGCGCGGTCGATGGACAATTTCGGGTTGAGGGTATGATGGAAGAATTCGCGTTGAAATGGCGAGGACTGTCTATCCAACATGAATATCACTGGAAGCAAGTGAAGGATTCTGGGAGGGCAGCCACAACCACGAGCACCGGTACCCCTCAGTCTAAAACCAACTTAATGGGAAGTTACTCACAAATTGGTTACTTCCCCCATTACCTCATTCCGATTGTTCCGAAACCATTAGAAGTGGCCTTCCGCTATGCATTCGTCGATCCAAACGTCTCCATCAAGAATGACAAACTTCAGGAATATACAGGGGCAGTTAATTGGTTTTTTGCAGGGCACAGAAACAAGCTCACCCTAGATGCGTCTCACTTAAAATTAGACAGACCGGTCGGAAGCAATCAACACGAACAACGCGTTCGTTTGCAGTGGGACGTCTCATTTTAAATTGGAAGATACAACAACAGCCGGGACGTTATGTTCTCCTCCTGTCGTCCTACAAAAAGCCCATCCGAGCCTCCCCTCGGATGGGCTTTTTACTACCAAGTGAGTGTGCCTCAAAGAAAGATCTCTCTCCCTAATCAAGCGAGGTCTCAATACTCTCCACGAATCCTACATTGAGGGTGCTGAATAATAAGGATAACAAACAACAAAGAGACCCAAGAACGAGTTGAACCTCAGCGAATTCTCGTCGGTTCACAATAGACCCTCCAGCAAGGCCACAACCACGTTTAGGCTCGGAGAGTTCATGGTATACGTGAGCACTCAAAAATGGCGAAGACACAGCTGACGGCTTTTTTCAACGGACATAAATTCTTAGACACGAGGGTCTGTTTTGAAACGTCTTACCTATTGCTCGTTCAATACATCCCGATAACGAATAGCAACCTGCCAAGGTTTACCTTTAAAACGACTGCCAATTTCGCCATCAGGCGATTCAACCATATATTTCTGTGGGACATAGACTAATCGTCCTGGTTGAGGTTCCATTTGATCCAGAGGACGGTGACGATACGAAGCTTCATATTGTTCATTATCCTGCCAGATAGGAGTTTTGACAGAGAAATTGCTTAAGACAACATGAAAGTTTCCAGCAGCGACAAAAAGACCACCAGAGGTTGTCAATTGATCGTCTGTACCAATTTCAGCCGTTTCGAAAAAAGTCACCATTTCCTGATTAGTCGCTCTCTCCAACGCATTCACAAAGTGAGGGGCAAAAAGGCGAATTTCCGTTTCGCTTAGCGCTGCATGTTGGGAGGACGACATCAGGCCACGTTGCACCCGCACACCTTTCAGAACCAAACTCATCTCTCCCACTGTGAAAGAGATAGGATGATCATAGCCTTTCCCGTTAAAAGCATCCGGCATGGCACGCAAGGCGACCAGCCGATTTGGACTATCAAAAATTTTCAGTGTTTGGAACTGCGGCGTACTACATGCCCCAACAAACAAGACCAACCCAGTAAACACGCCGCCCATCACACGTCGCCACATAGAAACTCTCCTTTCCAGATCGCCATACTACTTCCATTGTACTTCTGCAGAATACTACCCAAAATTAAGAGCAATTACATCCTGTGCAAAAAATGTAACAAGAATGACATCCTTATGTGATTGATTTGTCATATCCAAGGAATAAGATGCTGTTAACAATAATTATTAAAAGGAGGAAAACACGAATGATACGTGTAGAACAACTCATGACTCGGGAATTAGCTTGCATCGAAGTAACCCAGGCCGTCTCAACGGCAGCAAACATGATGCGTATTAAGAATATTGGTAGTCTTTTGGTCATGGAAGGTGCCGAATTGCTTGGCATCGTCACCCAAAGCGACATTGTCAGAAAAGTGGTGGCCCTTCATCTGCAGCCAGAATTTGTGCAAGTGAAACAGATCATGAGCACTCCTATTATCAGCATTGATGAAACTGAATCGATATTTGAAGCCGCGGGTATGATGAAAGCATTAGGCACACGGCACCTAGCTGTTGGCAACGAAGACCAGGTACTCGGAATGTTGTCTGTGCGAGATCTCTTATACCCTGTTTCACGAGATGAGCTCTAATATGAAAAATATGGCGTCTCGAATATCACAAAACTGGTTTCAACCATCGTTACAAGATTCACCCTCTTTGCTGAATCAAGTTCTCACAACAGATCTGACTCATGTTTGGATGAAAGGAATCAAAGTGGTCCTCAGTCTCCTCATCGTGACGATCCTGTTAGGACTAGCGGGGGGAGTCTTTCGAATATTCCTCAATCTCCAAACGCTTTTTAGTCACCCCATAGAACAGGCCATGCGCCACTTGATTGTGGACACATTGATGATTCTGGCCATCGTAGAAGTCTTTAAAACCACGTTGACCTATTTTTCTGAAGGACGCGTGAAAGTGACGTTTATTGTGGATACCATTTTGGTCGTCATGCTGACGGAAATTATTTCCAAATGGTTTTCAGAGGCACCAACGTCTCAATGGATGACGCTGGGTGGGATCCTCCTCGTCCTGGGAATCATTCGTATCGTGGCCGTTCAATGGTCACCAACAAAATCAGAACCCCTTCTCGACCCATAACGCTCACTTTCATGTTAGTAAATTCTGAGTGACTCAATCAGGACAAGAAGAGAAGGACAATGTACTCCTCATATCAAAAGGCGCATGCCTCTTGAAATTTTGATATAGTTGTAGGAAATTGGAACGCCCAACGATGCACTCTCTCCTTTTCAGACATGGAATAACCGAATCGCCAAAGACCTGGCCTGGGGATGAATATTCCCGTCCCTTGACCAAAGAGGGACGCACCAAAACCGAACAAGCCGTCGAAGGACTTAAGACAATCGGCGTTGAGCCAACCCACATCTTCTCTAGCCCATTGATTCGCGCTCAACAAACTGCCGACATAGCCAAAAGAATATTGGAGATTTCTCCGGAAATAGAAATAACTCCAGAGCTCGTGTACGACCAATCTCCCATGCTCCTCTTTCCCATTCTCCAGACCTTACCCTCAGAGGCCATAGTCATCTGTGTCGGTCATGAACCACACTTGGGACAAATGGCCGCACTGATGCTCTTTGGTAATCACTCTCCAAGCCTGTCTTTCAAAACGGCTGACAGTGCGTTCATTGGCTTTCACAAAACAGCCATGATCGGACAGGGAATATTGGAATGGTGGGTCCCCCCCGCGCAGCTTCAATCTCTGCGCAAGGGTTAGAATTAAGAATAACGGAAAATCGGATTGAGTGAGGATTACTGAAGGGTTGGAGTTATGGCTTGCATTTTCAAGGTACCATTAACCAGTACCCCTTCTTCTAGCAAAAAAACCGGAGATTCGATTGTGCCTTCAACCTTGGCCGGAGCTAACAATTCAACCTTCTCCTGTGCAACAATATCCCCACGTAGTGGCCCTTGCGCCACAATATGCTTAGCTCTGACCGTGGCTTCAATCGTGCCTTCTTTTCCCACTTGAATTAAATTGCTGCCAAACACTTCGCCTTCAACATATCCATCGATGCGCATCATACCCTCCACTTTGAGAACCCCTGTCAAGCGGCATTTCTGTCCTAAATACATTTGAAAGCCTTCCTCTTCTAGAACCGCTGTGGCAGGGCTAAGGTGAACTAACGGTCTCAAGTCTTCCATAACGTCCTCCTGAGTATGATATGACAAATTGAACAGGTAGAAATGAGGCAAGCCATACCATTTTCCACCGACGGATTCATAACTCTTCAGGCTATGGAAGAACACAAAGAGACACTACCCCTCTTTTGAGGGATGCGGAATTTTGGAGGATGCAGGGAGAATTAGAGAAGAAAGGAGCGACTACAAAACAGCAGATAAGATCGAATAGATGAGAATAGCTAGAAGGGCCGCACCGGGAAGCGTGCAGATCCACGCATAGACGATTCGACGAGTCACACCCCAACGAACAGCGGAAAGACGATTCACCGCGCCGACACCCATGACTGAAGACGTTATGGTATGAGTCGTACTAACTGGCAGACCAATTTGCGCCGTGGCCATGAGCACAACCGCCGCCCCTGTTTCAGCAGCAAATCCATGAACGGGCTCAAGCTTGGCAATACCCATCCCCAACGTACGAATAATCTTCCATCCGCCAAGCACCGTACCCAATCCCATCGCAAGCGCACACGAAATAATGACCCATTGGGGAACTTCTGCTGAAGGAATATGTCCAGCTGATAGCAACGCCAGCGTAATAATCCCCATGGCTTTTTGCGCGTCATTCGCGCCATGGCTCAATGCCATAAACCCTGCGGATACCAACTGCAACCTTCGAAAAATCACCATGGCAACCCCACGTTGCGTCCGAAAAAACATCCAACTCAGCCCCACCATCAAGATAAATGCGATAAGAAATCCAAAAAGCGGGGAGAAGATCATCGCCTTCAGCACTTTGAACAAGCCAGCCACTTGTAAAACACTCACTCCACCATGAATAAATCCTGCACCCACCATTCCACCGATTAAGGCATGCGACGAACTAGAGGGCAACCCCATATTCAGCGTGATAAAATTCCAAATAATCGCCCCACCTAACGCAGCAATAATCACCACATCATTTACGGCACTGGGATCAATGATGCCCTTGCCCACCATTTTAGCAACGGCAGTCGACATAAAAGCCCCTGCTACATTCAGGACTCCAGCAAACACGACTGCCGTCAGAGGACTGAGAACACGGGTAGAAATGACGGTGGCCACGGCATTGGCGCTATCATGCCAACCATTTGAAAAATCAAACAGTAAAGCCAGCGCGATCACCAAAAATAATAAGATACTGAAATCAGCCACGTGTGTTCAGAAAGATTAGGGTTCTAGAGAAGGGTGCGTCAGGTCTTGCACGTGAACATTCATCAGTTGCTTAGCCATGCTTTAAAGCAATTCGCTCGAGAACATTGAAAGCATCCTCACAGCAATCAGTGCCGATCTCAAATTTTTCGTAAATTTCTTTCCACTTCATCACCGTCTTGGCATCAGGTTCATTTTCAAACAATTGAGAAATGGCCTCACGGCTCACCTCATCGGCTTCATTTTCTAAACTGTTCACTCTGATCGCGCAATCCTTAATATCCCAATTTTTTTC
>JAJDBQ010000229.1 GCA_029261255.1 Nitrospirales bacterium
TAGCCATGCTCCACCACCAACGCCACCGCTTCTTGCTTAAATTCACGACTGTGATGCCTGCGTGTTCGTTTCATTCAACACCTCGCTTTGAATTATTATATAATTCTTAACTCGGTGTCCGATATTCCAGGGGAAGATCAGTTAGAATTTCTGAAAGGATCGCACGGAAGATGCTTACAGGATACTCACTAGGAACAATACCTCCTAGATGGTTTACCAAAGATAGATGAGGTTACAAACCCTGCACTCGTCGCCTCCTGAACACTTCAGAACCAATGGGTGAAAAAGGACAGATATTTCCGAAGGAGATTGCTCCAAATTTTATTTCCTTCACCTTCATTCCAAGCAGGCCCTTGAGAAGATTTTCATCCAAAAACAGGACACTCAACTTGCAGCATCTTTTTACTCTCATTACCAAGCATGAGTTACGCTTCAGAACGAATTCGAGAAGAGATGCGATCAGGATATACCAACCGAACATATTTTCTTCACATTCCGTCAGACGATCAAACTCATCACGCTGCACTTAGGGTGACTTGTTGTCTGACCTTTTCAGAAAGGCGAGAGCAAAGCCGGCTGTTGCAAGAAACCAGACGCCAGAAAAGATACCGGCAGCGATTGAAAACTTCCAATCAGTTTCTTCTACTCGAACAGGCCCTGGATCACGAGAAGCCAAAAAATCTTTCAGAATGGTGCCATTCGCTTCCACATGCTCTGGCTCACCAATCAATGTCCGGATAGATTCCCCTTTGGCGACTAACTCGAGCTCACGGCTGTAAACGGAAACCCTCTGGAGTTCAAAAATTCGCTGCTCTTCCATGACCACTTGGTTCAACCATCGCCGTAATTGAAGTTTGCAATCTACGCTTCGTTGACGATCACAGATCAACGTTATCCCACCACCGACATACAACGAAACAGCCAACATAAACAGGCCGGCTAGTACAAAAATGCCAACCATCATTCGTGAATGCATCGTAAAACTCAAAAATTATTCGTAGTGATTATGAATGCAGGCTGGCAGGTAAAATTGCGAATCACCTTGGGAATTAACCAGGATTACTCAAACGTCACTAAATAGGATTGCAAGCACAATCGGAGCCGATTCGTCCAGGTACTCTCTCGTTGTCTATCTGGTTAAGTAAAGTGTGACGATTCATCAATAACACTCTTCATGAACCCACCGCGGGAACGCCTGACAGATATTACTTGTTCAGAACTTCACAAACGATGCCGAGGGGTTCGACCATCATCCCTGTTCTAACACCATCATCAGTATGACAAGCCGTATTATTAGAAACATACATGCAAACCGCTAATCAAAGCCTCGACGAAATTAAAAATTCAGTCATGAGGAATACATTGAACCCCATCTATTCAAGCACTCATCTTCATCTTCTTAGTTCCTCATTTGAGCAATAGTAGAATAGTCAAGATGCTGCGCTTTTCCCTGAAAGTGTTCACAGGTGGAAAAGTTCTCATCAACAACTAAACAGGCACTTCCATCTTTAAACGGCCGGTTCAAGGTAGTATCCATCTCGACCCGATCTGAAACTTGCGGCAAATAGATATCAAAAATGGTGCCTTCGCCCATGGTACTGTCAACGGCGATCATTCCGCTATGACGAGCGACGATATCCCGTACGACAGTCAAACCCATCCCCATCCCGTCTCCAGATTGTTTAGTCGTAAAGAACGAATCAAATATTTGGCCGATCACTTCTGGTGGAATTCCTGATCCCGTATCTCGAACCCTCATCATCACAAATGAACCAGGCGTGAGATCTGGGGAACCTCTCTTGGCTTCTCGATCCATCGTGACTTCCATGAGAGAGAGCTCTAGCACTCCACCAGTTGAACTCATAGACTGGGCCGCATTCAGACAAAGATTGATTAACAGTTGCGATATCTGAATGGGATCAGCCATGACGCAACACGTAGAATGAACCACTCGATCGACATCTATTTTTATAGTGGCGGGAAGTGAGACGCACAGTAACGCCAAGGTCTGCTGAATGACCTCAGCAAGATTGATGGACATCGGTTCTTGCTCCTGCTGACGACCAAAGCGTAAAACCTGTTGGACAAGATGTTGTCCTCGAGTCGCCGCGTTGGTCACGCTTTCTAGATGAAGATGAGAGTGGCTCCGGCCAGAAAGTTGTGCCAATTCGCTGCAACTCAAGATGATCGTCAGAATGTTATTAAAGTCATGAGCAAGACCACACATGAGATTCCCGACCATCTTCATTCTTTGAAATTGGCGAACCTGACTATCCATATCATACGGCGTCGCATGGACTCTTGGGATTGCACCCATATGACTTGAATGCTGTGAAACTTTGGACATGGCATCTTCCTTTTCTCAGGCAAATCTCAGCAACAATAAACCACTCCTGCCTGTTTATGATATAAAAATAGGCAAACATAAATTCATTGAATGAAAGCTTGTACAGACAACCATGAGTGAATAGCCAAACATTTTTTGCTCTCTAACGAACGAACGAGACCCATCATCCAACATGAAGATCACTTCTCTTTACTTTCACTGAACTGAAGACACGTTGCTTATCAGCACTAAGTTCAAATGATGTGCCATCTCTATCTGGTTGAAATATTTATGTTTTCATGAAGTTGCTTGCGACAGTCATGTAGGCAAATGAATGCACACCTATTACATCAAAACGCTTTAGCTCCCTATAGAGGCAGTCATGTGTATAACAAGCACCTGCGATTCAGAGGCAGAGTGAGTTCTCTTTTGCAAAGAAGAAGGAAGAGCAGCCCTGTGAGGTGTCAGAATTTTTCCAGACACAGTGTCATGATATGAAGTTGCTCACATTGAGCTAAGACTTCTGAGGTCGACAAATTCAAGATTCCACTCGAGGTTTACCTGTCTTCTACTCATACAGAACAAGAGAGAAGACTCAATCATTTCTCGGTTGTCGATGAAGGCTGAACGTGGGATTCTCAATTGAAGGATTACTCTGCATCGAAAACCATAAGTGTTCACAGAATCATCCAAGATGATTGAATGCTTCTGTGTGAGGATGAGCGGACGCCCTCAAAGCCTTATTCTGATAATCTTCGATTCAGAAACAGGACCGCATGGGCGTTAAAGGGGGGAGTGAATGTGGAAATGCCTTCAACCCATTGCATCTCTCCAGTCTCTACAATTTGATTGGTCTCTGGATTAAACCATTCATAGTCATAAGCTCCAGCTTGCAGCTCCAATTCGAAGGGAAAGCCCAGAGAACTTCCTTCCAGCCCAGGAGTAGGTTGATACACAATATAGGCATCCCCTGGGTCAGCCAGACAATATCGTGTCGATGACAAGATGTCATATGGTTTCATTCGCGCCAGATTCACCCTAACCACATAGCGCGACATGACGTACATCGTAGCTGAATCATCAGCATTCACCCAGTCATGCCCTTTTTCAGGATCACCAGCAACAGCATTCACACTATGTCCACGTGTGAACGTGCGCCATTGCCATGATCGCATTCCCGGCCCTCCATGCATACTTGGATGAATGTGATCCGTGTCCGCAATAACCACCTTTTTCCCAGTCGCAGCCGGTGGATCGTTCTTCCAATGTTCATCACCCGTCCATTTCGTGCCGTTTGGAGAAACATACTCTGCAGGACTCTCAAATACATACTGATTCCAATCATCGGACATGGGATCATCTGAAAGTGGTCGTAAGCTGGACATACCGACTGGATGCGGTCCGTACTCTTGCTGGCGTTCATACTCATGAATAAGGTTGATCAGGTGATAGGCCCAATCTCTCACGCGTGTGACATGATGCAAAGCTTCAGTAGTCGCCGTCGCAATAGTTTCGTTTGAAATCTCGAACAAGACATTGTCTAAATCTCCTACCGTGTCAATTACTTTCTTGACATACGCATCATGAAGAGCATTGACCGTGGTGTTGATGCGCGTATGAACTTCCAAGCCTCTTCCGTCTTGATCATAATCACCGTCCACGCCGTTCATATTATTCTGTCGATTGAAGGGGTGGCCTTCCCACTGTGAATTCGCAAACTCTCCAGATCCTTGAATACTCCAACCCTGGAACAACATGACTGAAACCCACATCCCGCTTTCGCCAGCTGTGATCACTCGTTGACGAAGTCGATCAAAATAGGCTTGATCAAATCTTTGAAGATCAAACGTTGGCCGCCCATCGATCGCCGTGCCAGGTCCCGTTCGTTGGTAGACATGAGGTGTAAGGACAATACTCTCCTCGCCAATTGAATCCCCATTAGGATGTTCGACTTTTCTCCAAAAGTGATCCCAAACCCATAGACGCAAAAAGTTGTGGTTGAATTGTTTACGCTGCGCAAGAAATGCATCAAAATCCAAGGGTTCAATGCCGTTGTTGTCGAATTCTTGTCGCGAACGAAAGTGGTCAACACCATGAAGGAAGACGGCATTTCCAGTCGACGTATCTTGAAAATATGCAGGATTAGTCGGGTGAACCTTTAACCGACCTGGCATATGAAGAGATGTGACTTTGGACCGACTCATGGTCTTTCTCCCGCCATGGCCTGAACCTTTCTCATTCATGTGTTGATCCATCTGGCGATCAGGGAGTTGTCGTTCGGACAAATCGAGAACACCACAACCTTGTACGAGGATCAACCCACTCACTAGCAGGGCTAAACTATGCCTAGACCAATACCCATCGAACATGCTTGTAGCTCTTGATCTAATTAAGAGGGAAAACGACAACGTTGTCCCACGCATCACCTTCACAAGTATACCCTCTTTTCACTTTTCAACTTCATCCTAGACCTGAGCCTTCAACAACCTTCTGCTTGAAGGAGTAAGACTCGTGGTTTTGGCTTGACAACCAGGACTGTTGCACCTAATATCGCACTTTCAACATAATTTTGTTATAAAAGTGCTATTTTTGGTGTATTTATTGCGAATACCCATCGCCACAAGGACCTTCGTCATGGCGTGTGATTATCCATTCAAACTTGAGAGGAATCTAATGAACAAATCTGTACGGTCAATCCCACAATGTCGACGTCTATTGCGTTTGGGGCTTGTCATGCTGTGTCTTATCTCTTCTGTACTTGTAAATCTTGGTGCTTCTGGGTGGGCCTCACAAGAAAACCATCGACACAACTCACAAGCTCGCATTTTTTCTGAGAGCCGAAAAATGATTGTCGAAGGTCGAGAAACATTTCGATTTGATACCTTTGGGGACGAGGCATTTTGGGGAGACACACTGCGACTCCATGAAGCCATTGCCGGAAACAAAAATGGTGGCACAGGCCCTGGAGTCAGCCCCAATACCGCTCTTGCAGTTGGCTTAAAAGTCGATAAGCAAGCATTGCCACGTTCGCTCAAACGAAAAATCAAGCAAGGAAAGGTTGATCTTGATGACCCAGCCACCACGTTAGCCCTCCTGAAACTCGATGCAGTTATAGGCCTAAAGGGATTTTTTGATGAATATGGAACCTTCAAGTCCGTTGGTATCCAATGCGCCCTTTGTCATTCAACCGTCGATGATTCGTTTGCGCCAGGAATAGGCAAACGACTTGATGGATGGGCTAATCGAGATCTGAACGTGGGAGCCATTATCGCTCTCGCACCTGATTTAAGTTTTTTCGCAAACCTGCTAAACCTTTCGCAACAAACCGTTCGTGAAGTCCTCAACACATGGGGACCCGGAAAGTTCGATGCGCATTTACTCCTAGATGGAAAGGATTCACCAACACTTATTCCTCCAGCCTTTGGCTTAGCTGGTGTCAATCTCACAACGTGGGAGGGATGGGGCTCTATCTCTCACTGGAATGCGTTTGTGGCCGTTCTGGAAATGCGAGGGCAAGGAATATTTTACGACCCTCGCTTAAACAACGAAGAAAAATTCCCCATTGCCGCCAAAAATGGTTTTGGTAATACTCGACTAAAACCAGACCAACCAGATCGTGTCACGAAGAAACTCGCAGCCTTGCAGTTTTACCAATTGGCGTTAACCGCCCCCCCTGCTCCTCGCGGAAGCTTTAAGAAGAACGCGGCAAAAAAAGGGGAACGAATATTCAATGGAAAGGCGAAATGTGCACAATGCCATGTTCCGCCACTCTTTACCGAACCGGGATGGAACATGCACCCAGGAGAAGAGATTGGCATCGATAATAACCAAGCGGAAAGAGGACCAGAAAACGCCTATCGAACATCACCACTCAAAGGCCTCTGGACTCATACCAAGCGTGGATTTTTTCACGATGGTCGCTTCCCCACTCTCTTGGCGGTCGTCAATCATTATGATGATGTGTTCAAACTTGATCTATCTACGGATGAAAAACGCGATCTTGTCGAGTACTTAAAGTCACTGTAAACCAGCCAAGATTCACTGGGAATGATGCTTTGGCAAAAAGCAAGAAGGGAAAGGCATGGAGGCCTTTCCCTTCTTGTATGTGGAAAAGACATTGAAATCGTGAGAAAAGAAAATAAACGATCAAGGGAATACGAAAAACAAGAGATGTACTAGCTGGAGGAACAACCGTAATGTCTTTATGCGCTGTACGGCTTAGACCGCAATTTTCTCAGCGTTCGCATCTCCATCAACCTGTTTTGAAGACGGTTGATTCAATACCCAAGCAGGCACCGGCCTCACATCCCAGATAAGACCGCACAGCTGAAGCCCTCGCAAGAGATAGTACGTAATATCGATTTCCCACCATCGAAAACCTTGCCGAGCTGAGCTCGAATATTGATGATGATTATTATGCCACCCTTCACCTAAAGTAATAATCGCCAGGAAAAAGTTATTTCGACTATTATCCGCAGTGGCATATCGCTTGGTGCCGAACCGATGTGACAGAGAATTAATCGTAAAGGTCCCGTGCCAGAGAGCGACCGTTGAGATCACAAAACCCCAGACGAACATTTGCCACCCATTCGTCCCCAACGTCGGATCCGCATTTCCTAGCCATTCACCAAACAGAAACACGCTCACAGCTAACATGATCGGCACAAGCACATCATAGCGATTGAGAAAACATAATTCGGGGTAGCGTGCAAAGTCTTTGATACGTGTCACTTTCGTGGCAAGCTGATTCTGCGCAAGAAACCAGCCCATATGACTCCACCACAAACCATGCTGCACGGGGGAATGAACATCAGCAGGTTGGTCTGGATGGGCATGATGCACCCGATGGTTCGCCGCCCACCACAAAGGACCTCGTTGCGCCGCAGACGCCCCGAGGCACCCGAACACAAACTGCATCCATCGAGAGGTTCGAAAAGAGCGATGTGAAAAATAGCGATGGTAAAACCCAGTAATGGCAAACATTCGTATGCCATACAACAACACCGCAGTCATCACGGCCACTGGACTCCAGCCAACCAAGAACACAGTCAAGACGGCCAAGTGCATCGCAAAAAAAGGAATCGTGCGGATTCGATCCAACTGCTTACTCTCGCTATCAATGACCAAGCCTGCATCTTCATGACCGTCAAACCAACAGAACAACAGACGCCGACACCACGACAGCATTCGCCGGATTCCTGATACAGTCGATCTGTCGACTTTCATACTCAGTAATTCCTTGTCACTGACTGGTGGGGGCGCAGCAGTCTTCATATCTTCCTTCCTTGTACCATCGGGAAATTTCATGGGTTGCTTAAATGCGAAGGGTAAAATACAAACTACAAACGATAAAGCAAAATCACTCACTCTGGCAAATGATTTCAGTCCTTATCTCACCAAAAAATTAGGTATTTCTAAGGAGATCCTGCTCGCGTAACAAAGAACTGCATACATCATGAGCACATACGTTGTTAAGCATCTCGGCTGCCGATTGGAGAACGAATATCTTCGATCATCATCTGAACTTCTATGGGAGGTGGTGGGGTGAACCGACTCACGGTGATGGCCACAACAAAGTTCAGCACCATGCCGATGGTCCCAATACCTTCTGGGCTAATCCCAAATAACCACTGATCGACTGTTGCCGTCGGATCGATAAAGCGGAACCAGATAATATAAGCCGCCGTAAATCCAATCCCTAACAGCATCCCAGCAATCGCACCTTCTTTCGTCGTCCGTTTATCAAAAATTCCAAGCAGAAGAATCGGGAAAAAACTTGCCGCAGCGAGCCCAAAGGCAAACGCCACCACTTGCGCGACAAATCCTGGTGGATAAATGCCAAGAATCCCCGCAACAACCACGGCAAAAGCTGCAGCAATTCGCGCCATACGCAATTCCACATGTTGCGGCATATCTTTCCACATGACCGATTTCAGCAAATCATGAGAGACCGAGGCCGAGATCACCAGTAATAAGCCCGCCGCAGTCGAAAGAGCTGCCGCTAAGCCGCCTGCGGCCACAAGGGCTACCACCCACGCAGGGAGTCTCGCGATCTCGGGATTGGCGAGAACCATGATATCTCGATCAACCTTAAGTTCATTGGTATCGGCATTTCCGCTGTACTGAATTTTCCCATCACCATTACGATCGTTAAAAACAATGAGTCCTGTCCCCTCCCAGCTCTTAAACCATTCAGGCGCATCAGCATAGGATTTTTCATTGAGCGTCTCGATCATGTTCACACGAGCAAACGCGCTAACTGCGGGAGCAGTGGTGTAGAGAAGACCAATAAAGATCAATGCCCACATGGCACTCCATCGAGCGGCCCTAGCATTGGGCACCGTATAGAAACGAATTAAGACATGCGGCAGTCCTGCTGTGCCCACCATCAGTGCCATCGTGATCGCAAGCACGTCCACCATGCTCTTTTTCCCATCCACCCAGGCTCCCGTATATTCTGGAAGCCCAAGATCACGATGGATTGCATCGAGGGTTTCCAGAAGAGCCATGCCAGCATACTGACCTTCAATCATCGTTGCACCAAACCCAATTTGCGGAATGGCCCAGCCAGTCATCTTCCAAGAAATCGCGATGGCAGGGATCAGATAGGCCACAATCAAGACACAAAATTGAGCCACTTGCGTATACGTAATACCGCGCATCCCCCCGATGACAGCATAAAAGAACACGATGCCCACCCCGATAATGACACCGACGGTCACATCAACTTCAAGGAAGCGAGAAAATACCACGCCCACGCCACGCATCTGTCCCGCCACATAGGTAAACGACACAAAGATTGCGCAGAACACGGCAATCACTCGAGCTGTTTGGGAATAGTAACGATCACCAACAAACTCGGGAATCGTATAGCGACCGTATTTACGTAAGTACGGGGCAAGTAAAAGAGCCAAGAGAACATAGCCACCCGTCCAGCCCATCAGATAAATCGTGCCGGTATAGCCCATGAACGAAATGAGCCCTGCCATAGAAATGAAGGAGGCGGCACTCATCCAGTCGGCGGCCGTGGCCATGCCATTCGCCAATGCAGGAACACCCCGACCAGCCACGTAGAATCCAGAGGTCGTCCCTACCCGACTCCAAATAGCAATACCAATGTAAATAGAAAAGGTGATGCCGACGAGCAGATACGTCCACTCCTGAATATTCATTCAGGTGACTCCGAGGATTTTGTTGACTCACTAGCGGCTGGTCCACTTTCTACTCCATGTCGTCGGTCTATTCGATCCATCGCAAAGGCATACACCAATATCAATATGATGAAAACATAGATAGACCCTTGCTGGGCGAACCAAAACCCCAAAGGAAAACCGCCGAGATGAAATTGATTGAGAGGCTCAACAAAGACAATGCCGAGGAGAAAGGAAACGACAAACCAGACAGAAAGAAGCACAAGCATCAACCGAAGATTCTCATGCCAATGGGCATGAGATGATGCTTGTCGTCGATCGTGACTGCTGTTATCTGATGAAGATGATTGGCTCAACCAATGTTTCCAGAAAGGTAGCTAAAAAGGGAATCGAAAACCGAAGGAATATCTTACCTGATTCTTTTCCTAAGGAGTGTACCTGAATCGTCTTTGGATTTTAACTAATTGAAACATTGCCCTCCCCTTGTGGATAGTCGTGTACCGCCATGAAAGTTATCTCGCGCTACTGTACCAAACAACAAAATGATGGATGGAAATTTTGCGAATGCGTGTTATTGAATTTTTACGAAAAAGAAAATTAAGACAAAAGGCAACTAGAAAATAGAGTGTGAGGCAAATTTAGGCATACAAGATGCGAAACGAGGATGACGATGCGAATCATATGTTCAAGCATTCTTGCCAGGTCAGAACAGGTGCCTCATGTCTTTTCTAACATCCGTCTACGGGATCCAAAAAGGCAGATCAGACCAGTACACAACAATAAAATGCTCGAAGGTTCCGGAATTGGGACGAAGGGATACAAAAACTGCCGTCCACCAAAATCATCATTGCGTAGAGGTGTGGAATCACCAAACAAAGCAAAAGGGATTGAGCTTTCCATGAGTATATCGACCCCTAACGTATCAATTCCAGGGTCAGCATTTGGAACATCAAACAAGAATAACGGTGAGGCGCTTGGATCAAACGGATTGACGAGACTCGCCCAAGAATTAGTCAGCGTCAGAAGCGCCGTTGAACTGGAGCTGCCATCATAATTGTCATCAATAAATGTTCCGGGATTACGAGCGAAATCAACGTCACCGAGACCTAATGAATGGCCAATCTCATGGGTCAATAAAAGCTGGAAAAAATCAAGAGTATAGACAGATTGAGGATTGTTATTGAAGGTGATATCTGCGCCTATTATCGCTCCCCCGCTATAGCCAGAAGTCCCGGACGTTAAAGTGACCCCTCCACCAACGGCATTAAAAAAACTCTCTCCCCTTGGCGTGGAATCTCCCGGATTCCAGAATATCGCATCGGTATTCGCTAAGAGATCAATCTCGGCCCCGGCGACGTTGACGCCACCAACACCCGTACCAATCGCCGGCACCCCTAAATCAGCGACGAAAAAGAGATCTGAGCTGAGCCCAGAAACTGGATCGGAGATTGTCCATGCTCGAAAAGCCTCTTCAATCGCCTGTTGAAAGTCAAAAACACTAGGGGCAGTCCCCTGCCAAGTAAAAAGATCTCGATACCCTGCATAGGAACCCGTTTGCAGTGAATAACGAAGCCCACCATCTAACGATCGTTCCAACCCATTGAAATTCCTGGCAGCAGCGTCCCATCGAAATCCACCAGAAAGCCCAGTATTCCCGAAAATTATCGTGGCGCCTGACGTATTTGGCCCAAATAACACGAAAATCACAGAACATAAAAGAACAAGAGTCGAACAAGATTGTTTCATGAGATGATACCTCGCAAAACGAAAGGATAGGCCAAGATGCGAATAACTTCAAGAATCGCAATTGCCGTTCCATTTGTTTCGCAGAATCATATGCCCATATCATCCCACACCTGCAAGCATTCACTTAGGTAAATACCTCGTTCAATAGCTATGGCACACAAGAGCACAAGGAGCAAAGGCCTACGCAACAAGTATATTTCCCGTCTTCCAAAGTATGAGTTTTACATGCTCACTTTTTCGATTTCTTCTTTTTTGCCTTGGCCTTTTTTGACGTTTTGGCTTTTGTACTATCCTTTTTCTTTGACTTTGTCTTTTTCTTCACCTTAGGTTTAGCCTTCGATTTAGCTTTGGATTCTGCTTTTTTCTTCGACACGGCCTTTATCTTGGTGAATTTTTTCGAGGCCTTGGATTTTTTGGAGTCCTTTACCTTCTTCCCATCCTTTTTCTCATGGCAATGTTTTTTTCCGGTTTTCTTTTTGACATGACACCCATCAGTATTCGTTCCGCCTGGATGAGAGAAACCTTCCATTGGCAAGAAAAACAAAAACACAGACACAACAAGAACCAGACGTGCATACCACATAACAGTCTCCTCTTTTCTTAAACGACGTTGAATCAAATAAAGAAACCTGGATCATCATGACAGAGGGTGAGAGCACTAATGCTCAACGACTGTTGAGCTTCTGAAGAGGGGGCACTAACTGATCAGACGGCAAACGAAAACGCTAGAGAGAACGAATGAGAAAACCAAGCCTAATAATTATGCCTGAAATCGGCCATAGAGTCACTTATAGAAAAATGATGTTAGCCTCTGCCGATTAGGATGCATCGCGTAAGGCCGCAATTCGATCTTCAAGCGGAGGATGCGTCATTGTCAGCTTCTTTAAACCAGCAACACCGAGCAATCCCCCATTAATACCAAGGGCTTGCATCTGAGCAGGCAATTGTGCCGGACATTGTAGTTGCTGCAAGCGCTCTAACGCGTTAATCATGTTGTGACGACCTGCCAGATTCGCTCCACCAGCATCAGCACGATATTCTCGCCATCGGCTAAACCAACGAACTATAAGAGTGGCTAAAAATCCAAGTATCGTTTGAGTGATCATATAGGTGAACCGATAACCCATGCCACGCCCAAAACCATACCCTGTCTCGTTGTAACGACCGCCACGTCGGCGGTCTACAAGACTAGAAATGATTTGCGAGAACACGATGACAAACGTATTAACCACACCTTGGATTAAGGACAGAGTCACCATGTCTCCATTCGCCACATGGCTCACTTCGTGAGCTAACACCGCTTCGACCTCCTCCTTTTCCATCGTGTTCAACAATCCCGTGCTGACGGCAACGAGAGCGTTATTTTTATTGGCTCCCGTCGCAAAAGCATTCGGAGCTGGTGACTCAAAAATAGCAACCTCAGGATGACCAATCCCAGCCTGGTCTGCTTGCGCATGGACCGTCCTGACCAACCATCCCTCAGTGTCGTTACTTGGTGATTCAATGACATGCGCCCCAGACGAACGTTTGGCCATTGTTTTTGACAACATGAGCGAGATAAGTGATCCCGCCATACCAAAAATCCCCGCCATAATGAGCATAGGCATCCAACTAGTCCCTGGTTGATTCAGCCCGAGAAATGTGATGATCAAATTAATAATAAACAGAACAGCAAAATTTGTCGCGAGAAATAGGCCTATTCGCATCATGATTGCGCTCTCCAATTGATGAAATTGACACTATCGTAAACATCTCAATCAGCACAGAGATGAGAAGCAAGCCAAATGGTGTAAAACCGAAGACCAATAATTACCCTCAGGAGCCCGAAAGAAAATACACCCTCATGAGAATCATCAATGTAGCAAGAAACGACGCTTAAGATATCGGCCAATAAAAAACCACGAATCGCACATGACCAAGACCTGAATTAAAAATATTGAATAATCTCCCTAACAAATGCATGTGTTCCTACGCACGCAACCTGACGACTCTCCGATGATCTTGATCGTAATTTGGAGAAAGAAAAGAATCGAGCATGTATAACTCTGAGGCAATCTACCTAGGTCTGAGAAAAACAAATCTTCCTGAGGTCTAGCTTCGATTCATCTTGCAATATGGACCGTACGGTCCTATAATAGCTAAATGACGATTGGGAGACCACGAGAATTTGACACGGATCAGGCTCTTGAAGCCGCCATGCGCCAGTTTTGGAGTAAGGGTTACGAAGCCACCTCCCTCCAGAATCTGTTGGAGGTCATGGACGTCTCCAAAAGCAGTTTTTATGAAACCTTTGGAAGCAAGCATGAACTACTTGAACAATGCCTCGCTCTGTATACCAATACCTTAATTGCCTCCCTACGCGAAGAACTTCGCCAAGCCAAAACGGGCCTATCCTTTATTGAAAAGGTGTTGAAGGGCTTGATCGACGAAGCCTCGACCAAAGGGGAAAAATGTGGGTGTCTGATGGTTAATGTGACGAACGAATTAGCACAACGAGATAAGATTATCGCCAAACTCGTCGCGAATGGATCCAAAAGTCTACAGGGGGTATTTAAAGAAGCCGTATTACGAGGACAGAAAGAAGGAAATATTCCGTTGAACAAAACCCCTGATATCCTCTCCAATTTTTTGGTGAATAACATGGTCGGCCTCAAGACCATGGTGAAAGGAGGTGCCGATGTCAAAACCATAAAGGATATTATCGAGGTCACAATGACCGCATTGAAGTAATATTTTTTTGCTCACTTATGGACCGTTCGGTACATAATATTCATCAACTCAAAAGTACAAAGGAGACTGATCATGGCAACATATCTCTTAATACATGGGGCATGGCACGGCGGGTGGGCATGGAAAGATGTCAAAACTCTTTTGACTGAAAAAGGTCATACCGTCCTGACTCCCGATCTCCCTGGCCACGGCAACAAGACCACACCAATTCAGGAAATGACGATGAAAGCCTATGTGCAAAGCGTAGCAGACCTGCTGGCAAAGCAGTCCGAACCGGTCATTCTCGTAGGCCACAGCATGAGCGGAGCTGTCATTAGCCAGGCAGCTGAACAGCTTCCACCAAAGGTCAGTAAACTCGTCTACCTCTGCGCTTTTTTATTGGAACAGAACGGATCCGTCTTAGACACCATGAAAAAAGACGAAGCTGGAGAATTCCTCCCTCGTTTAGTGTTCACTGATGATCAACGCGGCGCGCAGTTCGATGAAACGACGTTACGCGAGGTGTTCTACAACGAAACACCCGAAGATCGTCTTCAATGGGCCAAGCCACAACTCATCACGACCCAACCAACAGAACCCTTTTTTTCCCCAGTCCAGATCACCAACGATCGGTTCGGGAATATTCCACGCGCCTACATCAAATGTATGCAGGACAAAATCACGACACCTCAGGCACAACAACGAATGATTGACACACTTCCTTGTGAACAGGTGTTCGAACTGGAAGCCGATCATGCACCATTTCTCTCAAGACCCGAAGAACTCAGCGACGCACTCATGTCTTTGCCATGAACCATTTCACACATGAAACGACAAGGAGTCTGTTGAATTTTTCACAGAATCATTGACCAACTGGAATGATCAAAAAAGTCGTCCAGCAAGGCCGCAGCCATTTTGACGCGCGGAGCGTACTCTCAGTACGTGAGCACGACAAAAGGGCGAGAACGCCGCTGGTGGGTTTTTTCAGCATTCCCACAAGGAGAACATCCATGGCATCAAACATATCGCCAAAATCATTTGTTTACACAGAGCTACAAATTTCTGTCCCCTTTGAAAAGGCCCCGTGGCGAGAAGTGAATCCAACCTTGTTGCAGCAACCGGGTCTATTGAATAAAACGTGGCTCGCTGGCGTAGGCAACCAATCGCTTGGAGGCATGTACGCGTTCGACAGCATCGAACATGCGCAACAATTCGTCACGGGCTATTTTCCAAGCGAAGCCAAAAAAATTGGTGCCGCACAAACCACCCGTGTCTTTGACGCAGCAATTGTTGAGGAAGCCAGCCGCGACATGAATACAGTACATTTCGGGGCAAAGCCGGAGAGTACCCCCGGCGCATTCGTCTATACGGAAGTCCAAGTCAACGTGCCGTTCGGTGAGGCCCCATGGCGCACGATTAACCCAACACTCAAGATTCAACGGGGCCTTCAGTCTAAAACTTGGTTGAGTGGACTGAACACAAACACGCTCGGCGGCTTTTACGCATTTGATACCATAGAGAACGCAAGAAACTTTGCATTAGTCTATTTTCCAACCGAACCGGCAAAGTTTCATGCCGCCTTTTATACACGTGTGTTTGATGCAAGCGGAGTAGAAGAGGCCAGTCGTCAATTACATTCACCGTTTTTCATCTGACTAGGAGCATATATCAGACGTCCCTCGCTGTTCAGGGGGGACGCCCTGATGTTACTCATGTTCAATGATTCTGCACCATAAAAGATTAGGAGACACCCAACCATGAAACACCTGTATCTTGTCCTAGCCATTGCCGGTGCCATACTCCCCTACTTCTTCTTTACACAATTCCTCATCACAGACGGATTCAACCTCCCCGGCTTTATCTCGGCCTTATTTGCCAATCCCGCCGCATCAGGTTTTACCTCAGACCTCTTGTTCAGTTCGTTCGTCTTTTGGATTATGATCTATCAAGAAAAGAAACACAGAAACGGTCCCAACCCACTGACCTTTATCGCCCTCAATCTCACAATCGGACTGTCTTGCGCCCTCCCAGCCTATCTCTACGCCAGGAGTCCAAAGCATTGAACAGGAATTGTTCCGGAAAAAGAATTCGAAGGAGAAGAATTCTATGTGAGGTTTAGTAGGTACCCATCAAAATCCTGTCCCTTGGCGCCTATGTTTACGGACGACAAAAAAAGACAATGATACGGCTAGATAGTAGCGGAGTGGCTGTACGGGATACGGACACGCCCCAATTCAGAACGGGCAACAGGCAAAGTTAACAACTAAGAAAATCGACTTGCCCTCCTTTTGCAATTGACTGCCCCCACCTCAGATCTAATCCACTTTCTTCTTAAAGTGGGGAAAAACACTGTTCCAATTTCAGGAGTGCAGTCTTAGAGCTTGGTCGGATCAGTTTTGGTATTGGTTGGACAAGTTTTTTCAAGCCCTGGTCGATCAACTTGTAAGTCAGCCACCATGGGTTGTCCATCAGCACCTTTCTTCCAGCAAAATCGAGAAAATTCATACGCAAATATCGCCCCATCTGACAACGTCGTTTTCCCTTCGGTCCCATCACTGTGTTGTAAGGAAACTTCTGGATTGCCTGCCTTAGGATATTTGATAGAGAGGGAGACATTTGCAGCCTTACTTGTTTTTTCATGCGCAGTGTAACCAAAAGCCACCGCCACGGACGTGACAATTCGAAGATCACTTCCATGATCTATAAAAAAATTAAGTTTTTCTTTATTTTCATCAGAATTCAATTCAATCATCAAATCAAGAACATCAAAGACTTTAAGCACCCGAAATGTTGCGGTGCTGGATCCCTCACGTGAGAGGCTCCCCCCTGCATCCACTTTCGCAATTTCAAACCCCGCCTTGGCCGCTGCTTCGGTTGCTGAAGTTTGGGTTTGTTCATTGGCAATTTCTACTGCCTGATTGACCTCAACTTCCTTAACAATAACCGGACGAAATTTTGGCTCGAAAGAACTGAGCACATCACGTCTTTTAATACCCACCCGTAACAAATCAACATTGAACGCACCCTCCGTCCGATATTTCACACCGGATATGTCGACATACGGTCCTATTTGTTTAAAACGAGTCGGGTTATGTCCACATGCAGAAAACACAATAAGCACAGCGAGAGCACAGGAAATAAGAACGATATTGCTCCGTTTCACGATATCACCCTCCTCAAGAGAATTTCATGAAAAATGGATTGTCGTTTCTTTATGTTTACAGCAAAAGTATCTGTAATGGATTCAGAAAAATAAGTCAATTTCATTCAAAAACCTTCCTGTAATTGATTCCCTGCCCATAAAGTTACCTCTGCAATTTTTTGACGTAAAATATATTCAAAACAGAAACACCAAATCCAGAGGATTCGGCAAGATTCAAATAATTCCGTCCGGCAAGACCGCAGCATTATTTTCTGCACGCGGAGCGTACTTTCTGCGCGTGGGCACAGAAAAATTGTGACCTGCCTGCCGTAGACTTGGTCGCTTGCGCGCCAAAGCTGTCTTCAGCGACGAGCGCGAAGGCCATGACGGTTTATTTCAACAGACCTACAACGTTCGTGTCATCAGATCACCCAAGACCTGATTGTAACGAACCGGATTGGGGATCGGAGACCCTTCAGCTAATAAACCATAACCAAGGAGCAATTCCGCGTAATCGGATAACAAGGTGTCCGTCGGATCTTTCTCAAAACGTTCTTTGAGCTTCGTCACGATCGCATGATCGGGGTTCAGCTCCATGATCCGTTTTTGTTTAGGGACGTCACCTTTTTGGAGTAATCGCTCAAGCTGGGGGCTGAAATCATTTTCAGCTCCCACCAAGCACACTGGCGAGGAAGTGAGTCGGTTGGTTAAACGAACATCTTTGATGTGATCATCAAGTTTTTCCTTCAACAGTTCAAACAAATCTTTGTATTGCTCTTGAAGTGTTTCTAATTTTTCCGTGGTTTCCTTCTGCTCATTCTCGTCACCCAGATCAACCGCGCCTTTTCCGACCGACTTAAGTCGCTTGTCTTTGAATTCGAATACATATTGAACCAGGAATTCGTCCACGGGGGCGACCAGATACAGCACTTCGTATTCTTTGGCTTTGAAGGCTTCGAGGTGAGGTGAGTGTTCCACCACGCTTCGAGATTCACCGGTGATATAAAAAATCTCTTTTTGATCAGGCTTCATTCGTTGCACATAGGCATCAAGTGTCGTCAAGGTTGTTGGATCGTGCGACGATTCAAACATCAACAAGTCAAGAATCTTGTCTTTGTAGTCGGTGTCAGCGACGCCTTCTTTCAAGGCGTTGCCAAAAGGTTCCCAAAACTTGAGATATTGCTCGGCATCATCTCGTTGCATTTTTTCAAGCGTATCGAGAATTTTTTTGGTAATCCATTTTCGGATTTGGTTGATGTACCGATCTTCCTGCAAACGCTGCCTGGAAATATTCAGGGGCAAATCAGCGGAATCCACAATTCCCTTGATGAATCGC